>JAQSWN010000275.1 GCA_029266615.1 Polyangiaceae bacterium
GCAGCGCGCGCATGAGGGAACCGTTTCCGTTGTGCTGCTCTTCCGCGAGACCCGCATCTTCGGCAGGAACGCCGTTCTGGATAGCGGCCAGAGCGACACTCGTCTGGTATCCAACATCGAAGACGACTTGGTCTACGGCCATGTAGCCCCCGCTATACCAATTGACTAAGCGATTGCCGAAGTCGGTGAGGTCGAGCCCTTCGCAATCCAGGAGCGACGCAAGCAGACAAAGCGCCTGAGCCCCGTCGTCGGACCAGGCCGCCTTGGGAGCGGCGGCATGCGCCCGAATGAATCCGAGCGGCGGAATCATGTCGATATGCTCGGGCGGAGGGAGATCCTCCGCTGCGCTAAACTCGTACGGGACGCCGACCGCGTCGCCGATCAGCTGCCCGTAAAGCCCGCCAAGCACGAGGTCATCGGTCGCGGTACTCGCCATGTCCGTACAGAGGTCAGGGTAACGTGCCGCCGTCAAGCAGCGGCGACGTCAGCAAACAAGGACGCAGTGGCTAGGGACGAAAGCTGCGCGCACCCAGGCAGAGATCCTCGCTCGAGATGGGGCGAGCCATCTACCAGTGCGCGCTAGTACTGGAAGTCGGTTGCCTTGGAATTCCAGTCGACGGCTTTCAGCGAGTCGAGGGCTTGCTGGTCGGTGACGCCAAAGTCTTCTTGAAACCAGAGTAAAACAAGCTGTGAGCCGTGCATCGAAGGATCGCGCGCGGGCTCGAAACTCACGAATCTTCCCGCGCAGGCGACGCTCGGAATCGCTAATGGCTGACCGCGGCGCGTCGCGGGCCGATTCAGCGAGCGCTCGGCGGGGGAAATCAGCTCCACCGAGGTGATTGGAAGCCGTGGTCAATCGACTCTAGATCACTTGGCTCATGGCGCGTCGCCTGAGCTGTCCGAAAATCTCGTAACCATTTTCGTCTGAGAACTTGGTCTCGAGGAAGGCGAGAAAAGCTGCGGCTTCGACCGGGGCGAGCCACTCGGGCGTCCAGCGGGAGCCAAGGTGATCGTCCCCGTGAAGAAGCACGTAGTTCAGCGCCCGTTGAGAGCCGACGACCTCGGCCGGCAGCCAGCGCATCAGTTGCGCACGGTCCTGCCGCCCCCAGGCTTCTCCGTCGACCGGCTTCGTAAGTGACGAAGACGAGGCGCGCCGTCCGTGGACGACACCAGC
This sequence comes from Polyangiaceae bacterium, assembly GCA_029266615.1. Lineage (GTDB taxonomy): Bacteria > Myxococcota_A > Polyangia > Polyangiales > Polyangiaceae > PMG-095. The sequence goes on from JAQSWN010000275.1 coordinate 1,175, forward strand.
GTTCCGTAGCGCCTGCCGAGCCGCGGGCGTGTCCATGCCCTCGAGACCACGCGCCGCCCAGCTGCGCATCGCCTCGTCCGAGGAGCTCAATTGAGTCACGAGTAGTCCGAAAGCTTTCGGATCTCTCGCGGTGCCGATCAACTCGAGAAACCAGCAGCGAAGGCCATGGTCGGTTTCGTTCTGAAAGTCGACGATGAGCTCGTCCACGTGAGCGGCTGCGTAGGGGAGAAGGAGATGAAAGCCATCTTCTTGCAACTGCGGGTCGCGCTTGCGCATGAGCGCGACGCACCTTCGGTACCCAGGGAAGCTCGGCGTTTTCGACAATCGCTTCGTCCGACCAGGCTACTGCCGGTCAGCCGCGGCCGCATTAGCAAACGAGCGGCAAAATGTGGTGGGAACCGTTTTTCCGTTTTTCCATTCGGGCGCCTCAGCTCTTTCGAAGGCGCCTGAGCAGCTCGGCCGCGCTTCCTCCTCGATCGAGTCGAGCGCGCCGGACGGCGCCAGCGCGGTCGACGTCGATGACGAAGGTGAGGGTGGGAGAGCCGTTCAGATGGTAGCGGAGGTCGGCGATGCGAATCCGCTCCGTCGAGGGATCCAGCGGCGCCACGCTCACGACCGGGAAGCGCGCCCACGCGAGCGCCTCTCGCACCGTCCGCGCTTGCTCGAGCCGTTCGGGGAGGGGGCCGTTCGGCAACGCTTCGTGCCGAGCGGCCTCAATCGGTTCGGCGCCGAGCGACACCGACCCGACCGCGTAGACCCGACCGAGCTGCGCGACGTACCGCCATCGGGTCACCCCGAGCATCGCCGGGAACACGTGCACGCTCGAGGCTTCGGGATAGGCCCCCGACACCTCTCGGGCAAGCTGCGCGGACGCGCCGACACGCAGCAGCACGTACAGAGCGGCGACGCCTGCGCCGATCGCCATGGCACGACGCAGCTGCTCACGCCGGAGCAGCGACCAAGCTGCCGCGAGCGCCAGCGGCGCCGTAAACCATGGGTCGATCACCATCGTCCAGTCGAGCGCCCAACGGCGATCGGAAAACGGCAGCAGCAGACGCGTCCCCCAACCGGTCCACAAGTCTGGCAGCAAGTGCGCGAGCGGCACTGCGATGAGCGACCGCGCGTAAAGCGCCGCGAACGCCGCCCGCCGGAAGAACAGCTTGCTCACGACGGCGGCGACGGCCGCGACGACCGGGACCGCGAGCAGCGAGTGGCTATAACCACGGTGTGCGGAGAGGGTCTGCAGCACCGCGTCGTCCGACGGCAGCAAGTAGTCCAGGTCTGGCAGCTCGGCGCCGAGGACGCTGGATAGCAGCGCGGCCCGGAGCGGCGTAACGCCCCCCGGGTCCAGCCGGCGCGGCAGAGGAAGCGCGGCCAGAGCCACGCCGAGCAGACCGTGAGTCAGCGTGTCCATTCACCCCTTCGTTACCACGTTCCCGAGACCGGCTCCGCGCTCACAGTTGGCACTGGGTCTTCGTCTCGCCTCAAAGCCGCGAAGGGACGCTACGTGCAAAGCCGCGTGGCCGCTTGAGGTGAGAGATGCGGTGTGCGAATCTGGTGGGCATGTTGGGTTCTTATCGTGTCGGGGGTGTTGGGGCGTTGAGCGCGTTGCTGCTGGTCGCTTGTGGGTCTCCACAGCCGGAGGCCCGCTCGGTGGAAACGAATAAGTTCATCCCTTCCGAAAAGCTCGCGGCGGTTCGCATCTGCGAGACCACGGTCCAGCAGCTGCTCAGCGAGCTGGGCACTCCGAACGGTCAGGGAAGAGATGGAGACTTCGCCACCTTCAGCTGGACCGCCTTGGCCATGGTCGTCGAACCGGGACAAGTGGCAATAGGGCAGCAAGGCGTTTACGCGTGGGTAGATAGCAACGGCCGCGTCGCCAGCTTCGTCGTCAACCCGATGACGATTCCCCAGACCCCGCAGCCCTGCGCCGGCGTCATCTCGGGCGAGGGGAACGCGCCGGGTGCGCCGCCTCCTCCCGCCAAAAAGAAGCCGAACGAAGCGTAACGAGCTTCGCGCGCCCGGGCGATGGTATGCGTGAGCGAGATGTCGATACGCGCACTTCGGCGGTTGGCGCTCTGCGGCGTGGCCATGCTTTCCTGCGGGGCCGCGCCAGCCCCGGCGACGCCGGTGAGCCCGACCCAAGCCGCAGAGGCGGCCGCTCGGCATGCCGCGTTGTATGCCGAGTTGCACGCCGCGCCCGAGCTGTCGCTGCAGGAAGCGAAGACCAGCGAGCGCCTAGCGAAGGAGCTGCTGCGTCTGGGGTTCGAGGTGCACCGGGGCGTGGGCGGTCACGGCGTCGTCGCGCTCCTGCGCAACGGCCCCGGCAAGACGCTGATGCTTCGCACGGAGCTCGATGCGCTACCCGTCCAAGAGCAGACGACCGCTTTGGAGCCAAGCCGGGTGCGCGCGAAGGATCACCAGGGCCAAGACGTGCCCGTCATGCACGCGTGCGGTCACGATCTCCACATGGCGGCATGGGTGGGCACTGCGGAGCTCATGTCACTCCGGCGTTCGTCTTGGAGCGGAACGCTGATGATGGTCGCACAACCTGCGGAGGAGCGACTCCTCGGGGCGCGCGCGATGCTGAAAAGCGGCTTGCTCACGCGGTTTCCCAAGCCCGACCTCGCGTTTGCCATCCACGTGCACGACCAGTTGCCGCTCGGGCACGTGGCGTACACAGAGGGGCCCTACGCGGCGAGCGCCGACTCGCTGGACATTGAAGTGCATGGTCGCGGGGGGCACGGCGCCTACCCCCAGCTCACGGTCGACCCAATCGTGATTGCGGCGCGCATCGTCACTTCGCTGCAAACCATCGCCTCTCGTGAGAGCAGCCCGCTCGAGCCGGTCGTGGTGAGCGTGGGCTCGATTCACGGCGGCAACAAGCACAACACGATTCCGGACAGCGTGAAGCTTCAGCTCACGCTGAGGACTTACGGCAAGGAGACTCGCCAACGTGTGCTGGCTGCCGTTCGGCGGATCGCCGACGCCGAAGCGGCGGCCGCGGCCGCTCCACGCCCGCCGAGCATCGAAGTCACGGAAGGCACGGCCGCTGCCGTGAGCGATCCGGCGCAGACTCGCGCCGTCGTGGCCGCCCTTCGGCCCGCGCTCGCGGAGGGCTCGCTCGCGCCGCTGCCACCGGAGATGGGCTCGGAGGACTTCGGTGAGTATGCGCGCGCAGGAGTGCCCAGCGTCATGCTCGGGGTTGGCGTCGTCGATCCGGCTCGCTTCGCGCTGTCAAAAGCGAGCGGGGCCGCTCTCCCTGGACTGCACTCCGGGCAATTCTTACCGGCGCCGGGCTCGCTTTCGATGGCGATTCTCGTCGAAAGCACCGTCGCTTTGTCGTTCCTGAGCAAGGCGCCGCGCGGTGCGCCCTAAACGCGAGCTCACGAGCTCCGAGCCTGTTTCTTCCGACTGCTCCGCGCTCACGGCTTCGACGTCGGCCGGCACGTGATCTCGGTCTTGACCGAGTTGGAGATGAAACACTCCTCGTGCGCTCGATGATGCAGCGCTCGATCTTGCTCGGGCGTTGGGCGATGCTCAGGGTGGAACTCGACGACGGGGCTGAGGAGGACGGAGCTCACCCACGGCACGCCACGCTCGTTCTTCGTCATGTAGCCGACAGCGTCGTCTTCGTAGCTCGATACCTCGAAGCCTTGTTTGGAGGCGAGGTGCAAGTACGTCAGCATGTGGCAGCTGGAGATGGCTGCCACCAGCGCCTCTTCCGGGTCCACGCACGACGGGTTCGAATAAGGAGGACGGACGACGGACGGTGACGGCGACGCCGGCACGGTGACGCCGCCATCGAACGACCACGTGTGCTCGCGAGAATAACGACCGTCACGAAAATCTTCAGCTTGGGATTTCCACGCAATCTTGGCGCGGTGCTCAGCCATGGTCGAAAGGTTAGCTCAGCACAGCGCAGCCGAAAACATTCGCTCTGTGCAGAGAGTCTGCAGCCGTTCGCGCCCGATTTACGCGCCAACGGCTCCGGCCGGTGTCACATAGGGCCGCCTTCAACGCTTGGGTCGGGCTGAACGCACATTGAGCTGCTTTAGCGGCGAGGCTCAGCGGACGTCGTTGTAGGTCACATCGATGAGGTCGAACTCGCCATAGGTAAAGTCGCCTTCGGGGAGGTGCCAACGTGCGTCGCCGTGGCTCGCCAGCAGGAAAGAACCGTAGTTGCGGTAGTCGCGGATCGGCGTGGAGAAGCGCCGGCGCTCGGCTGACTTGCCGTCGGCACCCAGCCGCCAACGGTCGTCAGAAATGAAGTCACGAAGCAGGCCGTCGTCGTCGAACCTCAAAGTGGCCGTGATCGTGTTGCGGCCATGGGAAAAGCGCGCCTCGGTCGTGCGATCGTCGACCGGCTTCCACGCAATGTTCGGCTCGAGCAGCGTTGCTGGTGCCAAGAGGCACATGTCGTTGAACAATGTTACGGTTTCGGCGCGGTCCATGGTGGCCCCCGCTGCATCGACCATCTCGAGCGCGCCCAGCAGCATCACGCGCATGCTGGCGCTACCTCCCACGAAGCGGTGGTAAATCGCGACGGGCAGCCCAGCTTTCTCGGCTTGCATCCAGAACAGGCGTGATGACGGGTTTGCGAAGCTAACCTGGGTGGCTTTGAACGGCATCCACGGGTCGTTCGGAGCTCCGCGAATTCGCCCACGGAAGTGCAGCGAGTACCTTTGCACGTGTGGATGCCCAACGACGCCTACCGCCCTTAGGTACCTTTGTACTGGCTTGGGCAGAGGCTCCAGATCGGCGTCCGTCACCAGCCTTGCTGCCTTCGTGACCCGCGCCGAGCGGTCCTGTCGGAACTGGGCATACAAGCTGCCAGGGCCGTACATGAAGAAGCCGGTCGCGCTCACACAGAGAAGAAGCAGGTCGCCGAGCGTGCCGAGCTTCGCGTCGGACCAGGCGTTGAAGATCGCGATTTGCGAAGCGATGACGGCGCCGAGCCCGAGAGCCCAGAGGCCACTCGGCCAAAGCCACATCGCGGCCACGGCGGCCAGTGTGAGCACGCCGGCGAGTAGCCAAATCAGGCTCATTGAAAACGATATGGCCTTGTGAAGGTTAGGCAATGACGCGAGCCCGGACGCCTTCAAGGGCCCCAAGAAGTGAATCAGCCCGTGAAGCAGCAAGATGGCAGCGAGAAACCAGCGCATCGCAGGGCGTCTCCTTGTCAGAGGCAGTCGAGCGCCGCTCAGAATGGCGAACTTGCCCGAGACGAAGCAATCACTGTGCCAGATCGACAAACTTCGAAGAAACTGCCACCGCATGAGCTCGCGCCGCACGCGGAGCGTCCTGTGCGGAGCGTCTGCGCAGAGCTTGCGCGTCGGTGGCTCATCCTGGAGCTGATGGTCGAGTACAGCAATCCTGCGGGTTGATTCGCTTGCTGCGCGCCGGCTAGTTGGGCTACCGGGACGTATGAGGAGTTGGGTAATGGGTGCGGGACTGAGCATCGGGCTATGCTGCAGCGCGGGCCGCGCGGAAGCGGCGCCGCGGCATCAGGGCTTCACGGGCGACTTGGGAATCGGGGTGTCGCTGATGAACGTGCCCAGTTTCTCCACTTCTTGCGGTCCTTACGGTGGTTGCACGCCGGTGCCGCGCTCGTCCCACTTTGGCTTAGCGCCGCTGTCGCTCAGCTTGGGCGGGTTCATCACCCCTCGGGTCGCGCTTCTCGCGCGCGCGGCGGGAACGTCTTACTTCGAAGACGGCACCCAGATGACTCACAACTTTTACGGCATCATCGCCGAGGTGTGGCCCATCGACGAGATCTTCGTCAGCGGCGGCGTCGGCTTGGGGCTCTACGGACCCAATCCGTTGTTCTCGCGTTCGTCGCGCGAGGCAGTCGGGGGCTGGGCGCTCGACTTTCGCATTGGGGCCGCGCTCGCCCAGGGAACGAACCACGACTTTACGCTCGCGCTCGAAGCGATCCCTGGCTTCTACGACGGCGAGACAGTGCAGGGCTTCGCGCTGGTCGGCGCTTGGAAGTGGTACTGAAGACGAACGCCGAGGGCCGAAGACCGTTCATGGAGCGGCTTCGCGCGTCATTCGTGCCGCGGTGGATCGTTGTCGTTCGCAAAGCCCGCCAGTCGAATTCCAAACTCCAGCGCACGTCTGCTCTCAGGTTGGGGTTGCCCCAACTCGCAAACTCAGGATTGAGCACATGTCCTGCTGCAAGGCGGCCTCGCGCCTATCGTCCCCGGAATCGCCGCAGCGAGCAGTCGCCCGACCTTGGTCGACCCGGAATTGAGTTAAGGATGGCCGCGCTCAGCGCGCCGAAAAAGGTCCGCTTCGAAAAGGAGGCACCTCGGTAGACTCGGCTCGCAGTCGCAGAAGTAACTAAAGTTCGCGAAGGATTTCGAGAGCAGCGTGCTTGGAAGCCGATCAGTCGCATCGGTGACGATCGCCAGAAGCTAGTCCTCGGATTGTCACCGCTGCGACCAAATCGTGACGGGCGCTCGAGAGCCCGAAATCATTCTGGAAATTTAGTCCGAACCGCGACATCGTGCCGAGTCTCGAACCCCCCTCCTTTTACTGAAGTGTCGACCAGCGTGCGGCTCGGGACCGCTGAAGACCGACATTCGCTCCTTCGATCATGCCGGGATGTTCTTTCGAACGAGATGGGTTGGAGCCTGAGCAATGGAAGTGAACTCGCCGACAACGAGCTCATCGACGTCTCTTCGAGCGTGCCCGCGATGACTCGTTGCGATGCGCAGCCGCTGCCGGGTGCCTACGTGGGTGTCGCTCGGCAAGGTCTGAGCACATTCGAGCATATCGGTCGTGCCTTCCACGGCGCGTCGGCCTGCTCGAACGCGGATTTCGCGGGATTCGGCGACGCCGCTGGTGACGTTGGCGCGGATGCGTTCGGCGAGGCGTTTGCCGATGGTGATGGTGGGCTCGGTGCGGCCGGTCGGCCGCCTCGCTGCCATTCGTTTGATCAGACAGAAGATTCGGCTCAAGCGCGCCCGCCTCTGGCGCCAGTTTCGGCCCGGACTTCGCGAGAGGCGCACGCTGCGCGCCGCGCCAGCGTTGAGCGATTTCTACGTAGGGGGCGCGTCACGCATCCTGCGCCGGGGTGGGCTGCGTCCGGGCCGAAACCGGCGCCGGAGGCTTCATGCGCGTTCGCCCTTCATCCACTTCATTCACCTCAGCCAAGCGGCTCCAGGACTACGCAGCGCAAAACCGTGCGGTGCCCACGGCGTCGGAAGCGCGGTTGTGGTCGGCGCTTTGCGCCTCACAGCTCGGGGAGCCGTTTCGGCGCCAGGTGGCGCTAGCGGGGCGCTTCATCGCCGACTTCTACGCTCCGCGCGCGCGGCTGGTCGTGGAGGTGGACGGCCGCCGGCATGCGCGGCGGGGCGCGGCGGACACCCGGCGTGACGCGAAGCTGCGCCGTCACGGCTATCGGGTGCTGCGCATTCCGGCGGAGCTGGTCATGTGGGATCTGCCGGCCGCAGTGGCGCTCACTCGCGCGGCGCTGGCCGCGCGGCCTTGAAGAGCGGCGGACTCGCCAGGCGCAGGGCTCTCCGATTCGCAGGCGGCAGCGCGCCCCCCCCCAATTCTCGCCTTCCGATCTCCCGATCTTCCTGTAGCTCTCGCTCTCGCTCTCGGAGCTAAAGCGGCTCCGTGCGTCGTTCGTGCCGCTGCGGAACGGCTTCGTTGGCCAATCCGCTATTCGAATTCCATCCTCCACCGCACGTCGGCGCCGAGGTTGCCGAGTGAAGAGGAGGAGATGTCGTTGACGTTGTCGTAGGAGCCTTCCACGGAGACGCGAGGGGAGAGCTGCCATTCGACGTTGGAGCGGATTTCGCGGGATTCGGCGACGCCGCTGGTGACGTTGGCGCGGATGCGTTCGGCGAGGCGTTTGCCGATGGTGATGGTGGGCTCGGTGCGGCCGGTGCGGTCGGCGCCGGTGAGGGTGCCGAGGGCCTCGAGGGCAACGGACTCGCCGACGCTGGCGGATTGGGCTTGGTCGAGCTCGGCGCGGGTGAGGCCGATCGTGATGAGGAGGAAGATGTCGTCTTGGGCGAGGGCGGGGTCGCTGGTGAGATCGATTTTGAGTTTGTCGGCGTCGCCGTGGGCGCGCATGGTGATGCGGAAGCGACGGCCGCGGGCGGCGGCGGCGCTGTTGGCGGCGCCTGAGCCGGCTCCGGCGCCGGGGGCGCTGGTGGGAGCGGCGCTGGAGGTGTTGTAGCGGCGGTACTCGGTGACGGCGGTCACGTCGACGGTCGGAGCGATGCGGGTGACGTCGTCGAAGCGCACGCGGCCTTCCTTGATTTCGAACTCGCTGCGGCGGAGCTTGATGCGGCCGCCGGGTTTGAGGCTGAGGTCGCCGCGAAGGCCGAAGCGGGCGTTGGTGCCAGAGAGCTCGAGGCCGCGCTCGTCGAGGAGCAGCTCGGCTTCGACCAGGTTGTTTTGCAGCTTCAGCGGGCGCTCGCTGGCGATGCGGATGTCGAGCTCGATGGCGTCATCGTTCGGGTCGTAGGCTTCGAACTCGCTGCGCTTTCCGCGCTGGGCGAGCGTGGAGATGTCCGCCGTCATCGTGACGGGCCGCTTGTACTCGAAGGACTTGAGGGTGACGTTGCCGGCGACGCGTGGAAGGCTGCGTTCGGCGTCGTCCCGCGCGGACTTGATGGTAGCGATGAGGTCGGCGTCTGCGACGGCGTGGATGCCGCCGGTGGTGGGCAGCGCCAGGTTGCGGCCAGTGATGGCGATGTTCGCCTCGCCGACCTTGAAGCCGCGCAGCGGAGCGCCACCTTTGATCGCGAGGCTGCCGGAGCCGAGACGCGCGCTGCCGCGCACGATGTTGATCTCGCTGCCGTCGACGCTGAGCGCGACCGCGATATCGCTGATCGGGGTGCCGAGGCCGTGCAGCGCGACCTCACCGTTCGTGAGCTCGAAGCCGCCTTGATAGCGCGGCGAGGCGAGCGGACCGAAGAGGCGCAGCTTGCCCCCGAGCATGCCCTCCGCGCGCTCCACGCGGGGCACCATGCCGAGCACCGTCGCGAGCGGCAGCGGCTTGAGGCCGAACGTCGCGTCCACCTCCGCGTTTTGGCCGAGCTTGTCGACCTTGCCAGAGACTTGGAAGCTCGCGCTCTGGCCCCGAGGGGTGCTCACTTCCAAGCCGAGGCCGGGGAGGTCCAGCTTGCCGGCGCTCAGGGTCATGGGGGAGGCACCGGGCGGCACGCGCAGCCGGTAGCCTTGATACTCGGTGCGCAGCTCGGAGATGGTGAGGCTCCCCGCGGCGGAGCGCGCGTCCTCCATGTCGAATCGCTGGATGTCGATGGTCGCGCTGAGTGAGCCTGCGGGGCGCACGTCCGAGAGCGCGACTTGGGGCACCATTTCCGCGGCCGCGCCGAGGTCCAGGTTTCGGAATTGCACCTTGCCCGCCATCGCCTTCTTGCTCTGGCGAGTGACGGTGACGTCGTCCAGCGCGACCTGGCCGCCCAGCAATTGCCCGTCCACGTGGAAGACACCGGCGACCTTGTCTGCGTCGTACTCGGCGCGGTCCAGCGGCGCGTAGATGGGGAGCCCGCATTTGCTCGTCGCGATCGGCTTCACTGGATACGTGACGGGATCCAGGCGCACCGTGATGTCCGAGGGCGGAAAAGTGGCGCGGCCGAGGCGCAGCTCCGAAACTTTGGCGCGCGCCGTGAGAGCGAGCGCGTCGAGCGTGCCGGAGAGCTCGCCATTGGCAGTGACGCGGCCGTCCGCTGCTTTCAGCAGCGACGGCAACGTGTCCAGCTTGGAGAGCGGCACCTCGGTGCCGGTGAGGGTGCCGTAGATGCGTGCGCCTCGGCGAATACCGAAGGAGCCCAGAATGAGCCCAGGCCCCTTGCGCAAGGTGATGCTGGGTACGTCCAGCTCCACGCCTTGAATGGTGGCGTCGCGGTCGTACCACTTGAGATTGTACTCGCCGTCGCCGCCGTCGTAACGCTCGCCGAACAGGTCGAGATCGAGCACGTTGACGCGGCCGCTCGTGGAGAGCACGCCGCCCGCGCATTTGTCCTCCGGACCGCCGTAAAGGTAACGGATCTGTGCGTCGAGCCCGACTTTACCCTTCACGTCGTCGAAGCGCGGGTCTTCGTCGAAGTGCCACATCGCGAAGAAATCGCGCAGGTCGAGCGCGTCGCTCTTGGCGTTGACGTTCACGAGGATCGACGCGGCGGTGCCGAAATCTAGCCGGGCGCTCGGCGCCTTGAAGACGGAGCTGCCCTTCTTGGCGATGAGGTCCGTCAGCTCCAGATACAGGATGCGAAACTTCGCCTTCGTTTGCTGGATGTCCCCAACCGAGAAGCCACCGATGACGAAGTCGTCGATTTTGGCGTTGCCGGTGAGGGTAGGGTCACCCCCCGGCATGACCATCTTGGCGTCGAGCTTGGCGTGTCCCGAGATCGGGATCGTGACGAGCGGCGAGATGTCCGACAGCTCCAGCGTGGTGAGGGTGTCGACGTCCAGCGAGACCTCGCCCGCGTAGGAAATGCTGACCAGCTTC
>JAQSWN010000276.1:0-1381 GCA_029266615.1 Polyangiaceae bacterium
GCCACCAAAGCCGTTCGATAGGGCGGACCCGCGATTGCTCGGACGACGCGCGCGTCGCCTCGCATTCGGAAGGACCCAATGAAGTCACTCACGCTACTGCAAAAGCTATTGCTCCTCAGCGGAGCCGCGGTGCTGTGTACCGCTCTCATCGGCGCCTTGGCCATCAGAGCCTTGGACTCGATGGCCGATGCGGCGACCCGGATCTCCGACGTGAGCTCGGTGCAACGCGCGCAAATGGACGCCGACAAGATGCACGACGGCCTCCGCGCCGATGTGTTGCTCGTCAGCCTCGGCGTCGCGCGCGGAGACGCCGCCGCGCGTCGCGAGGGGGCCCTCGGAATCCGCGAGCACAGCGCCCGGCTGCGCGCGGATCTGAAGACGATCGCGAGCGACTCCAGTCCTGAGCTCCAGAAGGCGGCTGCCGACGCCGCGCCCGCGATTGAACGCTACTTGCAAGCGGCGGAGGCGTTCGCGTCCGCATCCGGAGACACGCTCCCGGACCTCTCGGGCTTTTTGCGCGACCATACCGCCCTCGACGCCACCCTGCGCTCGCTCGGCGACGAAATCCAAGGTCTCGTGAAAACGACCGAGCACCGGGCCCGTGAAGAAGAGAGCGCGTCGGCTCGGAACATCATCATCGCCGTCGTGCTGGTGGGCGTGCTCATGGCCGTCCTCTCCTCGATCACGGTGCGCTCGGTGCGCGAACCCCTGGCCGCCATCTCCGCGCTGGCCCGGCGTATGTCGCGCGGCGACCTGAACGAGAATCTGGGGCGCGAGACGGACGACGAAGTGGGGGACGTGGCGCTGGCACTCTCGGAGATGCGGGCCAGCATTCAGCAGCTGGTGAGCGTCGAGCAGCGCGTCATCGAAGCCGCGCGCGACGGGCGTTTGTCGGAGCGCGGCTCCGCGGAGGGCTTGTCGGGCGTGTTCGGAGAGCTCGTCACCGGCATGAACGAGCTGCTCTCTACGGCCAACGCCCCGATCCAAGAGGCGAAAGAAGTGTTGTCGCGGGCCCAGGGCCGCGACCTGACCGCGCGGATGCGCGGCGAGTATCGCGGAGACTTCGACCTGATCAAGGTCGCGACGAACAGCGCGCTCGACACCCTGGAGAACACCCTCGCCGAGGTGCAGACCGTGGCTGACCAAGTCGCGGCCGCGGCCGGGCAGATCACCGGCGCTTCTTCGCAGATGGCGCGCGGCGCTTCGTCCCAAGCCGCCTCTATCGAAGAGGTCCTGAGCTCACTCGAGGAAATTACCTCCATGAGTAAGCAGAACGCGGCCAACGCGCAAGAATCTCGCAGCCACGCGCAGGGCGCGACGAGCATGGCCGATCAAGGGACGGCGAGCATGAACCGCCTCTCCAGCGCGGTGGAGAGCATCA
>JAQSWN010000276.1:1427-9460 GCA_029266615.1 Polyangiaceae bacterium
GATCATCAAGACGATCGACGAGATCGCATTTCAGACGAACCTGCTTGCCCTGAACGCGGCCGTCGAGGCCGCGCGCGCCGGAGATGCCGGGCGCGGGTTCGCAGTGGTGGCGGAAGAGGTGCGCTCGCTGGCGATGCGCAGCGCCGAGGCCGCCAAGAACACCACCGCTGTGATCGAGCGCTCGCTGAAGAAGGCCGAAGAGGGAGTCAACATCAACCGGGAAGCTTCGGTTGCGTTCGAAGCCATCGGCAAGCAGGTGAAGAAGGTCGTCGAGGTCATCGCGGAGATCGCCGAATCCTCCCAGCAGCAGCACGACAGCGTCGCGCGCATCAACAAGGGCGTGGACACCGTGTCGCGCGAGACCCAACAGAGCGCAGCCGCGACCGAAGAAACCGCGAGCGCCGCCGAGGAGCTCGCGGCTCAGGCCGAAGCGATGCGCAGCCTGACGTCCCAATTTCGCCTCGGCAAGAGCCGACCGAGCGCGCAGGCAGCGCGACCGGCTTCGCAGAAGCGAACCGCGCGCATCCTGCAGGCGCGCCCCACGGCCGTGCCAAGGGCGACTCCGCGCGCAGCGTCGATGCCGACGCGGGCCGTCGTCAACGGCTCCGGTCGCGAGCTCATCCCGTTCGACGACGACGACAGCGCGGTCATCGGCACGTTCTGACCCGAGCGGTCCGCCATGAAGCAAGCCACCCCCCCAAAATCCCCCCTGGATCTCGGTGAGATCGCCGCACGTTTGATGCAGGCGCAGCCAGACGAGACCGAAGCCCTCGCGCAGCTGTGCGCGGCGCTCTCGGATTTCGCGAGCCAGGACGAGAGCGCGGCGGCCTCCGTGAAGCGGTTGGTCGCGGCAGCGCACACGAAGCTTTCGGCGCTGCTGGCGGGTGAGAGCCCGGACCCCGAGCAGGCGCTTTCGGCGGCGGTGCGGCTCGTTTGCTTGGCGACGTCTCCGGAACCCGTCACCAGCGCTTCGGCGCCACCCCCACGTATGCTCAGGCTGGAGGAGGATACGGCGGTTGCGGTCGCGTTCCTGAACCGCCATTCTCAGCTACCCAGCGCCCGCTCGATGCTGCCGGTGGCGCGCTCGATAATGCCGGGGCGTTTATCGATGTTGCCCCTGCGGCGCTCCTCTGTCCCGGGGGCGGAAGCACTGCCGGCGAACGTCCCGACCCTGCTCCCGGGCGATCCTGACCTAGAGCTGATCGGCGAGTTTTTGACGGAGGCGAACGAGCATGTCGTCAACGCAGAAGCCGCGCTGCTGACGCTCGAGAACAACCCCGCGGATATGGGCGCGGTCAACACGGTCTTCCGGGCGTTCCACACCGTCAAGGGTGTGTCGGCGATGCTCGGCATGACGGCCCTGGCGGAGCTTGCCCACCACGCGGAGTCTTTGCTCGCGCGGATCCGCGACGGGGAGATTCGCTGTACCGGCGTCTACGCCAACCTTTCTTTGCGCGGCATCGATATGCTCAAGGAGACGCTCGTCGCGGTGGCGGCGCAGCTCAAGGGCCAGCCCGCGGAGCTACCGCCCGGTTACGGGGAGCTCGTGCGCGCCCTTCAGAAGCCGGAAGAGCCCCTGGCGCCGGCCGCGCCGGTCCCACCCATGGCTCCCGTCGTTCCGGAGCTCACGCGTCTCGCGAGCCCGGCTTTGGCCGCGCCGCTGACTCCCACCATCGAGATGAAGCCTCAGCCGGAGCCTGCAGCTCCCGCACTCGTCGCGAGCGCGCCGGCTCCCGTCGTACCGAAGACGGCCGCGGCCGCGCCGCCACTTCCGCTGCCGGCAGCGACGCCGGAGGCCGTCGCCGCGCCGCCGCCTGCCCGCGGTGAGCCGAGCGCCTCCAACGGCGGAGACGATAGCTCGGTTCGAGTTCGCACCGATCGCTTGGATCGCCTGATCGACATGGTCGGCGAGCTCGTGATCGCACACTCCATGCTCGCGCAAGACCCAAAGAACGACGCCTCTCGGGATCCGGAGCTTTATCGCAAGGTGGGGCACGCGGGGAAAATCGTGCGCGAGCTTCAGGATATGTCGATGTCGCTTCGCATGGTGCCGCTGCGGCCCACGTTTCAGAAGCTGACGCGCATCGTTCGCGACGTCGCGAAGAAGAGCGACAAGCAGATTCAATTTCTCAGCGCCGGCGATGACACGGAGATCGACCGAAACATGGTGGACGTCATCGCCGAGCCCCTCATCCACATGGTGCGCAACGCGGCCGATCACGGCATCGAGAGCAGCGCCGCGCGCCTCGCGGCCGGCAAGTCCGCCGTGGGTACGGTTCGCATCGCGGCCTACCACTCGGGCGGTAACGTGGTCATCGACCTGAGCGACGACGGCGGCGGTCTGCATCGCGATCGAATTTTGGCCAAAGCCATCCAGAAAGGCCTGATCGAGCCGAACAAGAGCCTTTCCGACAGCGAGATCTATCAGCTCATCTTCTTGCCCGGCTTTTCCACCACGGAGAGCGTGACCGACATCTCCGGGCGCGGGGTGGGGATGGACGTGGTACGCCGCAACATCGAGCAGCTGAAGGGCCGCATCGACATCACGTCCGAACGCGGTCGCGGTACGACGTTTTCCATTCGTCTGCCGCTCACGCTCGCGATTACGGACGGGATGATCGTCCGCGTCGGCACTGAGCGCTACATCATTCCCACCGTCAACATCGGGGTCAATTTTCGGCCGGAGGCGAGCCAGGTGTCCACCGTCGTGGGGCGCGGTGAGGTCATCTTGCTGCGCGGCGAGCTGATTCCGCTGTTCCGTCTCTACCGCTTGTTCAAAGTTCAGGGCGCGGTCGAAGACCCTACTGCGGGGCTGGTCGTGGTGCTGCGTGAAGGGGCGACCTCGTGCGGCCTCCTCGTCGACGAGCTGCTCGGTCAGCAGCAAGTCGTGGCCAAGTCCCTCGGGGCCGGCATCGGAAAAGTCCCGGCGGTCTCCGGAGGCGCAATTTTGGGCGATGGGCGCGTGGGCTTGATCCTCGATCCCGGCAGCCTCGTGACCCTGGCCAAAGAATCTCGTGCCGCGAGGGGACCCGCGCCGGAGCCGCGCTCCACAACGCAATCGAACATGGTGCAAGCATGACCGCCGCCGCCGCTTCCTCCGACCAAAAGCCCGCGCTCAGCGGCAAATACCTCACGTTCTTCCTGGGCCCGGAAGAGTATGGGATCGCGATCCTCAAGGTGCGCGAGATCATCGGCGTGGTGCCGGTCACGCCCGTACCGGGCACGCCCCCGTTCATGCAAGGGGTCATCAACCTCCGCGGCAAGATCATTCCCGTCATCGACTTACGCGCGAAGTTCGGGATGCCAACCCAGTCGGCTACGCGCGAGACCTGCATCATCGTCGTCAAGCGTCAGGATCTCGAGCTGGGTATCGTGGTCGACGCCGTTTCCGAGGTGCGGGACGTCGCCGGCGCGGAGACGGAGGCGATGCTGGATCTGGGAAGCGACGTCTCGGCCGAGTACTTCCTCGGTATCTCCAAGGCGGACGGTAAGGTGCGGCTGCTCTTGGACATCGATCGCATCCTCTCTACGGAAGAAGTCATCGAGCTCGGGCGTCGCTGAATGATCGCCTCCCCACCGCTTTCGACCGCGTCCTTCGACGCCATTCGGGAGCTCATCCGCGCAGTAGCGGGGATCGCCATGACGCCTGAAAAAGACGAGCTCGTGAAGGCGCGCCTCGCCTCGCGTCTGCGCGAGCTCAAGCTGTCCGCCTACGAAGAATATTTGGAGCGCGTCAAGACCGACCGCGTCGAGCTCTCCAACATGGTGGACGTGCTAACCACCAACAAGACCAGCTTCTTTCGCGAGCCGCAGCACTTCGACTACTTGGTGCAGACGATACTGCCGGTGTGGCGCGCCGAGCGTCGGCCGCGCCTCATTTGGAGCGCCGGTTGCTCGACTGGGGAAGAGCCGTACACGCTCTCCATGCTGCTGCAGGCGCATCTGCCAACGGTGGACGCGCGGATTCTCGCGACGGATCTCTCGCGGCGGGTGCTCTCGCGCGCCAAGGCCGCTCGTTACCCGGACGCGGTCATCCAAGACGTTCCGGGCCAGCTGCGCTCCAAGTACCTGCGGCGCGTCCCGGGCGAGGAAGTCTCCGAGGTCACGCCGGAAGTTCGGGCGCGAGTCTCGTTCGCGCGCCTGAACCTCATGGGTGACTGGCCCATGAAGGGACCGTTCGACCTGATTCTGTGCCGCAACGTCATGATCTATTTCACCGACGACACGCGTACGACCTTAGCTCGACGCTACGCGGGGCTGCTCTCGGAGCAGGCGGTGCTCATGATCGGCCACGCGGAGAGCCTCGCCTCGCTGGACCAGCCCCTGCGGTTGATCAAGCCCGCCATCTACGCGCGCACTGAATGACCATGGCCGCACCCGTCGAAAGAGGCTTCAGCGAAGCCGCTCGTAACCGCCGGGTGGTGGGGATCGCGGACATGGTCATCTCGAGCGACGAGCGGGACCACGTCATCACTTACGCGCTCGGCAGTTGCTTGGGAGTCTGCGTTTGGGACCCCGTGGTCAAGGTCGGAGGGCTCCTGCATTTCATGCTGCCACAAGCCGCCATGTCGCCCGCGAAGGCCGCGGAAAATCCGCTCGTTTTCGCGGATACCGGGATTCCGAAGCTGTTTTTGGGGAGCTACGCGCTAGGCGCAAAGAAGGAGCGCATGGTGGTCGTCGTAGCGGGGGGAGCCACCTTCAACGGAAAGGAAGACGACGACATGGCGATTGGGCCGCGCAACGTCGCGATGCTGCGCAAACTGATGTGGAAGAACGGCGTGCTGCTCAAGAAGCACGAGCTGGGCGGGAACGAGCCTCGTAACATGAGCCTGGACATCGCGACGGGCGAGGTGACGGTTGGCTTTGGCGGCCGAGCGCGAATCTTGTGGGAAGGGAGCGCGACGTGAGCCTCCGCATCCTCGTCGTCGACGACAGCCCTGTCATGCGAAAGATGGTGATCCGCACGCTGAACATGAGCGGATTGCCGATCGAAGCCGTGCACGAGGCGACCCAAGGGCGCGAAGCGCTGGACGTGCTGGCCCGCGAAGAGGGCATCAACCTCGGTCTTTTCGACGTCAATATGCCGGTGTTGAACGGAGAAGAGCTGGTCATGCTGGTCCGCGCGGAGCCGAAAACGGCGGGCCTTCCCGTGGTGATGGTCTCTACGGAGGGTAGCGCCGAGCGCATCGAGCGGCTCAAGCGCCTGGGCGCGGCCTTCGTTCGCAAGCCGTTCGGACCCGAGGCGTTGCTCGACGCCATCATCAGCGCGACCGGAGGATGACATGAACGAAGCCTGGGTACTTGCGCTCGACCGCGCCATTCGGGACGTGTTCGAGAACCTTTGTTTCATGATGCCAGCGCCTCGGAGCTCGGCCCCGCCGGAGCCCGGGCAAGCCTCTCGCGTCGTGCTGGCGGTCGACTTCCGCGGAGCCGGTCGCGGAAGCCTCCACCTCGTGCTGCCCGAGTCGATGATCGCCGCGGTCGCCTCCGCCATGCTGGGCGAAGACGGCCTGCTCGAGCTCAGCGAGCAGTACGACGCCGCCTGCGAGCTGGCCAACATCGTTTGCGGCAACGTTCTGCCGCTAGTGGCGGGGCAGCGCGCCGTGTTCGACCTGTCATCGCCGCGCGTGATCGCGACGATGGACCCCGGCTTGGGAGGCCCCAGCGACGCGACGGTGGCGGTGCGATTGGACGAGGGCACCGTCTCGGCGTCGCTGTCTCTCCGACTCGAGGAGCAGCAAGGGGCGGCATGATTCGCGTGCTGGTGGTCGACGACTCGGCGGTGGTGCGTCGCGTGCTCTCGGAGGCGCTTTCCAGCGCGCCCGGCATCGAGGTCGTCGGGACGGCGGCAGATCCGTACGCAGCTCGCGACAAGATCGCGGCTCTACGCCCGGACGTCCTCACGCTGGACGTCGAGATGCCGCGCATGGACGGCCTGACGTTCTTGGAGAAGCTGATGACGGCTCACCCGCTACCGGTGGTCGTCGTGAGCTCGCTCACGCCGGCGAGCAGCGCCACTGCCGTGCGCGCTCTGGAGCTCGGCGCCGTCGGCGTCGTTTGCAAGCCGGGCTCTCAGTTCTCGATCCCGGACGTCGCGCGGGACGTGGTGCATCAAGTGCGCGCCGCGGCTCTGGCCAAGGTCAGGCCGCTCGGGGACCGTCCGAACCGCCGCGTGGAGGTCACCCCACCGCAGGCGGATGGCCTCGTCACGACGCGGAAGATCTTGGCGATCGGCGCCTCCACGGGTGGGCCGCGCGCGATCGAAGACGTGCTCACGCAACTGCCGCCCGCAGGGCCCGGCACCGTCATCGTCCAGCACATGCCGGCGCAGTTCACGGCCGAGTTCGCGAAGCGGCTGAACTCCCTGTGCGCGATGCGCGTGGCCGAAGCGACCGATGGTGAAGAGGTGCTGGCGGGCAAGGCGCTGATCGCGCCGGGGGGGCGGCACATGCTGCTCCAGCGGGTCGGCGCGACCTACGTGGTGAGGCTCAAGGACATGCCAGCGGTGAATCACCACCGCCCGAGCGTGGACGTCATGATGCACTCCGTGGCGAAGGCAGCGGGCGCGAACGCGGTGGGCGTGATTTTGACCGGTATGGGCAGCGACGGCGCCAAGGGACTTCTGGCCATGCGCGAGGCGGGCGCCCACACCATCGCCCAGGACGAGGAGACGTCGATCGTGTTCGGCATGCCGAAAGAGGCCGCGGCCGTGGGCGGCGCGGCTCAGGTGCTGCCGCTCGAGCAGATCGCGGGCGCGGCGTGCGCTGCGATCTAAAGTCGTCGGCTTTCAGCCGCCAGCTGCGCGCAAGCCGTATTTCTTGAGCTTCGCGTAGAGCGAGCTGCGCGACAGCGCGAGGATGCGCGCTGCGTCGTCCACCTTACCCCCCGCGCGCTCCAACACCGTCGCGATGTGGCGGCGCTCGGCGTCGTCCAGCGTCTGCGCCGATTCTTCGGTGCGGTCGGGGGCTAGCGAGCGATCGAAGCGCAGGGCGTTGCGGTCCAGTAAGTCCCCCTTGCAAAACAGTAGAGCGCGTTCCAGCACGTTGCGCAGCTCGCGCACGTTGCCGGGCCAGCGATACTGCTGCAGCACCTCCAGCGCGTCCTCGCCCAGAGCGGGTGCGCTGCGACCACGACGGCGGCTGAGATCGGAAAGCACCGTGAGCGCCACCGCGGGGATGTCCTCTACCCGCTCGCGCAGGGGAGGGATCTCGAGCGTTAGGGTGTTGATTCTGAAGAGCAGGTCCTCTCGGAAGCGGTCGTCTTTGACCATCGCCGCGAGGTGGCGGTGGGTGGCGGCCAAGAGCCGAACGTCGCTGCTGCGCGCGGCGAGCTCGCCCACGCGACGAAACTGGCCCTCTTCCAGGGCTTTGAGGAGCTTCGGCTGCACCGCCAAGTCCAGGTCCCCGAGCTCGTCCAAAAAAAGTGTGCCTTTGTGAGCTACTTCTATCAACCCGGGCTTGTGGTTGACGGCGCCGGTGAAGGCGCCGCGTTGGTGCCCGAAGAGCTCGGATTCGGCCAGCTCTCGCGAGAGCCCCGCGCAGTTCAAGTCCACGAACGGCTCGGTTCTACGCGAGCTGTTTTGATGGATCCAGCGCGCGAGCACGCCCTTGCCCGCGCCAGTCTCGCCCAGTATCAGGACCGGCACGTCCGACTCGATGGCGGCGGTGGCCATCTCCTCGAGGCGGCGCACCGCGCGGCTCTTGCCCAGGAAGGGCATGGGCGTGCTGCTCGCCACCGCGGCGCTGAACGCACGTTGCCGCCGATCGCGCTGCTGCTCCAAGGTGCGCCGCACCAAGATCTCGAGCGACTCCAGATCGACGGGCTTGGTCAAGAAGTGCTCGGCGCCGGACTTGATGGCACGCACGGCGAGGTCGATGGTGCCGAGGCCGGTGAGCACGATGACCGCTTCGCCGCTCTCGCGCTCGCGCGCGTGATTGAGGAGGTCGAACGCGGTGCCGTCCGGCAACTGGTAGTCGACGATGGTGAGGTCCGGCGCTTCCTTCGCCATGAGCTTCTGGGCCTCGGCGAGGCTG
>JAQSWN010000438.1 GCA_029266615.1 Polyangiaceae bacterium
CAAGCCTCGGCTGAACTTCACGGTTGCCCAGACGGTCTCGAACGCGTCCGTCGACAGCTCCTGCGGCACGAGCCCGATGTTCGAGCGCGCCGCGCGGTAGTCACGGACGATGTCGTGACCGTCCGCTATCACCTGACCAGAGGTCGGGTTGACGATGCCACAGACGATGTTGATGAGCGTCGTCTTGCCCGCGCCATTGGGTCCGAGCAGCGCGAAGATCTCCCCGCGGGCGATCTCCAGATCGATCGGCTTCAGCGCCTGGAAGCCGGAAGCATAGACCTTGGTCAGACGGTTGATGGAAAGGATTGCCTGCATTCACGCCTCGTCGGCCACGCTTGCGGCGCTGTCGCTGTCAATCTTCACGGCGTTTGCCTTTATAAACTAGACGCTCATCGAGACGACGAACGGCGCGTCCTCCGATCGACACGCCCATCCATTTCGGATGCTCACTAAGACGGCCCAGAGGCCGATCTGGTACGCGTTGCAGATGCCGGTCCGCGCGTGAGATCGATTGCTACGCAGTGGCGGAATCCCAACGGCCTGCCGGGCGACGAACTTCTGTAGAGTGGCGTGGACCGCGAGCAGCTCGCGTGGGCTCGTGGAGCGCAGGAAAAGTGAGCGGTCGGATTTCACTAGAACACTACCGAGCCACCTTCACTCCGAGGGGTGATGGCTTCCACGGTTATGACCCCGACGGCGCCCTCATCCAGCTGGGAATGCCGACGAGCGGCTCGCTCTTGGTGTGGTTCGTGCCACGCCGCGGGGAGCCTGCTGAGCTGCGCGTGGAGGTATGGACGGTGGACCCCAGCGGCTCGGAGGTGAAGGTCGACGCCCGCGAGGAACGCGCGCAGCTCAGCGATAGTGGCCCCCTCCGCCTGCAGCTGCACGAGCTCGAGGCGGACCAGCCCTATCGGTTGATTGCGAGCTTCGTCGAACGCGGCGTGGAGCAGAGACGCGTGCTCGACGTTCGTACCGCGCCAGCGGCCGGCACATCGTCCGCGTTCAGCTTTTTGAGCAGCAGCTGCATCCAGCCGTTCGCGGAGGAAAAAGGCGAAACGATTGTCACGGAGCAAACGGTGCGGAGCCTTCGGCTCTACCGCCGTCGAGCGCAGGGTACCTCGGCGCCTGCCCCTGCGTTCGCGCTCGGTCTGGGAGACCAGGTGTACGTAGACTCGGGAGGTCGGGCCATGCTCGCAGGGATGCACCGGCGACGGGCGCGCTATGGCCGCGGCGAGGCGGCCGCGTTCTTCGAGGCTGCTTACCGCGGGCAATTCTCGCTACCACCGCTCGTCTCCGCCCGCGCCGCCCTGCCGAGCGCGATGATGTGGGACGATCACGAGATTCGGGACGGCTGGGGCGCGCAGCTCGACGAGAACGCCCGGGAGGGCAGCGAGCGGCGGTGGGAAGAGCACCTGCGCGCAGCACGACATCACTTCCTCGCCTGGCAAAGCTTTCGAAACCCGATGCGAAGCGACGTCGAGCCGGACGTCCGAGCGCGGGCGCAGCTTGGCCATGATCTCACCCAGTCGCCAGAGCTGGACTTCGAAGCCGAATGGGGGGCGAGCGCGAGCTTCTTCGTCATGGATCAACGAAGTGCGCGCTCTGCGGCCGCCGCGCGCGTGGTGAGCGACGCCCAGCTGGAGCGTCTGCGCCGCTGGTTGAATCGGCCACGCTTCTGCCCCACGCTGCTGGTGCTGGGCTCTGCGATGCCCATCACGCAGCTCCGACGACCAGTAGAGCTGGTTGAATACTTGATACCCGCGCGGTGGGATGATTTGCGGGACTCGTGGTGGTCGAAGGCGTGCCGCGGCCAGCGCGATGCGATTCTGCAGCTGCTCCAGAGCTTCTTCCGTGCGCACCCCGAACATCGCCTCTTGATCCTGAGTGGCGATGTTCACTTTTGTGAAGTGCGGGAACTGAGCGACCAAGGGCGAATTTTCGGCCACGAGGTGGTGTCATCCGGCCTCGCGCACGACAAGTTTCACCGATTCGGTCGCGGCTCCCCTCGGGATGCGAAAGCCTTGGCCTTCGGGATGGGTAGCGCGGGCTTGGGCGCTCTCCACGGGCCCTGCTTCGCCGAGTTGTTCGTCAACCCCGTCCTCAATGGACCACCCGACGTGGAAGTCACCTTCCACACCGCCACGAGCGCAGATGGCGCCTCTCTCGCCAACCCCGATGGTGCCATGCCGCCACGCTTGACCCTCCCGCTCTCGTCCCGGGCGTCTCGAGGCGAAGACCTGCTCCAGCGCTTCATCCTACGGCCGGAGCCCGGCAGCTGCCCCAAAGCTCGAGCCGCCGGCTTTCAATGAAGCGGCGGGGCGGCGCTGAATCCGTTCGCCGTTCAAGCCGTGGGCGAAAAGATTGCCGCGAATTACTCGCGCCGGCCCCCACAAGGCTGCTCCAGCCTCTTGGCGCGGCGGTTTAGCGCGCCAGGGCTAGATTGCGCTCCTGCCGCTCGGCGTCATTCCTCGCGGCAGTAACGCGTGAGCGAGCCGTCCGCGGAGCCGGCGATGATGTCGCCCTCGGACGTGAAGATTGCGGGGTTGGTCGGGCTGGCATCCTCCGCGAGAGACCGAGCCTCGCCCGAGGGAAGGTGGAGCAGCTGATTAGCGGCGATAATCCAGCTACCTTCGGGAGAGAACGCGGGGTGCGGGCCAGTCAGCTCTGTCAGCTTCCTGGTTACCGCGCCCGTCTTGGCGTCCAGCAAAGTCGCTGCGCAACCGCCATCCGGCCGCGTGCAGCTGGTGACGAGCAACTGTGTCTCGTCCGGGCTGAAGTCGACGTCGCTCGACACGAAGCC
>JAQSWN010000277.1 GCA_029266615.1 Polyangiaceae bacterium
TGCTGCACGTCGGTCGGCACCCGACGGACGCGCTGCCGCTGATCGCGCACCTGCGAAAGGGCGGTGTTGCGGCCCTGCAGATGGACCGCGTCCCGCCGAATGGCAGGGTCGTCCACGTCTCGCTCTTCGGCGAGCCGTTCCGCGTACCGGAAGGGCCGTTCGTGCTCGCGAGCCTGAGCGGAGCTCAAGTGGTGCCCGTATTCGCGCGTCGCCGGGGCTTTTTCGACTACGAGCTCAGCATTTCCGAGCCGATTTCGCTCGGCCGGCGTCCCAGCGCGGAGGAGCTGGAACGAGCCGTTCAGCAGGCCGCGGGCGCGATGGAAGCCTTCGTTCGAGAGTCTCCGACCCAGTGGTTTCATTTCGGCGGCGAATAACGCCGCCCGGCTCCTGGCCCAGCGGCCCGGGATACGCTATGACGCGCGCCCCATGCTCCTTCGAGTCGGACAAAATCCCTCGGCGATGGCCATCGCCCGCTACGGTAAGCACTTGGATTTGCTCGAGGTCAGGCTCGACAACGGCGCGCCGCGCAAGCGCACCATCGAGACCATGAAGAGCGAGTCACCGCCACACCTGGTGTTCGCGGTGGTCGTTCCCAAAGCGGTGTCCGCCCTCGACACCGACGCGACCGAAGCTGACGTGCAGTCCACGGTGGATACGGCGCGCGCGCTGGAAGCCCGCTGGATCGTCCTGCGCACGCCGCCGACGGCGCGGCCCGGCGCGCGCACACGCGCCCGCCTCACGAAGCTGGTGGAGCTGCTCAGGGCTTCCGGCGTTGCGGTGGCGTGGGAGCCGACTGGCCTCCTCGCGGAGGCAGAAGCAGAAGAGCTCGCCGCCTCGCTCGAGGTCACGCTCGCGCGCGACCCGGCGCGGGACGACTTGCCCGAAGGCGCGGTCGCTTACGGCCGCATCTCGTCGCTCGGCACTGGCGGCCGCGTGCGCGGGTCGGCGATCGAGCGCGCCGCCGATCGCCTCGCCGCGTTCGAGGAAGCGTACATCGTCATCGAAGGCGACAACGCGCTCCGCGCGGCCAAAGAACTGCGGAACCTGCTCGGGGCGCCGCTCGGCAGCAATGGCAGCGGCGGTGAAGACGAGCTGGAAGACGACGAAGACGAAGACGACGAAGACGAAGACGACTTCGAGGACGAGGACGAAGAGTCGTGAGCTTGCGTCTGCGTTCGCTCGCGCGCTCCAACGACCCCGCTTGCGAAGCCGCCGCGGGCGAGGAATTGGCCAAAGGGGCTAGCGCCGTGGACGCGGTGCTAGCCGGCTACTTCGCGGCGGCGGGAGCGTACCCGGCGGTGTTGCTCGGTCCAGTGACTCTCCTCGTCGGCGGCACCGGCTCCGGAGAGCGCGCGTTCGACGGACGGGTGCGCCAGCCGGGGAAGGGCGCCAAGCGTCCGCGCGGCACGCTGCCCGGTGAGGAGCCGCCGATGGCGGCGCGCGTGGGAGTGCCGACCTCGGTGCCCGCGCTCGCGGTCGCGCTCGGTTACGGAGGCACGGCGACGCTGGCGCGCCTGGTTCAGTCGGGCGTCGCCCTCGCTCGCGAGCGTGGCGCGGAGCGACGCGCGGCGGTACTGGCCCGGGTCGGGGAAGTGGGCGCGCTCGCTTTCTCGGAGCCGGAGCTCTCGCGCGCCATGGTGCGAGCGTTCGGAGCGCCGAATGGCGGCTCGCTCACTCCCGCGGATTTTTCTCGTCCCGAGCAGCTGGACGCGCAGGCGACGCGGAGCGAAGCGCGTCTGACCGCGCCGTGGGCGGCCGAGGCGAAAGCGCCGTTCCTGCGCGGCAGCACCGTATCGGCCATCGACGTGAACGGGCTGTTCGTCGCCGCCGCCTTCGAATGCCAGCCCGAGGCGCTGTACGTCGACGAGCTGGAGCTCTCCGCGCCGCTCCTTGCCGTTCCGACGCTGCGCGGCGTGGCCCGCACGGCGCCCGGCACCCCGCTCCCCGCGCCGGCCCCGATCTGGATCGACTACGACGACGCGGGCGGCGCGCTGGAGCTCTGGGCTGCGCCCGGCGCTCGTGGCGTCGCGGAGCCAGGCGTGCGCCGCCTCGGGATCCGACGCAGCGCGAGTAAGCGCACGGTCGAAGGCCTGGAAGGCTGAGTCAGCTCCCAACCGAGCGAGCGCTCTGACGCGTCGACGACGGCGTCTCGTCCGCTTCTTGCTGTCGTGCTAGCCGTGGGGAGAGAGAGTGCGGCGCACGCTATAAGTCGAGCATGAGCAGGCTGAGGGAGCTTCCGTCGGGCGGAGTCTGGACGGCCGCGGAACAAGTCTGGTTCGCGGGCGTGCGCCTACGGGCGACGATGACCGTGCTGCGCCTCGCCGACGGCGGGCTCTGGGTGCACAGCGCGAACGAGCCCACTCCGGAGCTGTGCGCCGAGCTCGACCGCTTGGGGCACGTCCGCTGGATCGTCGTGCCGAACCGCTACCATCACCTGCACGCCAGCGCGATGAAGGCTCGCTATCGCGATGCGCAGGTCATCGGTCCGCGCTCGGCCCAGTCGAGAAACGAGGCCCTGGTGCTGGACGTCGCGAGCGACGACGAGCGGCTGCCCGCCTTGGTACCCGAGGTGGCGCCGGTGGCGCTGCGGGGCGTTCCGTTCTTGGACGAGACGCTCTTCTTCCACACCGCCACCGGCTCGCTCATCGGCGCGGACGTGATGATGTGTGGGTGCGCGGCCGATCACTTCACCTGGCGCTGGGCGTCGCGACTCTTCGGACAGTTCGGGAGGTACAAGGCGCCTCCCGACGTGCGCAAGAACACGCGCGGCGGCCCCGAGGTGCGGCAAGCACTCGACGAAGTGGCCAAGCTACCGGTGAAGCGAATACTGGTCGCGCACTCGGATCCGGTGGAGGACGAGCCGCTCGAACGGCTGCGGGAGGCGTGGAGCTTCGTTCGAGCCTAGCCGTTCGCCTCCGTACCGCCGTCTGGTGAGCGCTCGAGCCAGCGGCACGGTTCGATACTCTCGAGCGGTACGAGGCCGCGCGTGCGCGGTCATAAGGGCGCGCGGCGACGCGTAGCGCCACGCTGGTGAAGACCAGCGACGCCACGGACGCGCCCTGCTACGGCGTGGCGACCCGAAGACCGGGCCGCGACCAACGATGTGCGGTTGAGCCAGGCGCGCAAAGAGCGCGCCCCGAGCTCAAGCCAGCGTGACGCCGTGCTTCTTGGCGTAGGCGAGCAGGCCGACCTTGTCGATCGAGCGGAGGTCGCCCGTGGTCAGCTTGAGCGTGACGTGACGGCCCAGCTCCGGAACCCAGAGACGGCGGCGCTGCACGTTGACGTTCTGCCAGCGCTTGGTCTTGATGTTCGAGTGGGAGACGTTCTGCGCCGACATGCGGCGCTTGCCGGTGATTTCACTGCGGGCCATGGCTGAGGGCGCGGAACGTAGTAGATGGCTGGCCCAAGTCAAGCGAGACCGTACTGCTCGGGCTCGCAGTGGGCGAGTTTCTTGCGCCTGCGGCGAATTTTTCGCCAGCGGTGAGGCGTTAGCCGCGGCCGGCGCGGGCGGCCGGAACTTGCCGGAGCGCCGCGAGCTCTTCGACCAGGGTGCGGCAGAAGCTTCGGATCACGCGGAACTCGTTCGGCTTTTTGGCGAGGCTTCGCTCGTCCATGTAGAGGCGCCGGTTTAGCTCGATCTGGATGGCGTGGATGCCAGCCGCGGGGCGGCCGTAGCGGAGGGTGGTGTGACCGCCCCGGTAGGGCTCGTCGTGCATGAGGCCGAGCTGGAAGCGAGCGGCGACTCGCTCGGCGACGTCGATGACGGCGGGGGCGGCGGTGGTGCGCTGGCGAGTGCCGGGCACGACGTCCGCGCGGTCGCGCCCCGCGTCGTCGGACGCGTCCCGCCCGTCTCTACCGCGGCTGGGCATGGAGTGTCCGCAGACGACGATGCAGAAGCCGTGACGCGCCAGACGGTCGCGCACGAGGACGTCCAGCTGGTCGTGATACGGACGGTAGTACGCGTGGAGGCGACGCTCGAGCTCTGAACGCGGAAGCGGACGAGCGATGGCGGCTCGGTTGTCGGTCGTCGAACGCCAGACGAGGCCGTGTGGGCTCGAGCGCCCGGTCGCGCCGAGCACGGTGTCGCGATCCACGTCGTGCTCGGAGCGGTTGAGATCGCACACGTAGCGGCTCATCCGCGCGGTGAGGAGGGCGGCGCCGCAGTCCGGCGCGTCCGCGTACAGCTCGTCCACGTATAAATCGGCGTCGCGGCCGATGGCGACGGCGGGGGCGACGAGGGACGCGAGCGTCTCCGCATCTACCTCGAGGCCGGCGTGGGGGACCTCCACCACGACGGGCACCTCGGGGGCGCGGGGCTCTGTGAGTACGAACGACACCTGCCCGTCACTTTACTTTGGAAGCCCCCGCTTTCAAGCCGCGTCGTGCGCGGTCAGGCGCGCGGGTGCGCTTTCCGGTAGGCCTGCCGTACGCGGTCCTGCGAGACGTGGGTGTAAATCTCGGTCGTGGCGACGTTGGCGTGGCCGAGCAGCGTCTGAACGCTCCGGAGATCTGCACCGCCCGAGAGCAGATGGGTCGCGAAGGAGTGGCGCAATTGGTGCGGATGCACATGGCCGCGGATGCCGGCGCCGCGGGCGGTGCGCCCCACGATTTTCCAGAACGCTTGGCGGGTGAGCTTGCCTCCCCGAGGCGAAGGGAACAGCAGCGAAGTGATGGTCTTGGCGCTCGCGCCGCGCGCCGCAGCTCGCGCCGCGAAGTCGGCCTCGCGCGCGGCCAGGTAGGCAGTGAGGTGATCCAACGCGACCTCCCCGAGCGGCACCAAACGGCGCTTCTTGCCTTTGCCCAGCGCCGAGACGACGCCGCGCGCGCGGTCCACGTCTCCGACCGTGAGCTGTGTAAGCTCGCTCACACGGAGCCCGGCTGCGTACATCATGCTGAGCATGGCGCGATCGCGCAGACCGCGCAGGGTGTCCGGCGAAGGGGCTTCGATGAGCGTGAGCATTTCCTGCTCGCCGAGCGCGCGCGGCAGCTTGCGGCCGAAGCGTGGACGCGCCGCGAGCTCGGTCGGATCCGCGCGCAGTACCCCCTCCCGCATCAAGAACTTGCAGAGGCCGCGCGCGGAAGAGAGGTGTCGCGCGCTGCTGCGCGGTCCGAGGCCGCTCTTGGACATCTCCCGGATCCACCCAGAGACGACGCCCAGATCCACCTGCTCGATTTCCTGCACGCCTTGTGAATCCGCGAACGCGAGGAGCTTGCCGAGATCGCGCCCGTAGGCCATGACCGTGTTCTTCGAAAGCGCGCGCTCCACCCGCAGGTGTTGCAGGTAGAAGTCCAGCGCGGCGTCCAGCTTCACGGCAGGCGCAGGCTAACCCCGGCCCGGGCCAGGGGCGAGTTTTCAGCCGCGAGCGGCAGCGACGAGCGAGCCGAGGAGTGGGGCGGGGTCGTCCGCCCTCATGAGCGCCTCGCCGACCAGA
The DNA here is from genome assembly GCA_029266615.1 of Polyangiaceae bacterium. Lineage (GTDB taxonomy): Bacteria > Myxococcota_A > Polyangia > Polyangiales > Polyangiaceae > PMG-095. Next base: position 5,433 of record JAQSWN010000277.1, read on the forward strand.
GCCGCGTCAGCCCCGCTTTGGACAATGCGCTGCACGTCCGAAGGCTTGGCGAGGCCGGAGAGGTGCACTCGCACGACGTGCTCCGGGATCGCGGCGAGGACCCGTGCGGCGCGCTCCGCGTCCATGACCAGCGTGTCCAAGTCTCGCGCGTTCACCCCGATGAGCTCCGCGCCGGCGTCCAGCGCGACGGCGAGCTCATCGACGGTGGTGACCTCCACGAACGGTACGAGGTCCCGCGCCTTGGCGCCGGCGACGAGCTCACGCGTTTGCGGCGCGGTGAGGCAACGGACGATGAGCAGCACCGCGTCCGCCCCGAAGGCGCGCGCGGCGTCCAGCTGCGCGGGGTCCACCACGAACTCTTTGCAGAGCAGCGGGACGGTGGTGACGGCGCGCGCTTGGGTGAGGTGCTCGTACTCGCCGTCGAAGAAATGCGAATCGCACAGCACGCTGAGCATGGAAGCGCCGGAGCGCTCGTACACCGCGGCGCGCTCCGCGACGCCGAGCGCGGTCGAGAGCTTACCGGCCGACGGCGAGCGGAACTTGATTTCGGTGATGAGGCTGAGCCGGTCCGCGTTGGCAGAGCGAGCCAGTGAAACCGGGCGGCGCGGGGGCGGCGCCGGCAAGCGCCGCTGACGCAGAGCCGGTAGCTCGAGCGCCTTTCGAGCGAGGATGTCCGAGAGCACGCCCATGGCTCAGGCCCTTTGCGGGCGGCGCTTGTTGGCGGCCGCGCTCCACGTGGTCAGGGTCTGCAAGGGCTTGCCGCTGGCCAGAATCTCACGCGATTGCGCGCCCGCGTCGCGCTCGCTCATGCCGTGGAAAACGACCAGCGCGGCGGCGGCGTTGAGCGCCACCGCGTCGGCAGCGGGGTGCTTTCCTCCGCCCAAAATCGTGGTCAGGGCGCGCGCGTTGTCGGCCGGCTCGCCGCCGGCGATCGCCCCCTCCGGGCTCGGTGCGAAGCCGAAGCTCTCCGGCGAGACGACGTGCTCACGCAGCGTGCCGCCGTCCACCTCCGTGATGCGCGTCTCCGCGAAGGGGCTCACTTCGTCCAAGCCGTCCACGCTGCGCACGACCCAGGCGCGCGCGACGCCGAGCTTCACCAGCGCCTCCGCGAGGACCTTCCGGGAAGTGTCGTCGGGCGCTCCGAGCAGCTGGTGGGTGACCCCGGCCGGATTCGAAAGCGGGCCGAGCAGGTTGAACAGCGTGCGGATGCCGAGCTCTCGGCGAGTCGGCATCGCGTGGCGCATGGCGGGGTGGTGCGCCATCGCGAACAAGAAGGCGATGCCGGCTTCGCCCAGCACCTCCCCCTGGGCGGCGGCGGGGACGTCCAACGGGATACCCAAGCTCTCCAGCACGTCCGCGCTGCCAGAGCGGCTCGTGGCGGCGCGGTTGCCATGCTTGGCCACGCGCACGCCCGCGGCCGCGGCCACGAGCGCGGCCCCGGTCGATAGATTCAGGCTGCCCGAGCCGTCTCCGCCCGTGCCGCACGTATCCAGCAGCTTGGGGAAGGCGTGGGAGACCGGGAGCATCGCGGCGCGCATGGCCGAAGCCGCGCCGGCTACCACGTCCGACGTCTCTCCCCGTTGGCGGAGCGCCACCAAGAAGCCGCCAATTTGGGAAGGCGTCCACGCGCCCGCGAAGATCGCGTCGAACACGGCGCGAGTCGTCGCCTGACTGAGACCGGTGGAGCTCATCAGCTCCGCGTAGACGTCGCTGAACTTGGGGGCGGGGGAGTCACTCATAGAGACGAAAGCCAGTTTTGCACGAGCTGAGGCCCGCCATCAGTCAGGATCGACTCCGGATGAAACTGAACGCCCTCGATCGGGAGCTCACGGTGCCGTAACCCCATGATTTCGCCGCTCGCCGTCTCGGCGCTCACCTCGAGCGCGGTCGGCAGCCCCTGCCGGGTCACCACCAGGGAGTGATAACGCGTTGCGCGAAGCGGGCTCGGCAGGTTTCGAAACACGCCGCGCCCGTCGTGCGTCACGTCGGACGTCTTGCCGTGGATGGGGAAGGGCGCTCGCTCCACGCGGCCGCCGAACGCCAACGCCAACGCTTGATGACCCAGGCAGACCCCCAGAATGGGCAGGGTTCCGGACAGCTCTCGAATCAGCTCGAGCGTGACACCTGCGGCTTCGGGGGCGCCGGGCCCAGGCGATATCAGCAGGCCGGCAGGGCGCAGCGAAAGAACGTCCGCGACGCTGGTTTCGTCGTTCGTACGGACCAAGCATTCGGCCCCCAGCGCTGTCAAACACTGCACCAGGTTGTAGGTGAACGAATCGTAGTTATCGACCACCAGCACGCGTGCCATGCCGAAGCGCGACATACCCCGCGAAGAGAGCTCCACCAAGGGTTCTCCGTGCGGACTGCCGACCGGCCCGGACCGCTTCACGCTGGAAGTGGAATTTCAATCTTGCTCGGGCGGTACGCTTGCCTGTACTGTCCCGGCCCGTCGCCCACCTGGCGAGCGCCCTTTTCGCGCCCGATCCCCACAGTAGCGACACAGTTAGTATGTCCGAGGACAAGAAGCCCAAGATCGATTTAAAGGCCCGGCTCGGTAAAA
>JAQSWN010000061.1 GCA_029266615.1 Polyangiaceae bacterium
ACGAGCAGCCAATTTTGTTGCAAGAGCTCCAGGCGTCGCAGGTAGAGCGACGAGAGCTCACGACGGCTGAGCAAGACAGCCAGCATTTCGGCCTTGCCGGCCGCATACGTTTCTTGGACCGCGCTCACCGCGTACCGCGCCGCCGGCACAGCCGTCGTCGTCAGGGAGTCGATGGCGCGGGTCAGCTGCTCTTGCTCCAGCTGCAACAACTTCAGCCGTCGGGTGACGACGGACTCTTGGACGCGCTTCTCTTCGAGCGCGCGGGAGCTCTCGGCGGCGGCGCGAGCGCGCTCGGGCCGGTTGGCGCGGAAGACGGGGAACGCGTACGCGAGACCGCCGCCGAGGCGGGTCTCCCCGTAGTCGCCACGGCCCGCGACGAGGCCGAGGCTCAGCGCGCTTTGGCCTTCCTTGGAGAGGCGCTCCGCCGACGAGCTGTAAAACTTCGCCTGAGCACGCAGCGCCTGCGACTGCGGCGTCTGGTCCACCTTCACGGTGCGAAAGTCGTTCTGCGAAAGTGAAGGAGGTGCGGTGGGCGGGACTTGCTCCAGCTCCGCGGTGCCAAGCAGCTCGGAGAGCTCTCCCTGGGAGCGGACGAGCTCGGCCTGAGTCTCCGCCAACATGACCTCGTGGCGCGCCGCCTCGACCGCGGCGAGCGAAGCATCGCGAGCGACGGCGTCGCCCACCTTCACGCGTTCGGCCATCAAATCCGCCTCGGCGCGCGAGCTCGTCAAGAGCTCCGTGAGAACTTGCCACCGTTCGGCCGCGACCGTCGCGTAACCAAACGCGCGGACCAAGCGCGCGGCGGCGTGCGCCCGCGCCTGATCTACCAGCGCGGTGTGAAGACCTACGAAGTCCGTCGCTTCACGCTTGCGGCTGCCACGCTGACCGGACAGCTCCACCGGTAGCCACAAGATGCCGTTGATCGCGACGTCCTTCGTTACTTCCCGGTTGCCACGCTCGGCGGTCACCTCGATCATCGGATTCAAGAACGGGGCCATGCGGCCCATCTCGTGTGCGGAGCGGCTGGAGGTGAGCGAGGCTCGGGCCATCGACACCTCCGGAGCCTTCTGCTTTGCCGCGGCAATAAGGAGACGCAGGCGCGCGCGTGTCTCGCCGGCGGACTCCACGGGCGCAACGAGCGCAGGCGCGGGCGCACCCGCCGGCGCGCCCATTCGCCCGCCACCCGTCGCCGCACCTGTCGGTGATGGCGCCGCGGGCCGCGAGGGAGAGAGAGGAGCGGTGGGCGGCGGAGCGCCTCCCGCAGCCGGCGGAGACACGCCCGCCCCCGGCGCCATCTGAGCGCTCGAAATACCAGACACCAGCAGCTGCGCGCTCAGCGCGAGCGCGCACGAAATATTTGGAAACTTCAACACTAATAACCCGCGACGAGTTTCGAGTAGGCGAACGTAAGACAGCTTCGGCTACGGCGACGGTTCCGCTCGGTGGCGTCCATGTTTCAGGCTCCGTTCGCGCAGCTCTAACCGTATTTCGTCTGGATTAGTCCCGCTGTCGCAGCGGTTTTTCCGATGCATCGGTTCGCCCAGACCTAGGTTCTTCCAATGGAATAAGCGTATCGAACCGACACGCTTGGGTCGCTACGGAACGCGATCTGTTTCTGGCTTCGGCCGCGATGCCGCAGTCCTACCGGAGAAGCTGCCAGGTCGTCCGTCGGGGCTGCTCTAGCCAGTTGCCCCACCGGAGCAGACGCTCAGGGCCATTCCGACCAGGAGAGCACGAGTATCAACACTTATCGGGGTGGATTTTCGCCCTGCCACCCCGAAAGTATTCAAAAAACTTCAGATTTCCAGCGCCAGTTCGAGACGGTCCCTCCCCTCTGGGCTCCCCCGCCGCCGCTACTTGAGTCGACTGGGCTCAATGGTGGGTACCAGGCCGCCACAGCGCATCAGGGCAAGCACGCAGGCACAGCGAGGCTGACCGCGGAGTCCATGCCGATGCCGAGCCGGTCCCCGGCGACCACGACGCTGCGTGGAATGTCCGCGGTCGGGTAGATGTGGAGCGGAGCATGACCGCCGGTCTCGTAAACGACGAGCCCGAAAGTCTCCTCGAGTATGCCCGCCACGTAGGTGCGTCGGCCGTCGAAGTCGACCAAGGCCCCGTCGCGAATCGGCCACTCGGCTTCCAGCTGCAGTCCTTGGGGCTTCGCTTCCAGCACCGCGAGCGTGGTGGAGAGAAGCAACGCGAGCTTCCCTCCCGCCAGCTTGAGACTCACGACCGAATCGACTCCCTCGCGATGACCGAGCACGCGCATTTCCTCGTCTCGCTCCTCGAGCCAGCTCAACGAAAATCGAGAGCCTCCCTCCTGGTGCCAGGTTTGCACGAGCACCAGTTGGCGCGCCGCTGCGTCGTAGGAGAACTGGTACTCCCTCCCTTCCGCGTGGCCGTCGGGTAGGTCGACGTACCAGGTCGCCGTCAGTCGTGGCGATGCCTGTTCACCCCTCGAGATTGCGTACTTCGAGAGGTGATATCGACCGTTTTCCAACGATACCTGCATGACCGAGGTGCCGCTCGTCTGGACGAGCGTTTGCGAGCTCCCCAAATCGACGGAACCTAGAGGCCCGGCTCGATCCGGTGAGACCATGCCGAGGAGCGACGATCCCGATCCCGTAGTGCGGGTGGGGCCTAGCTGATGCAGCAGCTCCTCGGAGGCGGTTAGGAACCACGCTTGCGGGCGTGAGTCGTACACGTCGAACGGCCCCCCGCCAACGAGCGCGAGCGCGCCAGTCGAGTCGAAGCTGTGGGCGGCATAGGGCCCGACGGCCATCAGCTCGCCGGGCGGCCCTAACTCGACGCGCGCAGAGCTCCCTTGCCCGATGCCACGAATCCATTCTTGCTCGCCCTGCGCGCCCAAGCGCAGCGCGTGTTGGAATGGCGGGAGCACGGCCAGCTCTCCTGACGTCGAGATGCGCACAGGCTCGAACGTGGTCTTATCTGCACAACAGCGATCCCAGCCCACCCGCTCGGTCGCTAAGTGAGCGCCCGTGTCATCCAGGTCATACGTTCTACTCAGCAAGCGATGTCGCTCGCCAACACGCTGGTCCCACTGAACCAGCAGCCGATTGCCGGCGAGGCCGACCCCCAATGGCTCTTCTTGGTCCGTGGGTTCCAAGCTACTCACCAGGGTCCAGTCGCTCAGTCGGTAGACGCGAGTAGCCCCCATGCGCTGCTCCGGCTGGATGAGCTGGACCGCCACATACTCCTCATTGACGTCCACGCTCACGAGCATGCTCTCTCGCCACAGCCGCTCGAGTACGACTGGCACTTCACCCGAAACGTCCCAGCGTTTTAGGCCGGCTGCGCTCGCGCAATAGAGCGTCCGCTCGTCAGGCGAGAGCTTGAGCTGAGCACAACCCGGACTGCCTTGGCTGTGAACTTTCGCGGCGCCGAGCGCCCCGGTCTCTCTCAAGGGGTATTCGCTGAGGCCCCAAAAATTCGCTTTGAAGACGCGTGAACCGCGGCCGGTGGCCACGTCAGCACCAAAGCCACGCTCGCTCTGTCGGGACCGCTCGACCAGCTTGTCTCCTTCGATATCGAAGACGACAGCGACGAACTGGGCCCCTGGCGCTCCGGTCAGCAGGAAGCGCGTGTCAGATAGGGCAGACAATCCCGAAGTCGGAAAAAAATGCCAAACCCAAGCGCTGTACTCCGTGACACTGAGCGCATCCAACGTGGTCACGCGGTCGAGCACTTTGAGCTCACCGCTTTCGATTCGCGTCAGCGTCAGGGACGTGCCGCTGCTGAGCCGATCCGCGAACACGATCCGCTCGCCGGGCAAGATGAGGGGCGCCCAGCTCCAACCTGGTTGCTCATCGTGAAAGCTACCGTAGCTATAAACGGTCGAGAGGATCTCGGGCTGGCTGACGCGCTGAGCGCCCACGCATTTCCCCGCTGAGCAAACGTCGTTCGACGTGCAGGCGTCCCGGTCGTCGCAGGGTTCGCCATCCGCGAGCACGACGTGCTGGCAGCCGAGCGCAACGTTACAGAGATCGGTGGTGCAAGGGTTCTGGTCGTGACATGCGCCTAGGTTGCCGCAATCCACGGCGCTTCCGTTGCCGGCCTCACCGGATTCGTGCCCGCCGTCGCCCTCACCGGCCGTGGCTCCGCCAGTTCCCCCGGGCGCAGAGCCGCCTGCTGCACCTGCTGCGCCTCCAGCGTCAGATATGCCCGTTCCGCCTTGACCCGTGTCGCCTCCCTGCGTGTAAGACTCACCGGCCGAGCCGGCACCGGGCGCTCCAACTTCGGGGATTGTTTCCCCGTCAGCGCACCCCAAACCGACCAAGACTGGAACCAGTTCCAACGCCACCCGCGCCCTCGACCGCATGCGGCGGACGGTACCAGAACGCGGCCCAAGCGCGCGCAGTTTTCAGGGGATCGCGCTCGCCGCCGCATCGAGCGGCGAGGTGCTTGCAGCTTCACCCTCCACCAAATCTATCTGAGCTTTTTGAAGCTTGCCGGAGAGGTCCACGTTCACGGCTTGCCAGCGCGTGTACGAGTCCAACACCCAGATGCCGCTCTCGCGCGTGCCGTTGCCGGACCATCCGTTTCCGCCGAACGGCAAATGCGCTTCCGCGCCGGTAGTGCTGTTGTTGATGCTGGTCATGCCGGCATGAATCTCTTCCTTGAAGCGCAGCATCGCGTGCGGGTCACGGGTGTAGATGGCGCTGGAGAGCCCGTAGGGCGTGCCGTTCGCGGTCCGAATGGCTTCGTCCAAGCCGTCCACCTCGATGAGGTTCACGGTCGGGCCGAAGCACTCCTCTTGGGCGATGCGCATGTCGATACGAACGTCGTCGAAGAGACGCGGGGTGGCATACAAGCCGCGCGTCGCGTCGCCGGAAAATCCGGGCAAAGTGTCGGATTTTACGATGCGCTTGCCGTCGAGCAAAAGGGACGCGCCGTCCGCGATGCCGACCTCGCGTTGCTCGGTCCATCGCTCCAAGAAGCGCTCGTTGATGAACGGGCCGTAGTCGACGTGGGGGTCGAGCGGATTCCCGATTTTGAGCGACGTGGCGCGGCGCACGAAGCGCTCGCGGAACGCGGCCATCACTCGCCTATCGACGATGATGTTGCCGGCGCTCGTGCAGCGCTGGCCCGCAGTACCGTAAGACGCCCACACCGCGCCCTCCACCGCCAGCTCCAGATCTGCGTCAGCGAGCACGACGAGCGGGTTCTTGCCGCCCAGCTCGAGAGAAGGCACCTGCAAGCGCCGCCCGCATACCTCGCCAATTTTGCGGCCCACCGCGGTGGAGCCGGTGAACGACACCTTGTCGATGAGCCCGGCGTCCACGGCTTCGATGAGGTATTCGCCCGCGCCGCCAGCGCCGCCGCCGTGCACCACGTTGACGACGCCGCTCGGCACGCCCGCGCGCCGCAATAGCTCGAAGAACAAGGCCGCGGTCCCGGGCGCGTCGTCCGACGGTTTCCAGACGACGACGTTGCCCGCGAGTAGCGCCGGTACGATCTTCCAGCTTGGCACCGCGATCGGGAAATTGCCGGCCGTGATCATGCCCACCACGCCGAGCGGGCGCCGGTAAGTGTAAAGCTCCTTGTTTGGCAGCTCGCTCGGCACCGTTTGCCCGTACAGGCGCCGCCCTTCGCTCTGAAAAAACTCGGCGGTGTCGAGCGCTTCTTGAACGCTGCCCCGGGCTTCGCGCAGGGGCTTGCCCACCTCACGCGCCACGAAGCGCGCGAGGCGCTCTTTTTCCGCGCTCAGCAGCTGCGCGAGCCGCCCCAGGAGCCGGCCGCGCTCCGGCGCCGGCACGCGCGCCCAACCGACCGCGGCTCGACGCGCGTTCTCGCACGCTTCGAAGACTTGTTCACGCGTGCTGAGTGGCGCCACCGTCACGAGGTCGTCGTGATTGGCGGGGCTCCGTCGCTCTAGCTCTGCGCCCAGGCGCGCTACGCCGCCGGGCACGTTCGAAACCAATAGCGTGTGCGGGAGACCGTCGTGTTGCGCGCGCGTCTGGATCAAGGCTCGCTCCTCTCGGCTCCGTGAAGCCGCACGGGTGAAGAGCTAAGTATGGCCCATCATTCGCTGATGGGATCGCGGCGAACCGGGTCCCCATCAGGAATCGCCCACGAGGGCTTGATCCACGTGCCGTCCGGACCCGTCGTGCTCGGCGCGGGGCGGGGCGCTTCGCTCGCCGCTGGCGCCGCCGGCGCGTCTTCCTTGCGAGGACGGGGTGGCTCGACTTGCGCGGACGACGCGGGTAGATCCGGCGGCAAGAACTCCAGCACCGGCTTTTCCGACGTGGGTGCGACCGAAGGGGGTGGCGCCGGTTGCGCGGCAGCCTTGCTCTTCACGCTCGGCTCGCTCGGCCGCCGCTCCGGCAACGCCGCCGGGAGCGCGCGTTGCTGGTCCAAGTCCGCTTCCTTCTGTGAGCGCAGTAGCAAGATGCCAGCGATGAGCCCGACGAACAGGGCCGCCGCCGCGACGCCGATCACGATGCCCGTGCCGTCCGACCGCGGCGTGACCGACGAGGGCGAGCTCCTCTGGGTCGTGCTGAATTGCCGCACGGTGAGCGCCGGCTGCTCCGGCGACGAGACGGGCTCGGGCGGACCGAGCGCGACGACGGTCGCCGCGTGCGGCTCAGCCGCGTCGTCTGCCCGCATGCTCACGGCGCCCTGCGAATGCACGCCGGAGAGGCCTGCAAGCGCCAACGGATCCGTCGGCGGGGTCGCGCGGTCCGTGGCGGGCTCGCTCGTCACCTGGATGTCCGGGGCCGAGCGAGGAGACTCTCGCTGCTCTTTCGATTCCAGGCCGAGCGCCTCACGGAGCGCGTCGGTCAATTCCTTCGCGGTTTGAAAGCGTTTCTCGGGATCGCGCGCCACCGCGCGGTTCCACCACGCGTCGAAGCCGATGGGCACGCTGGCAAGCGACGACGGCAACGGAATGTCGCGCACGCAGATCGCGAGGACCAAATCCCCCAGGCCGTCGCTCTGAAACGGGCGTTTTCCGGTCAAGCATTCGAAGGCAATGACGCCCATGCTCCACAGGTCCGACCGCGAGTCGACCGTGCGGTTGCCCTGCGCTTGCTCGGGGCTCATGTAAAACGGCGTGCCCAAAATGGAGCCGGTGCGCGTGCGCGTGCCCTCCGAGAGCGCGTGTCGCTCCACCTTGGCGACACCGAAGTCCAGCACCTTGGCGATCTCTTCGTCCTCGTTGTGGACGAGAAACACGTTCTCCGGCTTCAAGTCCCGGTGGACGATGCCGGCTTCGTGCGCGCGGCCGATGGCGCGACCAATGTGGGTGAGCACACGCGACGTTTCCTGAGGCGTCAGGCGCTTCTGCTGCTTGATGCGCTGCGCGAGCGTGTCGCCCTCGAGCAGCTCCATGGCCATGAACGGCACCTTGCCGTCCACGCCGTAGTCCAGAATCTGCACGACGTGCGGGCTGCGTAGCGCGGCCGCAGACTGCGCCTCACGGATGAAGCGAGACAGCGTCTCCTCGTCCGGGATGGCCGTACGGTCGATCACCTTCACGGCAACGGGCGCGTTCAGCACTAAGTGCTGCGCTCGCCAAATCGTGCCCATGCCTCCCGCGCCTAGCTTCGCTTCCAGCCGGTAGCGGCCGGCGAGCACGTAGCCTGCGGAGACAGCCGATTCCGCCATGAGTTAAGCCCGGCGACCATAGCGCGGAATCTGGGTCACGCCTATGATTCCGCCCACATGGAACGCATCGTCTGTGACTCGAAAGATTTGCCAGCTCGCGCGGCCGCGCGCATCGCGCTCGAGCTGACGAAAGCCGTCCACGAACGAGGCCGCGCATCGCTGGCCCTCGCGGGAGGAACCACGCCGAAAGCCACGTATGAAGCGCTGGCCGGCTTGCCGCTCGATTGGTCGGCCGTGGACATTTTCTTCGGAGACGAGCGCTGCGTGCCTGCCGATCACGAGGACAGCAACTATCGGATGGCCAAGGCCGCGCTGTTCGATCGCGTCCCGATTCCCAGCGAACGCATCCACCGGATGCAAGGCGAGCTCCCCGATCGAGACGCCGCGGCGCGGGGCTACGAGGCGGAGCTGCCGGACGCGCTGGACGTCGTGGTCCTCGGCATTGGAGAAGACGCGCACACCGCCTCCCTGTTTCCGGGCGCGGACGCGTTACGCGAGGAAGCGCGCCGCGTGCTGCCGGTCACCGGCCCCAAGCCGCCCCCCGCGCGGCTCTCCCTGACGCCGCCGGCGCTGCGCTGCGCACGCCTCTTGTTGGTGCTGGCGGGCGGAGCCGGTAAGGCCGAACCGGTGCGGCGCGCGTTGAAGGACCCGGTCGATATCGTGTCGACGCCGATCCAGCTCGCACGTGACGGCGTGTGGTTTTTGGACGAGGCGGCCGCGGCCGCGCTTTAGCCGAACGCCTTCGCCAAGTTTCGAATCGCCGGCGCGGTGTTGGCGCCGCCGGGCAAGAACGGCAGTCGGTACAAGGGCGCGCCGAGCGTCGAGAGGCGCGTGAGGCTATCGGCCTGCACCTGCTCCCGCGCCGCGCGGCGCACCCCCGCGGCGAGCGCGAGCAGCGCTGGCTCGGTACCGTTCGGCTCCGGCACGTCGGCCAGCGCCGCGCGCCCGGCGGCGTCGAAAATTTCCGGAACGACCTGGTTCGCAACCACGGCCAAGAGCGGTAGCGAAAGCTCCTCCTTCAGCGCCGTGCACAGCTCGACGCTCTCGTTCGTCGGCATCTCCTCGGGCAAGCTCACCACGACGACGCCCGACTGAGCCGGGTCGCGAAACTGCGCCCACGCCTTTTCGGCGTCGCTTCGGAGCACGCCCGGCGGGGAGAGCTCGACGATGGTCTTCGGCACGCGCAGCATGTCCAGCCCGTGCCCGGTGGCGGGCGCGTCCAAGATGACGACGTCGAAGCGCGGCGAGCCGTCCGACAGCGTCTCGGTCGAGTGGTACCAAGCTTTTCCCAGCGCGGCCCATTCTTTGAGCCCGGGCGCGCCATGGAAAAACCCGAGCACGAGCTTGTTGTCGAACAGGGCGCTGACGAGCCGCTCGCTCTTCAGGACGAGCGCGCCGTACTCCTTGATGGCGACGTCCGCGTCCAGCAGCACCCCGAACAAGCGCGGCGACAGCTCGGTGATCTGCGTCGGCAAGTGGGAGCGCCCATACAAGCCGGAGAGGTGCTCCTTGGAGCTCGTTTCTGCGATGAGCACGCGCTTACCGGCGCGCGCGAAGCGCTCTGCAAGCGCGGCCACCACCGTCGTCTTCCCCACGCCGCCCTTGCCGGTCACGAAGAGAAAGCGCCGGGCCAAAACGTCAACGGAGTTGGCAGCGGGAGCGGTCACGTGGGTCTCTGAGTCGGCACGGGGAATAGACGGCGACGAAGCTGTGCTAATGACGCGGTTTCTGCGCCGCCGCAACTCGAGGATCCATGCGCCTTTCCGTTTCCGTGCTGCTCGCCCCCACCCTAGCTCTGGCTCTGCTTTCGATCGGCTGTGACGGCTGCCAGAGCAAGCAACCAGCCATCAGCGAGGCGGAACGCACCCAGGCCCTTGCCAGCGCGATCGCGGCACCTTCCGCCTCGACGGAACGGAACCAGCACAGCAGCATCGGCCATGCCGCGAACGTAGTGCCCGGGCAGGGCCCGAAGCGCATCGTGGCTACAGGCGGCCGCCTCGGCGCCCTTCTCCCCATCTTGCCGGGCGAGGGCGTCGGCCCCGTGCGCCTCGGCGCGACGAAAGAGACCATCGAGCGCCTGATCGGCGCGCCCTGCGACGACGCGACGGAGACCCTGTGCCGCTACGTGGGGCGTGGTCTGGACTTCAAGCTGGAGGGCGGCGTCACGAAGGAGATCCGCATCTCGCGCAAAGGTCGCGAGGCGAAGCGCGCTCCCGACGGCAGCATCATCGAGTACGGCTTCTTCAACGGCGCGTTCTTGCCGGACTACTACTTCGGCATGACTCCGGAGGCGATGCAGGAGGTGCTGGAGAAGCCGGCGCGCGTCGAGCAAATCTCCCCCATGGGCCCGGACGGCCTTTCGGAGCGGCACTTCCACGACGGCGTGGTGCTGGAATACGACCGCTGGTCGAACGGCAAGCTGGTCCTCGGCGGGGCCACGATCTTCAAGAGCGCGACCGCCGCGGCCCGTAACGCCAAGATCATGGACGAGATGCAGAAGCGCGCCGCGGAAGTGGCCGAGGCCGGCAAGCAGGTCCCCAAGATCACGCGCCCGCGCTGAGGCCTGAGCTTTCGAAGGCTGCGACCAAGAAGTCGCGGAAGGCAGTGACTTTGCGCGGCGGCCGGCGGCTGGACGGGTAGAGCAGGATCAGGCTTCCCACCGAGATGGTCCACTGGGGGAGCACACGCACGAGCTCCCCGGTCTGAAGCAAGGGCTCGGCCATGAGCGCCGGCATCAGCGCCAAGCCGGCCCCGGCGCGCGCGGCCTCCCGCAACAGTGAGAACTCGTTGGCGCGAAGGCGCGGCTGAACGTTCTTGGGCAGCGCGACCACGCGTAGTAGTGGGTCCGAGACCAGCCAGTCGTGCTCGGGACTGCCCAGCGCTCGGGGGGAACCGCGCCGTGCGACATAACTGGGGGAAGCGTACACGTTGATGCGGGCGTGTTTGATCAAACGACGCACGGTGAGGGACGAATCTCGCTCGTTGCCCGAGCTCCCGCGTAGCGCCAAGTCGAAGCCTTCCGCGACGAGGTCCACGCGGCGGCTGCTCAGCTCTACCTGCACTCGCACTTTCGGATAGCGCAAGGTGAAGCGGGCGATGAGCTCTCCTAAGAGCGTGATGCCCAAATCGCTCAACGTCGCAATCTTGAGGAGGCCGGCAGGCTCTTCGTGCTGCTCCGGTAACTCGCGCGCCGCCGATCGCAGGGCGCGCACGTGGGGAGCCGCGCGCTCGAACAGCGCCGCGCCGGCCGTGCTGAGCGAGACTTGCCGCGTGCTGCGGTGCAGCAGCTCCGAGCCCACCTCTTCTTCGAGCTTGCCAATATTGCGACTCACGGTCGCGGTGGTCGTCCCGAGCGTCCGGGCCGCTTTGGAGAAGCTCGCCTGGCTCGCGACCTCCACGAAAACGGAGAGCAGGTCGAGGTCAATTGTTGCACTCATGTAAAAGTGTTTTGATTTAACTCTTATTGTTTCGCTCCGTCCAGACCGGCAAGGTGTCGACATGCACACCAACGTTACGACCCCCATCGCGGTGGGCCCGGGTCGAACCTTGCACGGAGCGTTGTGGGCGGCCCAAGGCCTGCTCGCGCTGTTGTTCGGCTTGAGCGGGCTCATGAAGAGCACCACTCCCATCCCCGAGCTGGCGGTACGAATGGCCTGGGCCGCCGATATTCCGGAAGCGCTCGTGAGGTTCATCGGCGTGTCTCAGGTGCTCGGCGCCATCGGTCTGCTCGCGCCGGGCTTGCTCCAGCGTGCGCCGCGCCTCACGCCGCTCGCCGCCGCGGGCTTGCTCCTCACCATGCTGATGGCCGCGGCCTTTCACGTCTCGCGCGGCGAGCTATCGGTGCTGCCAACGAACCTGGCGCTGGGCTCGTTGGCTTCTTTCGTGGCGTGGGGCCGTTTTCGCAAAGCGCCGCTCGCCGGGCCGGCTCAGCGCTTCACGAGCACGTAGCGCTGCAGAAACTTGTTGCTGGCGGCGGTGGTGCAACGCAGCCGCGGCCCGTCCACCTCGCACGGCGTCTCGGGTGTGTCCTCGACCTTCAGCGTCACGCGCTTGCCCTCGCTCGCCCAGGTGCCGCGCTTCTTGCTGGTGGTCCGCGGCGTACCCGCGACTTTCAGCTCCGTCGTGGACGTGAGCTGCCCGGACTTTTCGAGCTCCACGCGCAGCTCCGTGTCGGCGAGCAGGGCAAGCGTCTCGGTCTTGCGCGCGGCTTCCTCGGGCGACGCGGCCGGGCTTTGCTCCAGCACCCGTTTCGTCTCTTCCAGGTCGAGCCCGTAGGCGCCGTCTACGGACGAGCGACAGCCGCACGCGGCGAAGCCGGCCAACAATGCAAAACCCATGAGGAGGCGGTTGGGGCGCGGCATTCCTGGACCGAACCTTGCCATCCGAGCGGCCGTGTGCCAACAAGCGGCGGCGCGCGTTTCATGGAAAATCCTCAGCAAATCCTGCAAACTTTTCGGTCGGAGCTGGCGGAGGCGCGGAGCCCGGCGTCGCTTCGGGACCTTCGGGTCAAGTACCTCGGTAAGAAGAGCGAGCTGAAGAACGCGCTCAAGAACTTGCGCGAGGTGCCGGCCGAGCAGCGCGCCCAAGTCGCTAAAGAGCTGAACGACGCGCAGGCCGCCATCGAGAGCGAGCTCACCGAGCGTGAAGCGAGCGCGCAGGCGGACGAGCTGAACCGGAAGCTCGAGGCGGAGTGGGTCGACATCGGCCTTCCCGGCGTCGTCACGGAACGCGGCGCCAAGCACCCCGTTCGTGCGGTGGAGGAGCGCTGCTTGGACGTGCTGCGACAACTCGGTTTCGAGGTGGCGAGCGGTCCCGAGGTGGAGAGCCCCTTCTACAACTTCGACGCGCTCAACATTCCGCCTCACCACCCCGCGCGCGACATGCAAGACACGTTTTGGGTGCAGGGCGGGCAGGTGCTGCGCTCTCACACGAGCACGATTCAGGCTCGTACGCTGGAAAAGCGCCTGCCGCTGCCGCTCAAGTTTGCGTCCCCGGGTCGCGTGTACCGGAACGAAGCGGTGGACGCGACGCACCTCGCGATGTTCCACCAGCTGGAGGGCTTTTGGGTCGAGAAGGGCCTCACCTTCGCCCACCTCAAGGGTGTCTTGAGCTTCGTCGCCGGCTCCCTTTACGAGAATCGCAAGTTCCGGTTCAAGCCGAAGTTCTATCCGTACACGGAGCCTTCGGTAGGGTTGGACATCGCGTGCCTCAACTGCGGCGGGGATGGCTGCGAAGCGTGCCACCAAGCTGGTTGGGTCACGATCATCGGCGCGGGCATGATTCACCCGAAAATCATGAAGAACTTCGGCTACACGGAGCCGGGCGTGCGCGGCATCGCCTTCGGTTGGGGAACGACGCGTATGACGAGCCAGTGGCTCGGCTTGAGCCGGGCCAAGAGCCTTTATGAGCAAGACATGAGATTCATGCGCACGCTGCGCCGGAGGCCAGGATGAAAATCTCCGTCAAGGTCCTGTCGCGTTACTGCGCCGGCACGCCGTCAGAGCCGAAGGCCCTGCGCAAGCTGCTGGACGACTTGGGGCTCGAGGTGAAGCGGCTGGACGGGCAGGGCGCGGACGCGCTCCTCACTCTGGAGTTGCTCGCCAACCGTGGCGATCACCATTGCTACGCGGGCGTGGCGCGAGAAGTCGCGGCGCGGACGAAAACCGCCCTCGCTTTCCCGGAAGCACCGGCCCTGCCGGTCGGTGCGCCCGCGGTTCCGCTGCGTATCGAGTCCGACAAGTGCTTGCTCTACACCGCCACGCCGCTGCGCGTCACGGGGGGGCTGAAAAAGTCGCTCGGTAAAGACGCGGAGGAGCTGCTCGGCGCGGCCGGCTTACTCACCGGCAACGCGGCGATCGACGTCACCAACCTCGTCAACCTCGAGATCGGTCAGCCTTCGCACGCCTTCGACGCGAAGAAGATCCAGGGCGGCATCACGGTTCGTCTCTCCAAGGCGGGCGAGAAGGGCTGGCTCTTGTTCACGCCCGAGCCGCGCGAGCTGCCGGTCGGCACCCTCGTCATCGCGGACGAGGTGAAGGTGCTGGCCATCGCCGGCGTCATCGGCTGCGAAGACTCCAAGATCACCGACGACACGACCGAGATCGTGCTCGAGTCGGCCGCCTTCGATCCGGTCACGGTGCGGCTCGGCGGGCGGGCCTTGCAGACGTTCACGGACGCGTCCGCGCGCTTCGAGCGCGGCTCGGATCCGACGCTCGCGGCGGTCGCGGCTGGTCGCATCGCGCACTTGCTCGCGCAGGCGGGCGTGGCCGAGGTCACGGGCCCCCTCGGCGTCGTGGGCGACTGGCAGGATCCGAAGCGAGTCGTCAGCGTTCGCCAAAGCGAGCTGAGCGCGTTTCTGGGCCGCAATTTCGGGGAAGCGGAGATCGTGGAGCGGCTTACGGCGTACGGCTTCGAGCACCGCGGTGAGCTCTGTTTCCAAGTTCCGCCATACCGCTTGTGGGACGTGGAGTCCGAAGAAGACTTGTTCGAAGAGGTCGCGCGCTCGGTTGGCTTCAACGACTTGCCGGAGGGCTTGCCGCCGGTCGGGCTCGGCGCTCGTCCGTCGCGCGCGGAGGTGCTGCTCGGCGTCGCGGAGAACGTGCTCGTGAGCGCCGGTTTCTACGAGGTGTACACGGACGGCTTCTACTCACGCGCCATCCCTTCCCTCCTCGGCCAAAGCGAAGGCTCGCCCCTGTGGGCCCATGTAGAGACGGTCAACTCACTGGACAACAGCTTCTCGTTGCTCAAAAACAATTGTCTCGCTCAGGCGCTGCAAGCCGTCGCGGACAACTTGAACTTCAAGTCGCAGGACGTGCGCCTCTACGAGTGGACGCGCACCTTCCACCCCGACGCGAAGGCGGCGAACGGCGTGTGCACCGAGCGCGACGTGCTCTACGGCGTCTGCGCCGGCAAAGAGCGCCCCGAGTCGTGGGACGGCGGACGGACCGCAGACGTCTTCTTCCTCAAGGGCATGCTGGAAGAGCTCAAGAAGGCCTTGGATTTGCCCCTCGAGCTGGGCGACCCCGACCCGGAGTACGCGCTCACGTCGCTCCTGCATCCGCATCGCTCGCTCAGCCTGCGAATCGGCGGCAAAAACGTGGGCATCGTGGGCGAGGTGGCGCCCCAGGTGCTGCAAGCCTTTGGGATCAAGTTCGCCAAGGCTTGCTACTTCGAGCTGTCGCGCGACGCGCTCTTGGCGGAGCCGGCCGGGAGCCCCACCTTCCACATGCCGCCGGTGATGCCGGACATCGACCGCATGCTCAACTTCGCGGTGCCGCTCGGCATCTCCGTGCGCGAGATTGCGCCTCTTCTCCAGGCAGCGGCGCCAGCTTGGCTATCGCGCATCAGCGTGGCGGACGTGTTCGCGGGCAACGAAACCGCGAAGCGCGCGGTCGCTTTCAAGCTCCTCTTCAACGCGACCGAAGCGCGCACCCACGAGCAGCTGAACGAGGCCTGCGCGAGCATGGTGAAGAGCGTCGTCGACACGCTCGGCGCGCGAGGTGTCGAACAGCGCTGAGCCGCGGCTCGCGCGCTACGGAGCGGGGCCGCCGAGGACGACCGGCCGCGCTTCCTGATCGCAGGCCCCCCCACGCACGCGGCCGAAGTTTGCGGCGATGCAGCTCGCGCGCGTGCCGTGTAATTTGAAGACGCAGGCGCCCGCGGGCAATCGGGAGCGGTCCCAATTCGCGGGGTCGACCGACTCTGGCTGGTGACTTGGCGGCGGCTGCGAATAGGGTGGGAGCTGCAGGCGGCTCCGCCCACACCGTCCCGTCGGCGCTTTTCGTGCTCGTGCCGTCGAAACTCAGGTCCAGCACGAACCTGGCTTTGCAGCTCGTCGCGTTACGAGCCGCAGGCTCCGCCGAAGCGAATTGCGTCCAAGCCCATCTGCCCAGCGGCGCCGAGTCGAAGCCCGAGGCCGCGCAGCTTTCGCGCTTCCTCCAGCGGCACGCAGGCGCTGAACCACTGCCCAGGCGCGCCTTGGAGCAGCGGCTGAAGGTCGAACAGCCTCCCCACATTTTCAGGTCTGCACGCGATGTCCGTCTCCCAAACGGATAGCTCCGCCACCCGTGGCCCGCTGAGCCACGCGACGTCGAACCACAGCGCCTCAGCGCCCTGCGGCGGCTCGAAATAGAAGTAGAGCTGGGGCCGCAGCGACGCGATGGGCACGTCTACCAGCGTCTCCTCCGCGACCAAAAACTCCGTGCCGCGCGATGCAGGACAGTCCTGGCACTCGGTCTCCGACGAAGCCAGCCCGTCCGGCGGCCCTTCGCACAGGTCCCAACCGACCACGCGGCCCCCGACGTTGGTCTCTGGAATATCGGGGAGCCGACCGTCCCCCTCCGGCGTCGGCCCGCCGATCCGCGGACGCACCGTCTCGACGCCCTCGGTGGAGGGGATGCCGGCGAGGGCAGCCCCTCCGCCGAACGATGACCCGCCGCCGAACGATGACCCGCCGCCGAACGATGACCCGCCGCTGCCCCGACCGGCGCCTTCGCTTCCTTCCTCGGCGCGCGACCCGTGGGCGACCGCGTTTCCGCCGCAGCCAAGCGCAACGAACCCAATCCCAACCCAGCCCCAGAGTGGCGACATGAAGGTACGGTGACGTCAGCCCAGCTAAACGTTTCAAAAATAGACGGCCGGCGTGGTCTGCTCAAACCACCAGTAGGTCCCCTTCGCGGAGAGACTGGATGCAGCTGGAGCTCGTATCGAACGAATCGGGGTAGTGAATCAGTCGCATTCGCGCACGCAGCTGTGCCGGTAGCGCCGCGAGCGAAGCGTACGGCGTGTGCGCGGGGCCCAGGTTCGTTTCGTGGATGATCAGGTCCGCTGGCTCCAAAAACGCGATGAGCTCCGCATCGAACGCCGTATCGGCGGAGTAGCCGAGGCTGCGACCGGCGGCTTCGATGAACAGGGCGCTTGTCGGGACGTGGTGCACGGTGCGGCGCGCGCGAACGGTGAACGGCCCGACCACGACTGGCTCGGCCCAGCTCAGCTCCGTCACCTCGAAGTAGTCGCCGAAGCCGAGCACGCGGTACTGCTGGCCGTCGAAGAGCTGGCCCATGCTCGCTTTCAGCCGCTGCTCCCAAATGGTGGCGCGTACCTCCGGTGAGGTGACGAGGTGCACGCGCTTTTTGTCGGCGAAGTGCTTGTAGAAGGCGACGCCCTCCAAGCCGTTCATGTGGTCGCCGTGGACGTGAGTGATGAGCACGTGGTCGATGTCGG
The DNA here is from genome assembly GCA_029266615.1 of Polyangiaceae bacterium. Lineage (GTDB taxonomy): Bacteria > Myxococcota_A > Polyangia > Polyangiales > Polyangiaceae > PMG-095. Next base: position 16,849 of record JAQSWN010000061.1, read on the forward strand.
ACAACGACAGCTCGCGGCCGGAGCGCTTTGCGGCGTCGTGCAGCACGCCGCGGTACGCGTCTGGGCAGTCGATCGCGAGGCGAAAACCTTCGCAGCAGAGCAGCAGGGACGTGCCGTGGTGGCGCTCGGAGAACGTGTCGCCGACACCTAGAACGATGACCTCGAACTCACTCATGTGGCCTCCTCCGGAAAGAACCGCGCCGCGACGTACAGCGTCGCGAACGCGAGCACGGTCGCGAGACTGAAGTGGCCGACGTAGCCGAGCGCCTGGGCGCTGAACCCGGCGAGGGCGCCCGCCGCGCCGGTCGCGATCACGACCGCGCTGGCCTGCACCGTGTAGTCGCTGCCGCTGCTCTCCTTCGAGCTCCAGTCCATCATGCAGGTGAAGAGCGCCGCCGTCGCCATACCGCTCGTGAAATGCTCGACGCCGCAGAGCGCGTACAGGGGAATGCCGCGCACGGCGGAGAACGAGAGGTATGCGTAGCCGGCTACGGTGAGCGCCTGCAAAAACCCAAACCCGAGGAGCGCGCGCTTGCGCCCCACGCGGTTCAGAAGCGCGCCGCCCGCCATCGCGCCCAGCAGGCCGGAGACGAAGCCCACGCTGCCGAGCAGCCAGCCAATGTCGGCGAGGGAGAGCCCTAGATCCGCCAAAAACGGCCGCAGCATGCTGGTCGCGAAGGCGTCGCCGAGCTTGTAAGCGACGAGCAGGGCCAGGATCCGCAGCGATCCGGGACGCCGTAACCAGTGGACGACGTCCACCCTCTCGCTTTGCGCGGTTAGCACGCGGGGCTCGTGCAGGCGCAGCACCGGCAACGTCGCGAGCAAGGTGAGCACGGCCATGACCGCGAAGGTGCCGCTGTCGCCCAGCCGCTCGTGCCAAATGAGCAGCGCACCGCCGCCGATGATCATGCCGAGCCGGTAACCCGCGACTTGCAACCCGTTAGCGAGGCCGCGCTCTTGCTCGGCGAGCAGCTCCACGGCCAAACCATCCGTCGCGATGTCTTGCGTCGCGGCGAGGAGGTTGAGCAGCAGGATGCTCACGAGCAGCACCTGCATCGACTCGAAGACGCCGAACAGGGCGAGCCCGAAGAGCACGGCTACGGTCGAGAGCTGCAGCGGGACAATCCACGATTTTCTTCGCCCAAAGCGCGGCGCGTGCACACGGTCGACGAGCGGCGCCCACAGCCACTTCAGCGCCCACGGCGCGGCCAGCAAGCTCGAGAGGCCGATGGCGCCCAAACTATAGCCTTTTTGCCGCAAAATGACGGGCAAGCCTTGGGTGAAGAAGCCGAACGGGAGGCCCTGAGAAAAGTACAGCGCGCCCAGGAGCAGCAGCTTGGCGCGCGCGTTCACGGCTCGCCTCCAAGTAGCCCGTGCGCCATCCGCTTGGTCATCGCGGCCGCGCTCCCTTTCGGAATCAGCGGACGCGCCGTAGCCGCCAGCACGAAGTAGCCCTGTAGCGTCGCCAACAGCGCGCTCGCGGCGGCGGGCGGCGCGTTGCACGCGAATGCGCCGCTCGCGACTCCGGCGCGGATGATCGCGGCGAGTCGGTCCGTCACCTGCGAGAGGCTCCTTTCGAAGCGCGCTCGCACCTTGCCATCACGCAATGCCTCCCCGCTGAGCAAGATCCAACAAGCGAGTGCTTCCGGATCCGCGTCCGCGCCCAGCCCCAGGTGGAAGTCGATGAGCGCGTGCAGCTGCGCGCGCGGCTCTGGATGCTCCGAAAGCCGTGCGTCCAGAGCCGCGAGGTGACGCGCGCTCAGCTCTTCGAGCGCCGCCAGCAAGATCTCGTGCTTGTTTTGAAAGTGGTAATGGACGAGGCCGGGGCTCAGCTTCGCGGCCTTGGCCACGTCCGCAACCGAAGCGCCGTCGTACCCCTGACGAGCCATGACCCGCACCAGCGCGCCGATGATTTGCGCGCGTCTTTCGGCGGTATTCGAGGGTCGACCCATTAATTGGTTGATCAACCAATTAACACGCTGGGGCCTTTCGTCAAGGTCGCCCGGCCGAAAGGGGTCGGGATCTCGGCCCCAGCCGCGACCGCAAACGAAGAACGCTACGGCATGACTAGTGGAACGAAGCAGCAGGACCCACCGCCGCAGTCGTAGGCTTCGAAGCGCTCGGTCTCCGGCACCGCACTGCAACTGCACGTCGTGGCGCGCTCCGCCGTCGCTTGCGCGCCGCAGCTATCGTGACAGACGCCGTCCAGGTCGATGGAATGCGGGGGGCGACATTTGGTATTGTTGCCCGGTGGCTCGTCGCCGTTGGCGGTGATGTACAGTCGGTCCAGCCGCGCGCCGGCGGCGACGTTGCCGATCAGTAAATCGTGAGGGCCGGCCGCGAGCTGAAACAGCAGCGGCTCGTTGTACTGGCGATTATCGTGAATGTCGTCCCAGTACCAAATGTTGCCCACCGAGAGGCGCCACAGGTACCGCGCCCCGCCGTCTACCTGGATGTGAAAGCGGTTGGTGGAGATGTCGGGCGAGTAGATGCGACCCCAGATGAGGTAGTCACCGTCGACAGGAACCGTGAACGCGTAGCGGGCCTGCGCGGAGCTCTCCATGTCCTCGGGAGAAGGGATGTCGGGCGCGAGCAGGTATTGGCCGCCCGAAGCTGCGGGATCGGTGGCGGTGGTGAAGCCGCCGGCAAGCTCGCCACTCTCCGCCTCCAAGTAGAAGCCTTGCGGCGGCTGCGGCTCCCCTCCCGCGCCCCCTTCCGACGTGCTGCCGCCACCCGCGGTGTTGCCCTCGCCGCCTCCACCTTGGCCTCCGGGGTCCGGCTGCATGAGCGGTGACCAAGCGCCGACGGACGTCACGCTGCGATCGCAGCCGCCGATCACAACCTGAAGGGTGAGCAGGAGCGCAACCGGCAGGCGACGGGACACCCTTGGATGCTGGCGCCAACCGGGCGCAGTGTCCACAGCCGCATTCGAAAGGGCGCTGCAGGTCTCGTTCGCGGGAGCTAGCTGCGGACGCGGCGTCGCTCTTGAATCATGTGCTGCGTGACGAGGCGCTGGGATTCTAGTGTCTCCGCCAAAGTCCACACGTCGTGCATGGGCTTGCTGCCGGCGCATTCGAGCAGGATGTCGGCGGCGCGGTCAGGGCGGATCGCGTCGAAGTGCCGACCCGGCAGCTCCACGACGGCGCTGCGCGCGCGCAGCCCTTCGAGCGTCGCGAGCATCTTCTCGACCACGACCCGGTACACGGGCTCGCTGAAGTCTGCGCGCTTTCCGACCCCAAACAAGAGGACCTTGTCGAACGGAAGCTTGGGCTTACCAGGGACGAGCACCACCTCCCCGATTCGCCCGGTGAGGAAGCCGCGCTCGATCAGGCGGGAGATGCGCCCCGAAAGTCTCCAATCCAAGAGCCCCGCCACGCCGTGCGGAGGCGCCTCGTCCTCGGCGACGGCGGCGAGCACGACCTCCGTGCCGAGCAGGTCCAGCTTTCGCAGGCTGGGGAGCGTGAAGCGCAGCTCCACGGCCGCTCAGCCCTTGTCGGTGTCCAGGCGGCCCAAGTCGTCCGCGATGCGATCCAAGACGCCGTTGACGAACTTGCTGCTCTCTTCACCGCCGAAGCGCTTGGCGAGCTCGACCGCTTCGTCCAAAACGACGGCGCGCGGCACGTCCGTGCGGGTCAATAGCTCGTAAGCGCCGAGCCTAAGCGCGTTGCGGTCGATGCGGGCCATGCGCTCCAGGCGCCAATTCTGGCTGGCAGCGCGGATTCGTTCGTCCAGCTTCGTGGCGTCCGCTCGGACGCCGCGAACCAGCTGGTCTGCGTACTCGCGCCCTTCGGCGTCGCCGGGGAGCTCGCGCCAGAAGTCCGAGATGGCTTGATCCGTGTCGTTGCCGGTCGCGTCGATCGCGAACAGCATCTGCAACGCGGCTTCGCGGGCGGTGGTGCGTGCTCCCACGACTCAGAAGCCTTGCTGGCCGAGCGCTTTGCCGAGCGCGACCATCTCGATCGCGGTCACGGCCGCGTCGAAGCCCTTGTTTCCTGCTTTGGTGCCGGCGCGCTCCACCGCTTGCTCGATGGTGTCCGTGGTCAGCACGCCGAACGCGATGGGCACGCTGCTGGCGAGCGACGCCTGCGCGACGCCCTTGGAGACCTCGTTCGCGACATGGTCGAAGTGCGGCGTCGCCCCCCGAATGACCGCGCCTAGGGCGATCACGGCGTCCACCTTGCCGGACTTGGCGAGGCGCTGCGCGACGAGGGGGATCTCCCAGGCGCCGGGGACGCGCACCACGGTGAGGTTCGCGGCGTCCGCGCCGTGACGTACGAGCGCGTCCACCGCGCCCTCGACGAGGCGCTCCACGATGAAGGCGTTGAAGCGAGAAGCGACGATCGCAAACTTCGCGCCCTCGGGAACGACGAGGGCGCCGGCGATCGATTTCACGGATGATTCAGCGGACATCGGGGGTATCTCTTATCACGCGCTCGGCGCTCGCATGGCCACGAGCGGGACGCTTTCGATCAGCGTCAAACCGTAGCCGTGGATGCCGGCAATTTTTCGAGGATTGTTGGTGAGGAGGCGAATCTTACAGAGGCCGAGCGAGCGCAGCACCTGCGCGCCGAGCCCGTATTCGCGGAGCGCGTCCCCATGCGGGCGTGTCATCACGGGCGCAGGGACGGCGGGGGGTGAGCTTTGGCCGTCCGATCGACGCGCGGCCAGGGCGAGCTCGGCCTTCAAGTCCGTCGCGGGCGGGATGTAAACGATGACGCCCTCGCCCGCGGCCTCGATTGCGTCGATGGCTTCGCCGAGGTTGCGTGCTCCCTCTTTCGGCGTGCTGCTGAACACGTCCGCCAGGCTGGAGCCGGCGTGCATGCGGCACAGCGCGGGGCGGTCCGCGATGGGGTTGCCCTTCACGAGCGCCAGGAACTGCTTCCCTTCGTGCGCGGCTTCGAACACGCACGCGCGCCAGGTCGTCCCGGTGCGGTCCAGCACGACTGGCGTCTCCGCGGTCAGCGACACGAGCGCCTCCGTTTGCAGCCGGTACGCGATCAAGTCCGCGATCGTGAGGATGACGAGATCGTGCTTCTGCGCGAACTTCTCGAGGTCGGGCATGCGCGCCATCGTGCCGTCGTCGTTCGCGATCTCGCACACGATGCCAGCCGCGGAGAGCCCGGCGAGCCGCGCCAAGTCCACGGAGCCTTCCGTCTGCCCCGCGCGGACCAGAACGCCACCATGCCGCGCAACGAGCGGGAACACGTGACCCGGTACGACCACGTCCGTCGGCTTCGCCTCTGGATTGATGGCGACCCGAATGGTGTGCGCTCGATCTGCGGCGCTGATACCGGTGGTGACGCCGGTGCTCGCCTCGATACTCACCGTGAAGGCGGTTCCGAGGCGCGGGCCGCTGCGGCCGGGCGCGGCCATCATCGGCAGATCCAGCCGAGCGATTTGCGCTTCCGTCAGCGTGAGGCAGATGAGACCACGGCCGTAGTTGGCCATGAACGCGATCGCTTCGGGCGTCACCTTGTCGGCGGCGAGGACCAGATCGCCCTCGTTCTCGCGATCTTCGTCGTCGACCAGGATCAGCATCTTGCCGCTCTTGATGGCGTCGATACCGCGGGTGACGCGCGCGATGAGCTCCGAGTCGAGTTCGTGCAAGCCGTGAGCTTCGTTGGACATGGATAGGGCAGGGGACGGACGAGACGGGGCGGCTATTTGTACCCTGCGCGCTCGAGCGCAAGGTCAAAACTCGCGTCGGCGGCCTCAGGGGGCTTTTGTCCGGTGACTTCGAAGTAGCGGACCAGGTAGCGCGCCGCCAGATCCACCTCCAGGTTCAGCTCCGTCCCCGCCTTCCAGTGCTTGAGCGCGGTCACCTGACGGGTGTGCGGGATCAACATGACGTGGAGCTCGAGGCCGACGACGGCGTTCACTGTGAGCGACGCGCCGTCCAACGCGACCGAGCCCTTCTCTGCGATGAAGCGACGCTGCTCTTCGCCGAAGCGCACGCGCACCAGCCAGCCTTCGCCTTGCTCCTCCACCGCCACGACGTGGGCGACGCAATCGACGTGGCCGCTCACGTAGTGCCCACCGAGCCGATCGCCGACGCGCAAGGAGCGCTCCAAATTCAGCTCCGCACCGAGCGACAACCGACCCAGCGTCGTCTTCTCCACCGTCTCCACCGAGACGTCCGCGTCGAAGCTGGTCGCGCTTTGCGACACCACCGTGAGACACGCGCCGTTCACGGAGATGGACTCGCCGAGCTCGAGCGCGGAAAAGCCGGGCAAGCCGTCCGTGCCGATGACCAGACGGTATCCGGGCCCGCGCCGCTCGCGAGCGCGGAGTTTGCCCGTGCCCGCGACTAGACCGGTAAACATGGGGCGTTCCCATAGCACCTCGGCCGCGTGTTAGGATGCCGGTCGTGATTCGCCGACTCCTCACGCTGGCGTTTGCGGCCCTGGCAGCAGCTAGCGGTTGCGGGCCGAGCGTGCAGTCCATTTATGAAGGCAGCGTTCGCTTCGAGCATTGCTACCGGCTGGACTTGGAGCAAGACGTCGCGACCAGCCACCGCCAAGCATGCTGGACGAGCTGGCTGGACCGTTACACTTACGGGCAGTCTCGGGACCGATTGGAATACGCACGGCGCCGCGTGCGCGCGTTCGCAACCGGGGACGCGGACCGCCCCGTGTTACGCGTCGGGCAAGCGCAAGCGGAGGACTCGCGGCAGTTCTACCTGGTGGTGCCGGCGCCCACCAGCGTGCACGCCTCACCACCGCCTATCGCGACGCGCACGCACACCGTCGCCGAGGTGCCGAAGACCGCCCCGGCGGACTCCGCCAAAACGAGCGAAAAGCCGGCCCCGGCGGACGAATGCTCCACCGCCTGCAAGGCCTCGTTCTCTAGTTGTAATCAGGCATGCGACCCCGCCGCCCCGAGCGCCGCCTGCAAGAGCTGCGACCCGGATTACAAAAAGTGCATGCAGCGTTGCTTCGAGTGACGCGTCGGCTCGCCGCCGACGCCTGAGCTGAAAGACTCTTTCAACGGTCCATAGTTTCAGCATTCGCACCGCCAAGATTCAGCGGCAGCGGACCTGATGCAGCGTGGGCGGACGAAATGAGCGATTAAGTTGACGCCTCACTCCGCAAAAGGTTAACCGATGACGCTCGAGACGATGACGCGACAGCCCGCAATCTCCGCGCTCGGATCCGCCACCTCGGCCCTCGCCACGCCCCTGCCCCGCGTGCTGCGCCCTCAGCGTGCCGTTCCAGCCGACGCCGTGCGCCCGACTCGCGCGGAGGTAAACCTCGCCAATTTGCGCCACAACCTGCGCCTCATTCAGCGCACGGCGGGCGGCGCGCAGGTGTGGGCAGTGCTCAAGGCGGACGGCTACGGCCATGGCGCGAAAGGCGTCGCCCGCACGCTGGAGCGCGCCGGCGCAGCCGGCATTTGCGTTGCTCTGTTGGAAGAGGGCATCGAGCTGCGTGAAGCCGGGATCCGCGTGCCCATCCTGGTCACGGGCGGCTACTTCGGCCGCGCCTTCAGCGAGGTGCTGCGCCACTCGCTCACGCCGGTGATCCACGACCCGGCCCAGGTGGAAGAGCTGGCGGACGAGGTGCGCTACAGCGGCGCCGAGCCGGCCAGCGTGCACGTCAAAATCGACACCGGCATGTCACGCCTGGGCGTGCTCCCGCGGGAGGTGCCGAAGATGGCCGAGGTGCTCGGTCGTCACCCGCAGGTGCGCGTGAGCGGACTCATGACTCACTTCGCCTGCGCGGACGGTGCGGAGCCCGAGTCGCTGAATCACCAGCTCGACTTGTTCGACGCCGCCACGGCCTCGCTCAAGAGCTTGGGCGTGGATCCGCCGCTGCGCCACGCCGCCAACAGCGCGGCCGTGCTCGCCAGCCCGCGCTCGCACTTGGACGTCGTGCGTCCTGGCATCGCGCTGTTCGGGGTGGAGCCACGCGCCGGCATCTGCAAAGAGCTACGCCCCGTCATGACCGTGCGCACGGACATCGTCGCGGTGCGCGAAATCCCGGCCGGTCAAAGCGTCGGCTACGGCGCGACGTGGACCGCGCAGCGCACCAGCCGCATCGCGACTATCCCGATGGGTTATGCGGACGGGCTGTCCCGTGCGCTCTCCAACCGCGGCGAGCTGCTCGTGCGCGGCAAGCGCGTCCCCGTCGCGGGCATCGTGAGCATGGACATGACCATGCTGGACGTGACCGAGGTGCCCGACGTGCGGGTCGGGGACGAGTGCGTCGTGCTCGGCACGCAGAAGGGCGCGCTGGGCCAAGACACCATCTCCGCAGAAGAAATCGCGGCGCGGCTCGGCACTATCCCGTGGGAAGTTTTGACCGACATCTCGCGACGCGTGCCGCGCTTCTACCGCGAGCCCTGAGCGCGGACTGGGGGAGCGCGGCTGCGCCGCCGTCTTGTGCCGGTCTGTGCCGAGCGGCAGTCTGGCGTCAACGCTGGATCAAGCAATTGTAGGGCTTTCGTGGGCGGCACGCCGAGTGCTTGAAGCCTGTCCATGCATCGCACTGCGATCCTGCGTTGGTCCCTCCTGGCATCTCTTGGGTTGCTGCCGCTCGCCTGTAGTGGCGACGACGAGGATGACGATTCCGGGGGCAGCGCCGGCAAAGGCGGCGGCGAGGGCGGGAGCGGTGGCGGCGCCGGTGAGGGAGGCGGCGGCGCTTCCTCGGGTTCGGGCGGCTCCGGTGCGGGCCAAGCGGGTGTGGCCAATCCGGGCGGTGCAGGCGCGGGCGGGGGCTCGGCGCTACCTCCCACCCGCGTGCACGAATCCGCAAGTGGACGCGATGGGCCTGACGCGATGCGAGGAGGGCTATCGGTACCGCGCGCAGCCGCAAGCTTGCTCGTACCGAGCCAACGAAGGTCCGGCCGCGGGCGGCGCCGGCGGTGGCGCGCAGACCGGGGAAGGTGGCGCAGGCGGAGTAGATTGTGGGGAGTGCGAGGGGGAGCACGCGTTCTGTCGGGCCAACGACACCCGGTCGCCGTTCGGATGCAGCCAGGGCTGCCTGACGGACGAGGAATGCGGCGACGATTCCTTTTGCTTGTGTGACGGCGAGCGCGGCGGCTTCTGCGTCGACGCCACGTGCCGCGGGGACGCGGATTGCGACGGTGGCTACCACTGCGCGGAGGTCGAGTCTCCCTGCGAGCAGCTCGTCGGGAACTTCGCTTGCCAGAAGCCGGTGGACGAGTGCCTGACCAGCGCCGCGTGCGACGACGCGACGTGCATGCTCTCGGATCCCTATTTCGCCAGCGGACGCCCAGAGCGGCGACGCTGCGATGACGCTGTATGCGGCCGTCCGTTTCTCGTCGAAGCGTCGGTCCGCGTCGCAGCCACGGCCGCGCGCTCCGATTGGACGGAGAACGACCTGACGCCGGAGATGAAGCACCTCACGGCCGCGGAGCGCGCCGCCGAAGCCGCGCACTGGACCAAGCTCGCGCAGATGGAGCACGCGTCCATCGCCGCGTTCGCGCGCTTTCAGCTGCAGCTTCTGGCGCTGGGCGCGCCTGCGGACTTGGTGAACGCCTGCAACCAGGCGCTCGTCGACGAGACGAAGCACGCTCGTCTGTGCTTCGCACTCGCCAGCGCCTACGCCGGGCGGAGTGTCGGCCCCGGCGCGCTGGACGTCACGCACAGCTTGGACGCCACGTCGCTTGCCGACATCGTGGAGCTGGTTATTGCCGAAGGTTGCTTCGGCGAGACCAGCGCGGCGCTGGAAGCATTGGAGAGCGCGGACGTCGCCACCGATCCAGTCGTGGCGGGCATCTACCGCACTATCGCCGCCGACGAGCAGCGCCACGCGGAGCTCGCGTTCCGCTTCGTGCGCTGGGCGCTCCAGCGCGACGGCCAAGGCGTTCGCGAGTGTGTCGCTCGGGCCGTCGCAGAGGCGGCTTCCTCGTCACCCGAGGCGCGGTTGGTCACGGTGCCTTGCCTGACGGCGCTTCTCGGCGCGGAGCGGCTCGCGATCGCCGAGCCGCCATTCTGTGCCAGCTGTGCCACCGCTTGAGCCGTCGACGCCTAGTTTATGCAGCCGCTTTCCGGCTTTCGGCTGGCACGGCGCATGCTCTGTGGGGCCGTCATGAACGCCCGCCCCTTCTCGACCTCGCTTCGGCTCTCCCTCCTGGCGTCGCTCGGACTGCTGCCTTTGGCGTGCGGCGGCACCTTCCGCGGCAGCGAGGAAGACGGCGGCTCGGGCAGCGGCGGAACCAGCAGCAGCGGCTCCGACAGCGGCGGAACCAAAGCGAGCGGCGGAACCAAAGCTGGCGGCGGCGTCGGCAGCGGCGGCACGGTCACGTCCGCGGGGACGGGCACCGGCGGCGGGAGCTACGTGCCGTCGTGCACGTCACCCGTCATGGATCCGGCGACCGGCATCGTCACCTGCAACGAAGGCTACCGGTACCGCACGCAGGACAATCGCTGTGTCACGACCCACGCCGCGGCACCTCTGCCGGACCTCAAGCCGCGTGTCAGCGGTTACGTCGACTGCACGGAAGACGCGACGGTGTGCGACCAGTTTCTATACGGCTACTGCGCCGAAGCAGGCCAGCCGCAACCCGGCCGCATGTGCGCGACGGGCTGCCTCCAGGACAGCGACTGTGCAGAGGGCGGGATGTGCCGTTGCGAGGGCGCAACGTACGGCGTGTGCACGGCGGACACGTGCGGGAGTGACGCCGACTGCACCCCCGGTTATCACTGCGCTTCTTACCCGGGAGGCTGTGGTTTCGGGTCGTTTGCCTGCCAAAGTCCGGCAGATGACTGCGCCAACTGCGAGGCCTTCGAGACCTGCCAGCTGCAAGCGGACGGAAGCCGCTCCTGCGAGTCAACGCCGGTATGCGGGCGCCCTTTCCTGGTCGAAGCCGAAGCGCGGGTCGCGCCCATCGCCGCGCGCGCCGATTGGGCCGACGGCAGACTCGCCGGGCCGCGCATCGATCATCTCACGGGGACGGAGCGCGCCGCGCTCGCCGCGCATTGGACCAAGCTCGGGCAGATGGAGCATGCCTCCATTGCCGCATTCGCGCGCTTTCAGCTGCAGCTGCTCGCGCTGGGCGCACCCGCGGACCTAGTGCAAGCCTGCAACCAAGCCCTCGTGGACGAGACCACGCACACTCGGCTTTGCTTCGGCCTCGCCAGCGCTTACGCGGGCCGCGCCATCGGTCCGGGTCCGCTCGACGTCGAGCACAGCTTGGGCGTGACGGTGCTCGCCGACATCGTCGACCTCGTGCTCGCCGAAGGATGCTTCGGCGAGACCAGCGCCGCGTTGGATGCGCTGGAAGCGGCACAAACCGCGACGGATCCGGTCGTGCGTCGCACCTACGAGCAAATCGCCGCCGACGAGCAGCGGCACGCCGAGCTCGCCTTCCGCTTCGTACGCTGGGCGCTCGAGCGCGATCGCGCAGCCGTCGCTCCGCGCATCGCCCGAGCGTTGCCTCACGCGCCTGCGGGTGCGCGTGACGTCGCGGTGCCGTGTCTGCAGGCGCTGGTCCAGCAGCGCCTGGCGGCGTAGCTCGATCTAAGCGTGTCGAGCGACGGCTTGCTCGGTGCCAGGCTGTGCCAAGCACCGCTCGGCGCCTACCTGAATCCTAGTAGATCGCGCGCGCGCGGACGGCACGGCGATTGCTCAGCGGCGAGGCATGACTCGCACCGCTGACGGTTCCGTGTGCGGACGTCCGTTCCTGGTCGAGCAGCAAGCGCGCGTCGCGCCCGTCGTCAGAGATACCGCCTGGAGCGACGACGTAGCGCCACGCGTCGCTCATCTCACGCCCGTGGAGCGCGCCACGCAGGCCGAGCACTGGACCAAGCTCGGGCAGATGGAGCACGCCTCCATCGCCGCTTTCGCTCGCTTACAGCTGCAATTGCTGGCCCTGGGCGCACCGCCGGACTTGGTGCAAGCCTGCAACCAGGCCCTCATCGACGAGACTGCGCATACGCGGCTGTGCTTCGGCCTCGCGAGCGCTTACGCCGGTCGCGGCATCGGACCAGGACCGCTGGACGTTTCGAACAAGACTGCGTGAACGACGCGAGCCACTGGCCCCGGCATGGGTGGTGAAGGTTCACGCGGCTGGCGCTTGCAACAGCTCGTGCTCGAGCAAGTCACTCCCGTTACCTGCCGCTCTATTTGAACAGCTTGAGGAACGCCTCGCCGTACTTCTCCAGCTTGGCGGGGCCAACGCCCGGCACTTGCAGCATGTCCGCTTCCGTCTTCGGCTTACGCACCGCCATCTCCAGCAAAGTGGCGTCGTTGAAGATGAGGTAAGCGGGCACACCGCGCTCGCGCGCCAGGTGGAGACGCAGAGACTTGAGCAGCGTGAGCATCTCCGCGTCCTTGCCGGCGACGACGGCGGTGGAGGGCGGGCGCGACGTCGTTTCGCCGCGACGCGACTTCTTGAGTGACCTGGGCAGCTCCACCTTGCCGCGGCACACGTCGCAGCTCTCGCCGCACTTTTGCATGGTTTCGCCGAAATATTCGGCGAGTAGTTGGTGACGGCAGCGCGATGCCTCCGCGAAGCGAAACATCTCGCGCGCTTGAGAGCGGAGGCGCTCCGCGGCTGCGTCGTCCTCCGTGCCGTCTGCGAACCGGTCGTAGGCGACGACCTCCGACCACGAATAGAACAAGATGCAGTCGCTGGGCGCGCCGTCGCGACCTGCACGGCCGATCTCCTGGTAGTAACCCTCTACGGACTTGGGCAAGTCGCGGTGGATGACGTAGCGCACGTTGCTCTTGTCGATCCCCATGCCAAACGCAATCGTCGCGACGACGACGTCCACGTCGTCGTTACGGAACGCGTCTTGCGCTTTTGCGCGCTGCTCGGGGGCGAGCCCGGCGTGGTAGCAAGTGGCTTTGCAGCCTTGCTCCTTCAAGTAGTCGGCCGTCTCCTCCGTCGATTTGCGCGACAGGCAGTAGACGATGCCGCTCTCCCCCGGCCGAGACTGAATCAACCCTGCGATGGCCTCGCGCGTGGTGCGGCCCAGGCTTTCCCCTTTTTGAAAGCTCGCGAGCCGCAGATTCTTGCGAAAGAACGAGCCGCGGAACATCTTCGGCCCGCGCATGCCCAGCTGCTGGACGATGTCCCGCATGACTTGCGGCGTTGCCGTCGCCGTCAGTGCCAGCATCGGCACGTTGCCGAAGCGGCGTTTCAAGCTCGAGAGGTTCCGGTACGCGGGGCGAAAGTCATGGCCCCACTCACTGATGCAATGCGCTTCGTCGATGGCGATGAGCGAAGGCTTGACCTCTTGTAGAAGCCGCCCAACCGACGCCTCCAAACCTTCCGGCGCGGCGTAGACCAAGCGGTGCTTGCCAGCGGCGATGTCGGCCATGCGGTCTCGTCGCTCGTCGAAGCTGAGCGTCGAATTCAAGAACGTGGCGGAGACGCCCGCCTCGGTCAGCGCGTCCACCTGGTCTTTCATGAGCGCGATGAGCGGCGATACGACGAGAGCGAAGCGGCCGAGCGCGATCGCCGGCACTTGATAGGTCAGACTCTTGCCGGAGCCGGTGGGCATGACGCCCACGCAGTCCTGCCCCGCGAGCACAGCGTCGATGATTTCGCGTTGGCCGGGGCGAAAGCTGTCGTAGCCGAACACGTCCTTGAGGACTTCTTCTGGCGGTTGGGCGGGGGCCGGCCGTTCCGTGACCGCCACCGCACCCGCGATTTCTCTGAGCATGGCGAGCACGTCGGTCGAGAACGCGCTCGGGTTGCGTCGATAGAGCTGGCGCAGCTCCGAAAGTCGCTCTGCCACGGCCGCGCGTCGCTCGCTTTGCTGCGCGGCCTCCGCGAGCTCCGTCACTTCGGCCCGCAGGGCCTCGGGTTCGTTGCTCACTGCAGGAGGGCTTCGATCTTGGCGGCGCAGATGAAGTCGTTTTCGCTCAACCCGCCGATGGCGTGGGTTGAGTAAGTCACCACGCAGCGGCCGTAGCTAACGGCCAAGTCTGGGTGATGGTCCTCCGTGTGAGCGATGTAGGCGACCGCGTTGACGAAGGCCATGGTCTCGTAGAAGTCGTCGAGCTCGTAGGTCTTGCAGATACTGCCTACGAGGAGGTCTGCCTTGTAGCCTGGGAGCGACGCCAGCAGTCGCGTCACCTCCTCCGGCGGGACGCGCGGGGTGTCGCCCGTGCACGGCGCGCAGCGCTTCTTCGCCAGGTCAGTCATGTCCGCAAGGTAGCGCTCCGCAACCGTCTTGCTATCCAGGACCTGGGGCGAGGGCCGCTTTCACGGTGCGCGGTCCCCCGCACGCTCCCGAAATCGCAGCGCATTTGCCGGCCGGCCAGCGCAACCACAGGATTTCCCTGCACTTTCGCCCACTTGACAGCCGACGGCAGGCGTGATGCGCTGCCGGCAAGCGTCACGGCTTTGTTCAGCTTTCCTCGCTGCCGCCTTTGGGGCCGGCGGCCGGAGGATCGCGCTGGGACAGGGCTCGGGCGACGCGAAAGATTTCTTTCTCGCGTGAAAAACGCTCGGCCGAGGGACATGCCCAAAAATACGTTGGTCATCAATTGCGATATTCGTGAAACCCGTGTTGCGCTCATCGAAGGGGGAGTGATCGCGGAGCTGCAGATCGAACGTGCGGCGGCGCGCGGCACGGTCGGCAACATCGTGCTGGGCAAGGTGACGCGTGTGCTGCCGGGCATGCAGGCAGCGTTCATCGACGTGGGGCAGGAGCGTGCCGCGTTCCTCCACGTCGAGGATCTGATTCGGCCAGATGACTTCGAAGCGTACCTCTCCGGCGGCCACCGCCACGAAGACGGCGAGAGCTTCAAGGGTGACGGCGGCAAGCGTTTCGGCCAGGCGAAGGCCAAACCGGCCGAAAAAGAAGCCGAAGACGACGAGGACGACGAGGACGACGAGGACGACAGCGATCCAGTCGGAGCCGCGCCCGCAGAGGCTCTCTCTCAAGTCGCCAATCCGATCCCCGAAGCGCCCGAGGGGGAAGAAGACGACAGCGACCCGAGCCATCCGTCCGACGAAGACGAAGACGAAGACGAAGAGTCGGACGAAGACGAAGACGAAGACGAAGAGTCGGACGAAGACGAAGACGAGTCGGAC
>JAQSWN010000062.1 GCA_029266615.1 Polyangiaceae bacterium
TCACCTACGCCGGCATGCGTACGCTCTTCGGGCAGACCAGGTACCTGGAGCGCAGCCAGTTCCTGGACGACTTGCCCAAGTCCGTCATCAAGCTGGAAGGCTCGCAACGCGCGGCTCGTTCCGCGGGCGGCCAAGCGGGCGCTCGCTACGGGGCCGGCTACGTCGGCGGCTACTCCCCTGGCGGCTACCGGAGCCGAGGGGACGGGGGCTTTCAAGGCCAACGCTATGCCGCGACGGGCCTCGCCAAGGACCGGCCCGTTTTGGCCCCCGGCGCCCGTGTCGTGGAGCGCGACGAGTACAGCCAGCAAACGTCCGGCGAGGGGCAAGCCGTTCGGCCGGGTAGCCACGTTCGTCACGTACGGTTCGGCGAGGGAGTCGTGCAGAGCGTGGAGGGAGGCATGAAACCCAGCGTGGTCGCGAGCTTCCCGGGTTATGGGGAGAAGCGAATCCTTCTGGAGTTTTTGGAGCCGGCATGAACAAGCGTTTGGCGTTTCTCGAACAACACTGCGCCACGGGCGCCGCGGATTCGTTCGCGTTCTATGGGCTCGCGATGGAGTACCGAAAGGAAGGCCGGGTCGACGACGCGGTGGCTACTTTCGGCAAGCTGCGCGACAAAGACGCCACCTACGTGCCGATGTATTTGATGGCGGGGCAAACGTTAAGCGAAGCCGGGCGCACGGAAGAAGCGCGCCAATGGCTGGAGAGCGGAATCGAGGTTGCGCGCGCCAAGCACGACAGCCACGCGCTCGGTGAGCTCGAGTCCGCGCTCGCCGGGTTGTGAGCCACCGCTGCGTCAGCTGCGGCTGTTTCGCAACTAAGCTTGTGGCAAATGTGCGCACCGAGTCCGCGTACATCTACTCACCTGTTCCATCCGCGTCCTGAGTGCTAGTTATGTCCTGTTGCGGACGCGTACCGCAGCTTCGGCATTTCGAGGAGCTCAAGCGATGAAGCGAATCATTTCTGCGCTTTCGGTTCTGGCGTGCGCCACCGTGCTCGGTTTGGTCGGCTGCGGTGGGGACGATGATGGCGACGGCAACGCCGGGACGGCCGGCAAAGGTAACGAGCCCACGGCGGGCAGCGGTAACGAGCCCACGGCGGGCGCGCCCAACGAAGGCGAGAACGTCCCCTGCGATCCGGACGAGGAGACCACCTGCCAAAACGCGACCGATTGCCAGTTCGTCGCCGACGGCTCAGCACGCTCCAGCGCGCAAACGTGCGGTAGGGGCCAGTGTCTTGCGGCGGAGGACGCCACGTGCGCCAGCGAATGCATCCGCGAGACTCTCGACATGAGCGAGGAATGCGCGAGCTGCTATGCAGAGTTCGTGCTGTGCACGAGGATCAACTGCCTCAGCGCGTGTATTTCAGATCCCAACGCTGAGGGATGCACCACGTGTCAGGTCGAAAAGGGCTGCCGCGCGGAGTTCAACACCTGTAGCGGTTTGCCAGAGTGACTCGCACCATCCGCCCCGCCAAGTGGCTGGTTACCGGCACCGCGCTCGCCGGGGCGGTGCTCCCCGGCTCCGCGTCGGCCGCCGGCTTCGACACCCCGATTCTGTACAGCGCGCGTCATCAGGCGATGGGCGGCACCGCCATCGCCTCCGTGAGCGATCCGTCGGCTGGATTTCATAACCCCGCAGGGTTACAAGGAGTCAAGGGCCTCGCCTTCATCGGCGACTTCAGCATGATCTTGGGCAAGGTCCGCGCCACGCCGGACGCGGACTTTTCCGGCAACCTCGAGTCCAAGACGGTCGTGGCGCCGTTCTTCTTGCTCGGCGGCGCCTACCGCGTTCACGACTGGGTCACGCTCGGGATCGCGGCGTTTCCGGTGGCATCCGGAGGCGCGGAGTACCGCTACAGCGCGGGCTCCCAACCGTGGATCGACAAAACGGAGATCATCTTCTTCGAGACGACGCCGATGCTCAGCCTCAACATTCCGAAGGACCGCTTGCTACCGGGCAAGCTGTCGTTCGGAGCCGGCTACCGGTTCAGCTACGTCACGTTCGATCGCGAGAAGGGGCCGCCGGACAATCCGGTGTTCCTGAACCTCAAGCTCAAGGGTACGAACTTCAGCGGCGTGCGCTTCGGCGTTCAATATCAGCCGATCGAGGCCCTGAAGCTCGGGCTGGTGTTCCGCAACAAGGTCGTCGTCGGCACAGAGGCGGATTCGGTGACGGTCGGCGTTACCCAAGCCACGGACGCGTCGCTCGACTTCGTCCTGCCAGCGAAGCTCGGCTTCGGCGCGCGCTTCGACTGGCGGCGCCTCGGCCTCGCGACGGACGTCGAGTGGGCACTGCAGAGCCAAAACACGCGCTCCCCATTGCGCGGCATGCTCCAGACGCCCGACGGCGCCATGCCGCAAGCGGTCCCGAACGTCTTCGACTGGCAGAACGGCGTCACGTTGCGCTACGGCGTGGAGTACCGCGTCGGTGCCGAGGAGGAGTTCCCGCTCCGCATCGGCTACATCTACGACACGAAGGTGACGAATCCCACCTACCCGAGCGCGTTCGGCACACCCCCGGCCGCGACCCACACCGCGACCGCTGGCGTCGGCTACCGGCGGCCCACATGGCAGGTCAACGCCGCGTTCACGCGTCGTATGGGGAGCAGTCAGGTCGAGGCGACGGACAACCTCAGCTGCGCCTTCTGCGGTTACCCGGGAAAGTACCAAATCACGATGACCGGCTTCTACGTGGACGCCTCCGTCGACCTTCCGATCTGAACGGCTGACCCGGACGTCGAGGCTCAGCTGAAGAGCGAGCGCTCGGGGCTCTTGTCCGGGCCCGGCACGTCCATGAGAATGTCTTGGACGACGGGCCGCTGCAGGAACAGGTCCTTGAAGACGACATCGCGGATGTGCTCGACGAGGCGCTGTACATAGGCCCGGGCGCGCTCACGCATTTCCCGGCTTTGGGGGGAACCGGCGCGGGCCAGCGCTTCGCAGCAGAGCGCACGAGTGGGCAAGCCGTACTCGGAGCCCTGCAGGGTTTCGATCGCGCCCATCGCGGTGGTGGCCAGCAGAATCCCCGTATGATTTTCTCCCATTTCCACGCGGGCCCGGGCCTCGATCCCCATCGCGTAAAAGTGAAACGCGACGTAGGCCTGGGCTTCGGCGGCTTGGCGCGCGTCGAAGGCGTACATGACCGCGCGGCTGGGGTCCCCTTGCGCGCGCGCCATCAACGCGCGCAGGATTTTTTCGTGCACGGAGTCGTACGCGCTGCCGGTTACGGCCGTGAGCGCTCCGGCGTCTCCGACGAGGGTCTCCGCCGCGACCATGTCGCCCGTTTCCAGCAGCAGCTCCGCGGTGGACAGCAGCGTGTCGGCGCGCGAGTCGCGATCGCCGTAGCGCTCGTGAGCGTCGCGCGCGCGACGCAAGTAAGCCATGCCGCGCGCCACGTCCCCGAGGTTCGCGTAGCAGGCGCCGATGGTGCTCAGTGTGCGGGCGATTTGGAAGCGGCCGCCAATCGAGAGGTCGATGCGGATCGCGTCGAGAGCAAGGGCAATGCCGTCTTCGAAGCGGCCGAGCACGAGCAGCGCGTAGGCGAGCGAGTTCTTGGCGCGGGCTTCCAAGCGGCGTGCGCCGACGCGGCGGAACACCGCGATCGCTTCGGCTTGGCACTCCACGGCTTCGTGTACGCGTCCGACGCGGCGCAGCAGCGTGCCGCGCAGGCGTAGCGCTTCGGCGCGGAGACGCGCGGGCGCGGTGTCGCCGGCCGAGCCCTCCAAGGCACGATCGACAGCGGCGAGCGCGCCCTGCATGTCACCAATCTCGTGGAGGATTTCAGCCATGAGCGTGCGCGCGCTCACCTCCAACACCGCGGAGCCGCTCAGCTTGGACATCTGCTCGCCGCGCTGGACGGATGAGAGAGCCTTACTGAGCTGGCCCGCGTCGAGCTCGAACTGGGCGGTACGAAGGAGGGCGGTCGCGGCCCAAAAGGCCTTGCCGGAGAGCTTCGCGAGGCGTCGCAGCTCCGTGAGGTGACTGCGACGCTCCTGCCAGCGGCCTTGGTTGCGCGAGATGGCTTCGAGCGCCTCGTAGGCTTCGATGAGCTTCGGGTCCGTGTCGGGCAAGAGCGCGATCACGCGGCGGTAGCAGCGCTTGGCGAGCTGGGTTTGGTAGCTGGCGCGCGCGGCGTCGGCCGCTTCCAAGAAGAAGCCCGCCGCCTCCTCGCGCGCGTTACCGCGCGCCAAATGACGAGCGACGATAGCCGCGGTGAGCCCTTTGCCGAGGGGCGTGGTGCCGAGGTGCTCGCCCAGCTTCCGGTGCATGCGCACCCGACGACGCCGGTCCAGCGCGCGGTAGGCGACGTCGCGCGTAAGCGGGTGCCTCACGTCGGTAAGCTCGCCCTTTTGCTCGCAGAGGCCGCGTGCGCAGAGGCGCATGGTCGCGTCTTCCACCTCCGGACCTTCCAGCGCCAATAGGTCTTCCGTGCCGAGGGGCCCCCCCGCGACCGCCAGCCATTCGACGATGGCCTGCTCCTCGGCGGGTAGCTCGTTCAAGCGATCTGCGATGAGCTGCTCGAGCGTAGAAGGTAGAGGGAGTTGTGCTTCGCCGGGTCGTTCGACGCTGACGAGCTCCTGCCCGCCGCCTTCGCGCTCGTGAATCTCGAAGCGGCCACGCTCGAGGAGCGCGTCCACCATCTCCAGAAGAAAGAAGGGATTTCCGCCGGCGCGCGGCAGCAAGTCCGCACACACCTGGCGCACGCCGTCGATCACGCCGAAGCGCGCCTGCAAGAGCCGCAGCTGATGCTCGGCCGACAGCCCCTTCAAGTCGATGCGCACGAGCTCTTCCAGCTGAGGCATGACGCGATCATCCGGTCTCGCCAGCAGGAGGACGAGAATGGGCAGCGGTTCTGGCCGCTTCAAGAACTCCGTGACGAGCTCGAGGCTCGGGCGATCGGCCCACTGCAAGCCGTCGAGGGCGATGACGAGCGGCGCTTCCAGCGCGGCCCGCGCGAAGAACCTGCGCAAGCCGAGCGCGACGAGCTGGCGCGATCGGGCGACGTCCGCTTCGTCTACGGCCGCGCGCACCCGGCCGGTGGCGAGCTCCGCCATGCGCTCGATGATCTCGGGGCCGTCCTCGCCGCCGGACAGCTCGCTGAGGGCCTCGCTGATCGAGGCGCGCGCTTCCTCGATGGGCTGATCGGCGCGCGTGCCCGTAAGCTCCCTCACCCATTCGGACACGGTCGCGAACGGCACCTCACTGAGCGCCGGAGAGCACTCGGCGCGCAGCACGCGCGCGTCGGGCGGGAGCTCGTTCAAGAACGCGGTGAGCAGCGCCGTCTTGCCGATGCCCATCTCACCGGAGATAACGCGCGCCGCGACTTGCCCCGTGGACAAGCCCGAGCCCACGACTCCGTAGTAAGCGGCGTGCAAGTCCGCGAGCTCCGCGTCGCGGCCTATCAAGTCGCTGGAAGCGCTGGCCATTTCCAGCAGCTTTTCTTCGCGCGTGTGCGAGCGAAGCAGCGAGTAAATGCGCATGTCTTGCGGCAAGTTGCGCTCTTCCGCACCCGGGATGCGAATGGTCGGCGCGTCGCCCCACATGAAGTCCCTCCGCACGAGCCGGTACAAACCACCCGCTACCCAGCTCACCCCGGGCGGCGCGTGCTGACCCAAAAGATCGGCGAGGTGATTCGCGGGCTCCGCGAGCTCGTGTTGGACCAGGTGCCCGGCCTTGTCGCGCTGCCCGGTGGCGATGCCACGCACGATGCCGATCGAGCCCCGTAACGGCACCGGTACGTCTTCCGAAGCGCCACGGATCACCTCGTGTACGTCGATCGCCAGCCACACCGCGTCTAGCGGGGCACGCGCGGGGTTGGCCATGAGCCCGACGACGGCGCGCGCGAACGGGAGCGCGTCCGGCTTCGGCTCGTTCCACGCGAAGTGCGCGCCGCGACGAAAGGCTATTTCCTGGAGCGTGCTCTTGAGGCGATCCAAGAGCTGCGAGGCTTGGCTCGGCGTGGTGGCGGCGGCGAGCTCTTCTACGCCGTGGATGCAAAGCGTGACGACCGCGACGTGCCGCACCTCGCGCCCGGCGCGCTCGCGCAACCCGGCGCGTGTGAGCCCCGGACCGGTGTTCTC
Organism: Polyangiaceae bacterium; assembly: GCA_029266615.1. Lineage (GTDB taxonomy): Bacteria > Myxococcota_A > Polyangia > Polyangiales > Polyangiaceae > PMG-095. The sequence goes on from JAQSWN010000062.1 coordinate 6,079, forward strand.
GTCCGCAGGCGCCTCCGAGCCGGACGTGCCGGGACCGATGGAAAGCGACGATGCGTGCTCCGACGCGTCCGGACCAATATGCAGGCCGGGGATCGGCTCCGGCAATGGCGCGCCCGGCGAGGTGTGCTCGCGCGGGACCAGGTCCGCCAGCACCGACTCCACGGTGTGCGAGTCGATCAGCTGTTGGCGAAGCAGCAGTACGCGGCTGATCGTGGCCGCGACCTCGCGCGCCGTCTGAAAGCGCTCGGTGGGATCCCGGGCGAGCAGCTTCATCACGATCTCTTCCAAGTCCGCCGGAAGCTCGCGGACGAACGTGCTGGGCGGTTCCACGCGGCCAGCGCGCACCGCCTCCAAAAGCTCCGCGCCTTCCGCGCTGCCGTGCAGCGCCCGGCCCGTCAAAAGCTCGTGAAAAACTACACCGAGGGAGTAAATGTCAGTGCGTCGTGTGACGCGTTCCCCGCGCGCTTGCTCGGGCGACATGTAGGCCGTTTTGCCCTTGAGGACGCCCGGCTCTTCGCGAAACAGGTTCGCCGACGCGATCCCGAAGTCCGCTATTTTCACCGCGCCGTCGAAGCTCAGCAGCATGTTCTGCGGCGACACGTCGCGGTGGACGATGTCGAGCGGCTTGCCGGCTTCGTCTTTGCGCTCGTGCGCGTAGTGAAGCCCCTTGGCGATCTCGGAGATGACGTAAGCCGAGACGTACGGGGGGACGCGCTGCCCTTTGCCTTGCGCCGCGCGCATCAGCTTGCGGAGGTCCGGACCCTCCACGTACTCCATGCTGAGGAGCTGGCCTTCTTCGCCGTAGTCCTGAAAGTCGTAGACCTGAACGATGTTCGGATGGTTCAGGCGAGTCGCCAGCTGCGCTTCCTCCGCGAACATGGTTCGGAAGCGACGGGAGGAACCGTACGCCGGCAAAATTCGCTTGACGACGAGGAGCTTGAAGGTGCCTTCGGCGCCGCGCTTCTTCGCGAGGAAAACCTCCGCCATGCCACCCGCGCCCAAACGGCGGATGATTTCGAAGTCGGCGAGTCGCTTGGGCGGGGGCCGAACGGGATCACTCATCGACGAGGAGCGACGAGCTTACTCCCGTTTTGGATTCACATGGCAATGTCGCTCAACCGAGCTTGGCGACGCTGGCAGGCTACGACTGCTTGTCGAACCCGCTCTTGGAAGTTGAGCGGGACCGTTCGCCTTCGCCGAGCCGACCACCTCGGACGCGAGGCCTACCAGCTGCGGACGGTCATCGCGCCGCGCCGGGGGCGCTGCGATGCCGTTTCCCCGAGGGGGAGCGACATTTGCGCCGCTGGAAGGCCACCTGGCGACGCAGAAGTGGGCGGGATCCGCTCGGGTGTCGAAGCCCTGTTCTCATGCGGCAAACGCCAGCCCCGATGGTAAGGTTCCCGGCAATGCGGCTGTCCGTTGTCCCGCTGCTCGGTCTGATTGCGCTGCTCGCCGGTTGCGGTGGCGGCGCGGCCGGCGCCGGCTCCCCCAAGAATCCGCTCTCCGCGCAGGGCGCCGTGCAGGCGGCGTCCGTCGACGATCGCTCGTTCGGCTCTGCCACGTACAAGCTGCTACTGAGTGGCGGAAGCACGGACGAGCGCGCCGGGCTACTCGTCGGCGTCACGCGGCACCAGCTGGCCCGCGCCTCGCGCCGCTTCAAGAGCGGCAACGCCTCGGCCGGACTCACGGCGGTGAGCGGCGCCTTCTTGCTCGGCCGCGCCGGCGAGCTCCGCCCCGAGATGTTGGAGAAGGGCGAGCCCGCGCTGGACGCCGCGGCGACGGAGGTCGCGCGCGTCGGTAACGACGGCCGCGCGCTCGCGCTCTACTCCATGCTGCTGCCCCGCTTGCCGGAGGGCACGTGGCGCACGGACGTGCAGGCGCACCTCTCCGCGATCGAAAAGTTTCGCCAAGAAACGCGCGGCACCGGCGCGGTGACGACGTCCTCGGCCGTCGCGCGCGCCGCCATCAGCCGCGCGCTGCTCGACACGCGCTCGGAGGCGATGGAGAGCGCCAAGAAGTCGACCCTGGCCTGGCTCCGCCAAGCGCTCTCCACCAACGTCGGCGAAGCGCCCATCCGTTCCAATCAAGAGCGAGACGAAGCCTTTGAAGCGTACCGGGCGCTCCGCGCTGGTGGTTACACCGTAACCGCGCTGTATTTGAGGCAGCGCGATCCACGGGGCGCGCTCGGCTTGTTGGACTCTGCGGGGCTCGAGAAGCTCATGCCACCGGAGCTGCGCGATCGCCTCGAGCGCGCGTCGGAAGAAGGCGATCCGGACGCCTGGATGGATTTGTACCGCTTCTTCGACTCCGCGCGCGGCAGCGCAGACGGCTTGCTCGACCCGGAGCTGGTGGACGCGGCCGCGTTCGGCGCCGCGGAAGGGCTGTTTCGTGCAGAGCCGAGCTCGCTGCGCGGCACTTTGCCGATGGCGACCGAGCTTGCAACCCACGGCATGGGTGAAGTCGCCCCGCTCGTGCTGGGCCCCGCCCTGAGCGAGCACCCCGAGCCGGACGCGGTCAGCACCGCCATCGGTTTCGTATTGCGCGTGATGAGCGACGAAGAAGAGGCCGGTGGCTTGCCGGCTGCGCGCGCCACGTTCGACAACGCCGCGCCGATCTTGGAGCTCGCCAAGGCGCCCGGCATGCGCGGCAAGCTGCACCCCACTCCGGCGCGGCTCCGCTTCGCCATGGCCGCAACCGAGGTCCGCCACGGGGAGCTGGAGCGCGCGCGCCCCCTCTTGCTCGAGTCGCTCAAGGACGAGCCCGCGAGCGACGCTTACCTGCTGGTCGTCGCCATCGATCGCCAGCGCGGCAAGCTGAAGGACGCGCTCGGCTGGGCCGACAAAGCCGTCGAGACTGCGCGCACCGCCGGGGACCTGCTGACGGAAGCCGACGCACATATCACCCGGTTCGAGCTTTTCCGCGAAATGAAGGACGCCACCGAAGCGAGCCGCGCGTTGGAAGCCGCGCTTACCCGCGTCCTACAAGCGCAGAAGCAAGGCCGCACCGGCGCTCAGCAAGCACGCGCCGAACGACTGCTCGCCCGCGTCCTCGAATACTACGGCGACCAACGGGCGATTCGTCGCGCTACCGAGCGCGCCTTCGAGGCCGCCGGCTCCGATCCGCGCCTGCTCTCGGCCACGGTGATGGACGCCGCGCGGCGCGGCCTCACGCTTTCGGATCTCACCGTCGCACGCCGCGCGGTGGAGCGCGCCGTCAACGCCGGAATGAGCGGAGACGACGTGGTCTACCCTGCGCTTTGGCTGCAACTGCTCGAGAAGAAGCTGCGCGTTCCTGGAAGCAGCTCCATCGAAGACGCCTACTCCTCCATCGGGGACGGCGCGGGTTGGCCTGCACGCTTGCGCGCGTGGGCGACCGGTCGCCTCAGCGACGCGGAGCTGCTCGCGGCGGCGAAGGATCGCTCGCAGCGCACGGAAGCCATCTTCTACGCCGCGATGGCGCGGCACGCGCAAGGCAGCGCGGAAGACGCGAAGGCCGGCTTCGAGCAAGTAGCCAAGAGCGAGGCCATCGACCTGGTGGAAGTGTCTATCGCGCGCGACCTCCTCGCCGGGTACGACGCTCCCAAGGGGTATAAGCTCCCCGCAAACGTGGTCGTGCCTTGAGGGCGCTATCTGGCCGCGCGCCGCGCTAACGCGCGTCCAGCTGGTAGTTCAGCACATAGCAAAACGGCACGGGCTTACCCGCTTCCATGAGTGGACGGTAGCGCCAGCTCGAAAGCGCCCGGGTGATCTGCGGATCCAACGCGGGACCGGCGGAGCGTACGATGCTGACTTGCGTGACGCGCCCGGCAGCGTCGATGCACAAGTTTACGGTGGCCCCGAAGCGCTCCTGGGAGCGACGCAGTAGCTCCGGAACCTGAATTCTTGCGGCCTCGGAGCTTGGGTTCGTGATGAGCTGTCGGTGCGCCAACTTCGAGGAGAGCAGGCGGGGGCCAACCGGAGCCACGGTATTGGCCGCAGCGGGCGCGAGCGGCGCGGGTATCGGCGCACGCGGTAGCGGAGCGGGCTCCGCGAACGGGAGCTTCGGTTCTACGAGGGGGCCGGCGAGAGAGGGCTCCGGCAAGCTCGCGCCTTCTGGCAGGGTCGGAGTAACCGAAGACGCCGCGCTGGCCGACGCCGCGACCGGTTCCGTCTCCGCCTTCGCTGAGTCTTTGCGACCTTCGGCGCGTGGAGGGCGGGCCGCGAGAGGAGAAGCGAGCTCCGCTTCGGGCTGAGCGCTGGCTTCAGGCGTCTCTGCGCCTGGCTTTGGCTCGCCCGGGGGTCGATGCGCGAGCATCGCCAGCCTGGCCTGCTGTCGCGGAATGTCGGCGACCGCGGACCGAACGTCGCCCGACGGCACGTTGAGGTACGCGATGACGGACGCCGCTGCGATCGCCAAACCGGCGAGTACTCCTCCGACGCCGACCAAGGCCGCGCGGGGCGCTCGAGCACGGGGATGGGTAGTGGTCGCCACCGCGGCCAGGGACGGCCGCGAAGAGCGAGACGACGTTTCTGCCCACTCTTCTGCCACGCGAAGCGTGGAAGCGCGCTCCCGCAGCCGCTCCTTCATGAGCCCCTGCATGTATTGAGCGACCGCCACGTCCGCGCGCGGCCCAAACGCGGCGGGACAGGCACTTTCCAGCGCTTGGAGGAGCGCGAACATGGTGGGGTAACGAGACTCGCGGTTCTTGTCGAGCGCCCGCAGTTCGACTTGCTCGACCGCCTCGGGGTAGTTCTCTACTAGCGCCGAAGGCGGAGTCGCCGGCTCTCGCGACAAGATGCGCGCGATGGTGCTCGACTCCGAGGCGCACCGAAACGGGTGCCTGCCGACCGTGAGCGAGTAGAGCAGGATGCCGGTGGCAAATACGTCCACCCGCGCATCCAGTGGTTCTCCGCGTAGCTGTTCGGGCGAGAGGTAGGAGATCTTGCCCTTGATCTCGCCGGAGCCGTACGTTGCGTTGGACGCGGTGGTGGCGACGCCAAAATCCACGATTTTGACGATTCCGCTCTCTGTCACGAGCACGTTGGTCGGCGAGACGTCGCGATGCACCAGGCCGATGCGCTGGCCGCTCTCGTCGCGGAGGTCGTGCGCGGCGGCGAGCCCGCGGCAGACCTGCGCTATCAAATTGATGCTCACGTCGAACGGAATGGCGCCGTCCGCCTGGGCTTCCCGGAGGACGAAGAGCAAGGACTCCCCGAGCACGAGCTCCATGACCAAGTACATCCGCCCCCCGTCCTCGCCGAGCTCCAGCGTTTCCGCCACGTTCGGATGACGGATTTGCGATGCCAGAACGGCTTCTTGGTAGAGCATTTGTTGGAGCTGAGCGTTCTCCATGTTGCGCAAGATGGTCTTGACTGCGACCAGCTTCCGAAAGCCGCGCGTGCCCTTGAGCCGCGCCGCCCAAACGTTGCCCATTCCGCCCTTGGCGAGGGGCATGAGGAGCTCGTACCGGCCAAGCATTTGGCCCGCCGTGAGCTCACCGCCCTGATCATCGATGGTACTTGGCACGAGGCACCTCCTTGAGACGCCGAGATATTCCGTTGACTGCCGTCTAACCGCGCGGCCCGCTCAGCACGAGCACTCCACGAGGCCTCCAGCGCCCGGGCGCCTGTGAGGCTGCGATTAGCGATCCCTCTATGTAGCTCGATCTCACACTTTGCAGAATACGAACCAACATCGCAAGTATTTTTAAACATACCGAGCTCGGTCGTCGCTCGGTCCTCTTCAGCGCCCGAGGCGCATGTGGGCTCGGTTTCATACGCTCGCGTGATCTTGCGCATCGCGTGCGACTACGCCTCTCATTCATCCGGCGTCGCGCTCGCTTGCGCGCTTGGTCTGCTTCCTCGGGTGTTTGCGTGGTTATGCAAGGGCGCGCTCGCTTCGCTGACGCGCTGAGTGAGACGGAATGCGACGACAACGTCGCCTCTCATTGTCTAAAACGAGACAAGAGGCGCGACACTCGCGGGGGGCTCAACCAGACATATATGAGTAGCGCACAGCGACTGACCGCAACGCTCGCGTGGTTCGGATTGTGGCGTTCGATGCGACAACGCAGGTGTGAGTGTCAGCGTGTGTAGGCGCAGCAGCTACGGAGTGTTCTTTCCGCTGCACGTGAGCGGTGGGCTGGTTGATGCGCCGCCGCGGCCGCTGATGAGCGATGGGCAATCCGGGACGTGGCGCGCGAACGTGTGCTCGCGGGCGGGGCCGGCGCACGTTCAACAGCGGCGACTCGCTAGGTCGCGAACGGGGCTGGTTCGGTGGGAACGAGGGAACGTCGGAACGACGAGGCCTAGCCGCGACAGGTGACGCCGACGAGTGGCCTGCGTCGACGGCACCTCTCTGCCTTCACAGCTGCGGCTTACGACCGAGCAGCTTGGTGGCGAGGTGATCGCCGAGCTCCGCGGAGAGGAGGCGCTCGACGGCGGCTTCCTTCTCGGCGCGCTCGCCCTGGTCGTACTGAAACTCGATGCCCATCCCGGCGGGGTTCGCCTTGGTGGCGTCCGCGGGATCGGTCGTCCAAATGACTTTGCCACGCAGGCGCAGAGGCTCCGGCATGTTGGGGACGCCCAGCGCGAAGACGAACTCGGTACCTACCTTGAGCGGCTTCTCCGTGCCGATGAACGTGCCGCCCCGAGAGATATTCCGCGTGTAGTCCGCGAAGAAGGTATTGAGGCGCTTGTACTCGACCTTGAGCTCGATGGGTGCCCTGTAGGCATGGCGCCGGTTTTCGTCGTCGGACAAGGCTGAGAAGGGTAGCCGCCCCGCCGCAGGCCGGGAAGGGGATAGCCGGATGGCCCCCGGAAAAGGCCATGCTATGGCGAAAATTCAGTGCGCGACCCCTATGAAGTCCTCGGTCTCGGCCGCGACGCCAGCGAGGCGGATATCAAGAGTGCCTTTCGCCGGCTCGCGGCGCAGCATCACCCCGACAAGAACCAGGGCGACCCCGGCGCGCAGACCCGCTTCACGGAGGTCAACCTGGCACACCAGATTTTGTCCGATCCGGACAAGCGCAGCGCCTACGACCGGTACGGGCCAGCCGCGTTCCAAACGGGCGGGCGCGGCCCCGGCGGGGACGTCGTGGACTTCGGCGGCTTCGACGAGATCTTCGGGGACATCTTGGGCGCGTTCGGGTTTCGCGGCTCGGGTGGTGACCGCGGCGACATCCGCATGGCGCTCTCCGTAACGTTCGAGGAAGCGGCGCTCGGTGCGAGCAAGGAGGTGCGCTACGAGCGCGCCGACACGTGCGGTAGCTGCCGCGGCAGCGGCGGAGAGCCGGGCACGCGCGTGGAGACCTGCTCGGTGTGCGGTGGGCGCGGGCGGGTGCGCTTTCAGCAGGCGTTGTTCCCACTCGCGGTGGAGCGACCCTGCTCGCGTTGCAAAGGCGCAGGCTCGATTCCGAGCACGCCGTGTCGCACCTGCGGCGGCAAGGGACTGCGCTCGGCCGAGCGCGTGCTGAAGGTGGACGTGCCCGCCGGTATCGAGCATGGCGCGACCCGCGTGGTGGACCAAGGCGGTCACCGCGTGCGCGCGGACAAGGCGCCGGGGAATCTGGAGCTCCTGGTGGAGGTCGAGCCGCATCCATTCTTTCGGCGCGCAGGCGACGACGTGGTGTGCCGCGTTCCAATCAGCTTCGTGCAAGCGGCGCTGGGCGGTGAGATCGACGTGCCGACGTTGGAAGGCAAGATCAAGCTGAGGGTGCCGCCTTCGACGCAACCGGGCCAAGTGCTGCGGGTGCGCGGAAAAGGCGTGGAACATCGTTTACGCAGCGGCCGGGGCGACCAGCTGGTGGAAGTCGCCGTCGAAATTCCAGCCCAGCTCACCCCCCGCGCGCGAGAGCTCATCGAAGAGCTCGGGCGTGAGCTGGGCGAAGACCTGCAACCGCAGCAGCAGAGCTTCATGGAAAAGCTGCGAGGCTTGTTCGGATGAAAGCCCTCACCTTCGATTTCGGGCAGACGCTAGCCGAGCTCGACTACGAATTTCTATCGCGCCGAGTCGCGTCGCGCGGTGGGCGGTTCGACCCGGCGCGGGGTCGTGAAAACTCCAAGCCGGCCTGGGACCTCTACGGCCAAAAGAAGAGCGAAGGGCACGTCGTGGCGTGGCGCGCGATGATGCAGGCGCAGCTGGAGGGCGGCGGAGTGCCGAGCACGACTGCGACGACCCTCGCGGCCTGGTTGTGGGACGAGCAGCCCGGCCAGAACCTATGGCGAAAGCCCATTGTCGGAATGATCGAGCTCGTGCGGGAGCTGCGCTCCGTCGGTGTGTCCGTCGGCATCATCTCCAACTCGGAAGGGCGCTTGGCGGAGCTGGTGGATGAGCTGGGTTGGGGCCCAGACTTCGACGTCGTGGTGGACTCCGGGCGAATTGGCATCGACAAGCCGGAGCCGGGCATCTTCCTGCATGCTTGCGCGGCCTTGCGTACGGAAGCGCGGGAGCTGCTCCACGTCGGAGACGCTTGGGAAGCGGACGTGCAAGGCGCGCTCGGCGCCGGCGCGAGCGCGGTGTGGTTCGACTCTCGGCACCATGAGCGGGAGCTGCCCGCGCGCGCGTACGGCGCGAGCAGCGCGGCAGAGCTACGCGAAGTCCTGGCTCGGCTGAAGCTCGTGAGTTAGCTTCCGCGCCATGGAATCCCAACGTATCGGCATGCTCGGCGCCGGCAATATGGCCGGCGCCTTGATCCGCGGACTGCTCGCCTCCAAGAGCGTCAAGCCGGAGCAAATCGTCGCGAGCGACGTGCGCGCCGATCACTTGAAAGAGCTGGAGTCTCAGTACGGCATCAAGACCTATACCGACAACCAGCAGCTGGCCGCGTGGGCCAACGTGGTCGTCCTGGCGGTCAAGCCGCAAGTCATCGATCGCGTTTTGGACCAGATGGCGGACTCGTTCGCGCCGGACACGCTGCTCGTGTCCATCGCGGCGGGGGTGCCGATCCGGTCTCTCGAGCAGCGCTTGCCCGCCCACGTGCGCGTCGTGCGAGCGATGCCGAACACGGCCGCGATCGCGCTGGCCGGCGCGACCGGGATCGCTCCTGGCTCGCGCGCGACGCCCGCCGATATCGAGCTGACACAGAAGCTCTTCGCCGCCATCGGTCGCTCCGTAGTCTTGGATGAGTCGCTCATCGACGCCGTGACGGGCTTGTCCGGTAGCGGGCCCGCTTACGTCATGGTCATCATCGAGGCGCTGGCGGACGGGGGCGTGAAGGTCGGCCTCCACCGTGACACCGCGCTCCTACTCGCCGCGCAAACCGTCTACGGCTCGGCCAAGCTCCTGCTCGAGACGGGCGAGCATCCTGGACGATTGAAGGACATGGTGACGAGCCCGGGCGGTACCGCTATCGCGGGGCTTCACACACTGGAGAGCGGTGGCCTGCGCCGCACGCTGATCGACGCGGTAGACACCGCAACCAAGCGCGCCATCGAGCTCGGCGAAGCGATGGCGAAGAAGCTCGACCGAAGCTAGACGACGCCGACACGACGCCGTCCGCCGGTGCGAAAACACCGGTGGATGGCCTCCGTTTTCGTCAACGACTGCGCGGGGCAGGAACGAACGGAGACAAAACTAGTGTCCGCGCAAAGGGGCCGGGGGGGGGACAGCCTCACTCTGCGCGGACACGAATGATGTAGCAGCCCGCTCCGAGAAAAGCAAACCCCTAATTGTCGGATTTGCTGCCAGTGAGTCGCGTGAATGTGAGGGTCGCTAACGTGGGGACGCTAACATCTCGGGGTGAGACTGAACCCGCGCTGAGACGCGCGCATCTCAGTTCGAGCAGCGCAGCTCCACGCGACGCCCGAGCGGCTTTCGCTCCGTCAACGTTGCGATGACGGTCGGGCGGCCAGTCGCCGTAAGTCCGCGACTAGTCGTCCGCGGCGGCGTTTTTGCTCCACCGGCTTCGCCTTGCGCGGCGAGCGCATCGATGCAAATGCCGAGCGACGACACACGGAACCTGCCCTCGAAGCTGCGCATTCCGAAGCCGGGGGGAACTTCCGCCGACGGATCGAGCCCGATCGACCCAGTTACCAATAGACCCTCGGCGCCGTCTGCGCAGGGCTCCGGCATGACGGCGAGCTGCGCAGGCGTCACTACGTAAGGCGCATCCACCGAGCTCGTCTCCAGATCCACGGGGTGGACGAACCAGCCCGTGCCGCGGACCCAGATGCCGAGCGCGTCTCCATTGGCTGAGCGCGTGAGCTCCGCGCTCGGCCCGCGCGGCGGGGGAATGTCGCTCACTTCGAGCGCGACTTCTAGGTCCTGACCGGCGACGCGGTAGACGCGTAGCACCCGCGCGTTCTCGTCATAAGAGCCGAAGTAATAGCCTGCCTTCGTCTTGACGAATCCCGACAAGCGCGAGGCCACACCGAGCCGACCGACGTTCGGCACACGCAGCGGCACACGGCCGGCTTCGAATACGAACAGATCCAAAGTGCCGCGCGAGTTGAGCAAGAGCGCCCCTGCGCTACCTCCAGGATCCAGCGCCGCGGCGAGGCCGGCCGCGTTGGTGCTCGGCTCCGCACCGAGCGCGTCCGCGGCCGTCGCTGCGTCGGGCCAGGGGCTGCGCGCTAGCGCGGTGCGACGCACGCCGCCGAGGGTCGCGAAGCGGTCCGCGAAAGAGAAGCCGAGCGAGCCCGCGCGTGTCCAGTCGCCGCCGCGCGGGCCGTACGCATAAAGGCGAAGCTGCACTCCCTGCGGCTCCGTGCCCGCGTCCACGCCCTCCCATGCGTCGTTCAGGGTGGGCGGCGCTTGTTCCAAGAAGGGAGAAAGAGGCGCGAGCAGCGCGTCCTCCCCGGGACCGATGCGCGTCGGTTTGAAGCGACGCCCGGCGAGCGACGTCGCGGCGCGGAACGGCAACGCGGGAGCGCTGACGTCTCCGGTCGGGTTGCACTGCAAGCGCCAACGCGAGCCGCCCGGTCCGGGAAAACTCACGCGCGCAGGCGTCTGCGGCATGGCCAGGCTACGCGCAGCGCGGCCGTCGAACCAACCGACGCGCACGAAGCCCGCAAAGCTGCAGCCCACGGCCGAGCAGCCTTGCCGCAGACCTTGCGCGAGCGAAGATTTGACGTCCGTTTCCGGCGGTAGCTCCACGGCTTGCCATTCCCCGCCGCCGTCCGTCGTCTCCGAAGCGAGGCCATTTTCGCCCAAAGAGAGCGCTCGATTCCCAGCGAACAGCACGCGACCGGCGTTGTCCTGAGTGCGGCGCAGTGTGACCTTGCCGCCCAGCGAGAGCTCCACTCCCGCGAACGGGCCCGCGCCCACGACCCAGCCCGAGAGCACGCCGGGCTTTGCCTCCACCATTCCGTCCAGCCACACCCCTTGCTCCAGCAAGGACTTCTGCCGCGAGTCTTTCGTCGCGGCCGAGAGCGCGACGCGCTGCACGGCCGCGCCTTGCCAGATGGCGAGTGAGCCCGCGGCGCCGGCGCCCGGTGGGGTGACGACGACGACGCGCCCATCCGCGAGCGCTACGACCCGATCGCGTTCCCCACCGCTCGGCACCTCTTGAGTCGTGCCGTCCGCACGCAAGATGCAGTGGCGCGAAGCGGCGGAAGCGCCCTCACAGCCGCCACGCAGCACGAGCGCGCCCGAGCCGCTGTCGCTCACCGCGCGAGCGCCGGCCAGCTCTCGCACGAGCGAAAGGCCGAGTGGGGTGTTCACTCGGTACACGCGCGTGAGCTCTCGACCCTGGCCGCAAACGAACCCGACGCCGGTGCCGAGCCGCACGCCTTGGCACTCTGCGCTGGTCGCGTACGCACGCTCGCGGCGCTCCACGACACGCCCGGTCTGGAGCGCCACGCGCAGAAGCGCGCCGCCCGTCGCCACGAAGGCGTTGCCAGCGCCGTCGGGGAAGCCGCTCTGCACCGCCAGCTCCAAGAGCGACTCCGCGCTCTTGCCGGCAACTGCCGGCGGCGAGATGGCCCGCTGCAGCTCCGCGCGCGCCATCTCGCTGACCTTCTGCGGATCGCGATCGGCGACGTGAGACAGCTCGCCACGAGGGTCGAGCAGGTAGTCTCCGGTCGGTGTCGACAGCGCGAGCGCGTCTCCGGCGACCTCCAGGCCGTTGACAGGCATGCCGAGCGGGTGCCAGCTCGCACCCGCGTCGAAACTGAGCAAGACGCCGCGCAGCGGCACCTGCACGGCGCCGAACCAACCGTCCACGAAGGCCATGGCTCCGTACGCGGGTGCCGCCGGCAAGCCGATGGGCGGCACGGGCTCGCCCGTCTGCAGGTCGAGCGCGCGATAGTCCGCGTCACGCTTCGGGAGGACGAGCAAGCGGTCGAACCCGGGCACGAAGCGCTCGGCCTCGAAGTCCAGCTGCGCGAGCGGCGTCAGCTTCGCGGTCCAGCTCTCCGCGCGGTACACGAGCGTGCCGCTGGAGGAGACGATCCAAAATAGGTACCCGGAGCCTAGCCGGGCGGGGAGCTCCGCGAAGCGCGCGCTGCGCGCGGCCGGCAGCAGCTCGTCTCCCACTTCGAGCGAGCCGTCCGCTCGTTGCACGACCCGCAAACCGAAAGCGAGCAACCGACGCGAGCCGTCGTGCTCGACGCCGGCCTCCATGACGCCCGCGCCCTTGGTCGGCGGAAACAACCGTGGGGGCGCGAACGCCGCGCGGGCGCTGGGCAGCGCGAGCGGTGCGGACGGAGCGCTCGGCTCGGGCGACCGCGCTCCCGCGCAGCTCAGCACCAAGCCAAGCGCGCCAGCGAGCGTGCCCCCGAGCCGCATGGGCCGACCTTAAGCCTGCAGCTCCGGATCTTCGGACTTGAACCAACGACTGGCGACGCGGACGGCGTTGGTGGCCGCGCCGAGGCGCAGGTTGTCACCCACGACGGTGAGGCACAGCGTGCGACCGCTCTTGTCGCGCGAGTCCGGGCGGACCCGACCGACGAGGGCGCGGTCCCGCGCCTTGACCGAGTACAACGCCGACAGACCTTCACCCGCGGCGCCAGCGAGGAAATTGACGAACGGCGCCTTCGCCGGGTTCGTCAGCACCGCCGCGACCTGCTCGGGCGAGATCGCTTTGCTGAACGTGACCCAGGCGTTTTCGTAATGGCCCACGGCCACGCCGACGCGGCAGCACTGCGCGCTGACGCCCAAGTCCGGCAGCTCCAGGATCTTCTTCGCCTCGAACATGAGCTTGCGCTCTTCCGAGGAGAAGCCGCTCTCGTCCGTGCCGCCGTTGTGGGGCACCGTGTTACCGGCGTACGCCTTGGGATCGAACGCGTCGCCGAAGCGGTCCAGCTGTTGGTAGCCGGTCTTGCTCTGTTCCAAAAAGCCGTCCAGCGCGGCGATGCCGGCGCCGCTCACGGCTTGGTAGGTGCTGACGGTCACGTCTTCCAAGCCGAACTCCTGCTGCAGCGGCTTGAGGGCGAGCGTAAGGGGGATGGTCGTGCAGTTCGGGTTCGCGACGAGCCGCACGTCTTCAGTTACGCGGTTCGAGTTCACGCCCGCGGCGACGAGCGGCACCTTGGCGTCCCCGCGGTAGGTGTTGCTCTTGTCGATGACGCGATAGCCGAGCGCGAGGAGGCGCGGCACGAAGCGCTTGCTGTGCTCGTCGTCCAGTGCGACCAGCGCCAGATCGCCCTTGGGCGCGCTCTCCTCTTCGAGCTTGGGGGCGGCCTCCACCTTGTAGGTCTTGTCGCCGTGCTTGAGCTCTTGGTCGCGGCTCGCGTACAGGGACAATGACGCGCCGGGCCAGGCGCGCGCAACGAGGTCGAGCGACTCACGCCCGACCAAACCGGTGGCTCCGAGGAGGCAGATGCGCATGGGGCGGCGGTGTAGCAGCAGTTTGGCCGATCTTCCAGGGTCGGAAACCGCTTTCCGCGGCGCTCCGAAGCGACCCCGGAATTTTTGGCTTCTTCCCCGCTCCGCGTTGCCGGATAACGGTCCGCGATGTCCAGCAAGCGTCCTGTCTCGCCCGGCGCAGAAGAGATCCTCGGCCTGTACTTCCCCGTGCTCGACCACGGCTTCGTGGCGCTCGTGGACTACATGGGGACGGACGAGTGCATCGAGCGCGCGGCCCGGGTGAGCTACGGCTACGGCACGCGCAAGGCGAGCCTCACGCGCGGCTTGCTCCGCTACTTGCGTCGCCACCTGCACACCACGCCCAGCGAAATGCTGGAGCTGAAGTTTCACTGTTGCATGCCGATGTTCATCGCGCGGCAGTGGATTCGGCACCGCGCCGCGAACGTCAACGAGTACTCGGGAAGGTACTCGCTGATGCCGATGCTGTTCTACACGCCGAGCGCGGAGCAGCTGCAGACGCAGAGCCGCAGCAACAACCAGGGTCGCAGCGGCACGCCCGTCTCGCCGGAAGCGTACGCAGAGTCCGTCCAACGCTGGAACGAGATCCGCCGGCTCAGCCGCGAAGCGTACGAGCACATGACCGCCGCGGACATGGCGCGCGAGCTTGCCCGCATCGACCTACCTCTCTCCACCTACACTCAGTGGTACTGGAAGATCGATCTGCACAACTTTTTGCACTTCTTGAAGTTGCGCGTCGACCGCCACGCCCAGTGGGAAATTCAGGAGTTCGGGCGCGTGATGGCGGGCATGCTGAAGCGCGTCGCCCCCCTGAGCTACGAAGCCTGGATCGACTACGACGTGTGCGGCGCTCGGATGTCGCGCATGGACCTGGACGCCGTTCGCAAGCTGGTGAGTGTGAAAGATGGCGGGCTGGAGAGCCGTGGCGGCAGTTTGTCCGCGGCAGAGCTGGACGGCCTGGGGCTCGCCAAACGCGAGATCGTGGAGCTACTCGCGAAGCTGGAGCCTTCCCGCACTCCGGATTTCGAGCTGAACCTTTCCGACGCCAAGAGCGCGGAGTGGTTCTCGGAAGAGTTCCAAAAAGCCGTGCCTAAGCTGGACAAGCCGCCCGAGTAACGGCGTCGGCGATCAGCCGATCGATGAACTGCGCCAGCGCCTGCGTGTCGAACGGCTTGCTGAGGACGGGCCGCGCGGCGGTTTCCAGGAACTTGCTCGTGTCGGGCGTGACCGCCCCGCCGGTGATGAACGCGACGCGCGTCAGCAAGCTCGGGTAGAGGCGCCGCACCACGCCGAAGAAGTCGATGCCGGATTCGCCCGGCATCATCAAGTCGCACAAGACCGCGTCGAAGTCCGAGCGCTCGTTCAAAACGGCGAGCGCCGCGCGCACGGAGTCAGCGGTCGTGACACGATACCGACCCGAAAGCAGACGGCTTACCAGCGTGCGGATCATCGGCTCGTCGTCGATGACGAGAATTTGTGGCGCGTCACGCAGCACCGACATGCCGCGCGCCGGTGGCGGCGGCGCCGACGAAAGTCGAAACATCGAAGCCGGAACGTCGTCCTGGCTCTGGGGCAGACGGACGCGGAAACGGCTGCCCTGCCCGACTGCGCTTTCCACCGTGATGTCCCCGCCGAACCCCTGCACGATACCCCGGCAAATACTGAGCCCGAGGCCCGTACCGAGGCCGACCGGCTTGGTCGTGAAGAACGGCTCGAAGACCGAGAGCCGCGTCTCTTCCGACATGCCCTGTCCGTTGTCCTCCACCTCGATGACGGCGGCGCCGGTTTCGTCCGTCCACGTCGAGACCTTTACCTCGTTCAGCTCTCGCTCGCCGGTGAGCGCCTGCACCGCGTTGGTGAGCAGGTTGACGACGACTTGCGACAGTTTGAGCTCGTTGGCTCTGACAGGCGGCACGTCCCGCAGGTTCGTGTGCAGGCGCGCGTGGTGGAGCAATTGATTGCCGGTGAGGCGCAGGGCCCAGTCCACGCACGCACGCGGATCCACCGTGCGCTGGCTGCGCTCTTCCATGCGCCCGAAGGCGCGCAGCTCCTTGACCGTATTCGCGACGCGCCCTGCGCCGTCCTCTGCATCGCGCAGGCTCCGCATCACGTGCTCTAGCGCCTCCCGCGGGCCCTGCGGCAGCTCCATCGCCAAACGCTCGAGCTCCGCCACCGCGATGCCCAAGTTGCCGAGCGTGTACGCCAGAGGATTGTTGATTTCGTGCGCGACGCTCGCAACGAGGGTGCCGAGCGAGCTGAGCCGATCCGTCAGCGCGAGCTGCTCGTCGCGGCGGCGCTGCTCGGTCACGTCGTGCAAGACGAGCACCGCGCCCAGCACTCGACCACCGTGGACAATCGGCGCCACGCTGCCTTCCAGCAGCAAAGAGGCGCTGTCCGGCCGCGCCGCCTCGAAGAAGAAGGTGCTCGGCGAGCGTGACGCGATCGACTCCGCCACTTCCGCCACGCGCGGACCTCGCCCCAAGAGCTCGCCCAGTTGGCGACCCAGGGCTTGGTCCTCCGCGCGGCCCAGCATGCGCTCGGCGACCTCGTTCAAAAACGTGACTCGCTCCTCTGCGTCGCAAGCCAATACGCCGTCCGCGATCGCGCGCAGCGTGGTCGAAAACCAGCGCTCGCGCTGCGCCAGATGTTGGTCCAGCCGGTGCTTGTGCAGCGCGACTTGGAGCGCGCTCTTCACTTCGCCGATCGTGAAAGGCTTGACGACGTAGCCGTACGCGCCCGTCCGCGCCGCGCGCTGCAGGGTCTCGTCGTCCGTGTGGGCCGTCATGTAGACGACCGGTACGTCGTGCTCGGTACGCAGCCGCTCCGCAACCTCGAAACCTTCGCTCTTGCCGCGTAGCCGGATGTCCACCAGCGCGACGTCCGGCGGTGATCCGCTCACCAGCTCCGAGGCCTCGGCCGCGGTGGAGGCGATGCCGACTACCGAGTAGCCTGCGTCCTCCAGACTGCGCTCCACGTGCGTGGCGACGACGCGCTCGTCTTCCACGATCAGCACGCGGGGGTCGCGCAGCCCGCCCGGAATTGCGACTACGTTCATGGCGAGCCCTCCTCGAAGGTGAGCTGGAAGCGAGTGCCGCGGTCACGCTCGACGAGCAGCTCCGCATCCAGCTGTTTAGCGAATATCGCTACGAGATCCAGCCCCAGGCCGTGGCGTTTGCCAAGCGGAAATTCGCCCCGCAGCCCGACGCCGTCGTCGCGCACGACCAGGCGGAGGGACGACGGGGCGATACGCGTCAGCTGCACTTCGAGCGTGCCACGACGCTCGTCCGGAAACGCGTGCTTCAGTGCGTTGGTGACCAGCTCGCTGACGAGCAGCCCGCACGGAATGGCGCGCTCCGGCACGAGCTCGACTTCTTCCAGCCGCAGCGCGACTTCGACGCGCTCGCCCGCCCCACTGTTACGGCAGAGGCCGGGAATCAGCGCTTCCACGTAGCGCGCGAGGTTCACGGCCGACAGATTGCGGTTGCCGTAGAGTTGCTCGTGTACCAGCGCGATTGAGTCGATGCGGCGCTGCCCTTCCGCCAAGGCGTGCTGCGCTTCGGCACCAACGGCGCGGGCCTGCAGCGCGAGCATGCTGGACACGAGCTGCAGGTTGTTCTTCACCCGGTGGTGAATTTCACTCAGCAAGACCTCGCGCTCGCGCAGCGCAGCCGTAAGCTCGTTCGTGCGCGCCCGCAGCGACTCGGTGGCGTCGCGCGTCTCCGTGATGTCCACGCAGGAGCCGATGAAGCCCTCGAATAGCCCAGTCGGGCCGTACCGCGGCGTACCTTGGTCTAAAATCCAGCGGTACTGCCCGTCCGCGCGTCGGAGACGGTATTCGATCCGAAACGCGGACCGAGCCACGAACGCGGCCAAGTAGCGATCCATACAGTCCTGAAAGTCGTCGGCGTGGACGCCCTCCGCCCAGCCGTTGCCGCGCTCCTGTTCGAGCGAGCGCCCGGTGAAACGCAGCCACGTGGAGTTGAAGAACTCACACAGCCCGTCCAGCCCCGACATCCACAGCATGACGGGGGCGTGGTCGGCCAGGAGTCGGAAGCGAGCATCCTCGCTCGAGCTCCCGCCGCCGATGATGGGTGGGCTAGAGTGACTCGCCATGGCTCGCCTCCGCGTTCGTGGCCACGACGAGGCCCGCCTTGCTCAGATGGGCCGAGAGCCCGCCGTCCAGCTCCCGCCACACGTAAGCGCGCTCACCTTCGTCGCCGAGCAGGGAACCGAACGCGGGCAACAAGGCCTGGGTGGCGTTGGCCGCCTTCGGACGCCACGTAAGCACCTCCGCGCGAAGTCGGTCCGTGTTCAGCGGATCCACCTCTTGGGCCAGCTTCGCGAAAGCGATGAACCAGCTTTCGTGCCACAAGCCGTCGTCGCCAAGAGAGCTCAGTATCTTCTCCAGGACTTCGTCGTCGTGTCGCTCCGCGAGGCCCACGAGTTGCTCGAACCAGAGCCGGTCGAACAGCGGCTTGACGACCCCGTTCAGCGCTACGAGCGCATGCTGCCAGTCGTAGGTGACGAGCAGCTCCTCCACCAAACGCCGTAGCGGCTGCAGCTCCGCGCCTTGCTGCCAGAGCTCGCGCCCCAAGGCGTCCAGCTCCACGGAGCGTTTACCGGAGCGGGACAGCCACTGACAGATGCGCTGAATGCGGCGCATCTCGTCCGCAGCCTGGAAAGCGGCGGCGATGGCGATGCGCCCGCTGGGAGCGAAAGCGCCCACGTACGCGGCCGTCATCTGCAGCCCGTGCAGGGCGAAACGCAGCGCGCTGAAGATGCCGAGCAGCGGACGCAGCGCCGATGGCAACTCACGCGTTGGTCGCTCCAGCAGGCGGTCCAAAAAGGCCTCCTGATCGCGGCGCTCCGCCACGTAGCCCGCGTAAGTGAGCGCCGCGGGGTCTCGAAATGCTTCCCAGCCCGGCGCAGGCGAGTAGTGGCGCAGCACCGGCGAGTCCACCTCGAAGCCACGCTGCGGGTAATAGAGAAGCTCCGTGCTCGTGACCTCGTAGTCCGTCGGTTTGCGACGCGAGCCCTCCAGACACGAGTAAGTGCGGCGCGCGGTGATGGCTCTTGCGGCACGGATTTCTCTGGGTGACGTAGTCATTCGACGCTCGCCTCCCAAACCGCGCGCTCGGTGTCCACGCGAAGCAGCCCCTTGAAAGACGGCATACACAGCTCGAGGTCTCCGGGCAGGCTCACCGCCTGCCCCAGCGCCTCCTCGATTGCGGCGCGAGTCACCGCGCAGCGGGCCGGAGACAGCACCCGCAAATAGGCGCCCCGATCCTGGACCCGGACGTCAGGATTGGCGGCGCGGATCGCGGAAAGTACTGCGCGCCCGAGCTCGGACGGCAGGAGCACCGGCCCGACCTCGACGGTCACGGCGCCGCCTTCGTCGCGGCGAGCTCCACGACCACCCGCCCCCGCTCCACCTGCGAGGGTACGGCGGCGAGGCACGGGGCGGGCGGGTTGATGCCCGCGCCAGTGGCAGCGTCGAAGGTGTGTCGGTGCAGGCGGCACGTGATGACGCCCGCGTGCAGCTCCCCCTCGCTCAGGGGGTAGCCTTGATGAGGGCAGCGATCCCGGAACACTCGCACGCCGTCCTCGGTGCGCACGACGAGCAGCGGCTCGCGCTCGAGCGTCACACCACGCATCTCCCCGATCCAGAGGTCGTCGATGCTCAGCGGAAGCTCAGCCATGGTCCGGCTCCTGCAAAAGATCGACGCGATCCAGCGGCATGACGCCGGCCTCCTTGAGGCTCAGCTCGCCTTCCAGCGGCTTGCCACGATGCAGCACCCGTAAGGTACCGGTCAGCGCGACGCGCGGCGCGGCCGCTCTCGCGAGTCGCTGCGCGAGCTCGTTCACGCTTTCCGACTCCGGCGCGAGCACCACCAGGCCGAGCGTGTCGCCCCGCACGAACGCATAAAGAGGAATGCTCACGACTCGCCCCCGCTTCGACGCAAGAACTCGTAATCCCCCGAGCGGATGTCGCGACCCCAGCTCGCCTCCGACAGGCCGAAGTAGCGGAGCAGCTCCAGGAGGTTGGCCGGAGCAAGGCCTGCCAAAATTCGTTCGACGACGCCCCGGTGCGCGGCGTAGCGCTCCGGCTCGGCCTCGAATAGCTCGCGGCACGGCTCGGAGCAGAAGACGTGGCGACGGCCGGCGCGCCCCACGAACACCGCCGAGTTTTGCGACGGCGTTCCGCCGCACAGCACCAGCTGACACAAGTTACAGAACGCAACCGGGGTCGTCCCGTGCGTGAACCACTCGACGGTGGGACCAGCTGCGCGCCAGCGATCCGTCACGTTCTTCCAAACCGGCGCGAGCTCGGGCCAAGTGGACGGATACTTTTCCGACAGCCATGCCTGCTCTTGCGGACCCGGCAGCACGAAGTCGAACCACGTCGTCGCGCGGTAGGTGTACGCGCTGGCGTAGAGCATGTGATGGTAGATGGGCAGCGCGTCCAGAAATGCCTGCCAGTAGCGCGGACGCGAAAGCCCCAGCTCATCGAGCGAGCTCTGGAACTGGTCCACGACCCACTCTTCCACGAACTCTTTGAAGCTGGCGCGCCGCGCCGCGAGCGGGGTCAGGTAGTCCATCGCGAAGCCCGTAACCACGGCGAAGAAGCGAAAAGAGCGCCAAAACCACTTGTCCACGAGGCGCTGCGCGCGCGCGGGGTCGCTCTCCACCAGCTTGCGCAACACCGGGCGGCCGATCTGAGCGTGGCGCGCTTCGTCCGTCTGAATGCTTTGCAGCATCTGCTCGAACAGCTTGTCCCCGGCGTCCCGCGCCATGCTGGTCAAGCCGATGAACTGCAGGTTGGTGAAGCCGGTTTCGAACACGAAGTGGGTGCCGATCGCGAACTCGATCGCGTCCGTACCGAACAGCAGCTCGTCGACCAGGTGACGAGCGGCGATGGCAATCCAGTCCTGGCTATGCAGCAGGCGGTGCGTCCACTCGAACTGCTGATCCCAGCGCACCAAGTCGTGCATGGCTCGCAGCGGCAGCTGGGTGTGGCGCAGCTCGTCCAAAGCGCCGAGCAGAGACGTCTGCCGCCAAGCGCTGTCTCGGCCGAAACGCGCTGAGCGCAAGTTGCCTACGACCGCCGCGAACTCCGCGAGCGGCAGCGTGGCCATGTGGAGCTTCACCACCGAAAGCCACCCCGGATCCAGCTTCGCTACGTCTTCGACCCGGCCGACCGCCTCCGCGATGGCTTGGAAGGCGACCTCCTTCCGGTGCTGAGTGGCCACGTACTCTGAATACGTGCTGCGAAACGGCTCGTCCCAGTCGCGCCAGTCGCGCGCGCTCAGCCAGGGCGCGCCGGATAGGCTTTCTGGGAAAACTTCGCGTTCTTCCGCATAGCTGAACGACCAGTCCAGCTTCCGAGCCAAATCGCACCACTCGTCCCGAAGCGGCATGAGACCTTGCTTTGCTGAGCGCCTCCGCATTCCCGGCGCGTACGAAGGACCCTAGCACCACGCCGACGCCTGAATCCATCGCCGATAGTGCCGAATCCTCGGGGCGGTTCGCTACGGGGGCGGCCGGCGGCCGGGAAGTGTCGCATACTGCCTACAGACAGCATGCTTGCCGCACAGAACTCACAAGACGTCTCCGCCATCCCGGACCTCGACGAAGAGATTCGGCGCCTGAAGCGCGAGCGCAACGCCGTGATCTTGGCTCACTACTATCAGGAGAGCGAGATTCAGGACCTCGCGGACTTCATCGGCGACTCCTTGCAGCTGGCGCAAGCCGCGCAGAAGACGACGGCCGACGTCATCTTGTTCGCGGGCGTGCACTTCATGGCCGAAACGGCCAAGATCTTGAACCCCGAGCGCATCGTTCTCGTTCCAGACATGAAAGCCGGGTGCTCTCTGGCCGATGGCTGCCCGGGGGATCGCTTTCGCGCCTGGAAAGCACGGTACCCGGAGGCGGTAGCGGTGAGCTACATCAACTGCACCGCGGAGGTGAAGGCGGAGAGTGACTACATCGTCACCTCCAGCAACGCCGTGAAGATCGTGAACGCCATCCCGCGTGACAAACAGATCTTGTTCGCGCCGGACAAGAACCTCGGCCGCTGGGTCATGAAGCAAACCGGTCGCGACATGCGGCTGTGGCAGGGCAGCTGCATCGTGCACGAGACATTCAGCTTGCAGAAGCTGATGGCGATTAAGCACGAGCACCCCGACGCGAAGATCATCGCTCATCCGGAGTGCGAAGAGCCGCTCCTCGAGCGGGCGGATTTCATCGGCTCCACCGCCGCGCTTCTCAAGTTCGTCGAGAACGACAACGCTCAAGAGTTCATCGTGGTGACGGAGCCGGGCATCATTCACCAGATGCAGAAGCGCGCCCCGCAGAAGCAGCTCATTCCCGCGCCGCCGGACGGCAACTGCGCGTGCAACGAGTGTCCCTTCATGCGGCTCAACACGCCGGAGAAGGTGTACCTCTCGCTTCGGGACTTGGAGCCGCGCTTGGAGATGGACGAAGACCTGCGGCGCCGTGCGCTCGTTCCCATCGAGCGCATGCTGGCCTTGAGCTGAGCCCGCTACTTGGCCGGGCGGGGAACGTCCTTGCCCGGCAGCCGGCCGTACGTCTTCTGCACGAAAGCGTGCAGCTCACGGCACTGGTCGAGCGGTAGCGGCGACTGCTCCAGCGGGTCCTGCTCGAGGTCGTAGCAGTTCCAACCGTTGTCCCAAGAGCGCGCTTCGATCTTGAGCGAGCCCTGCATGGCGCCCCAGTTCTCGAACGCGCACGACCAGACCCCCGCGCAGTTGGTCATCGGCATTGGCTCCGTGGTGAGCTCGGGCCGCAGCAAGCTGTGCCCTGGCATCTTCGCCCGATACGCGGTGAGGCGGGGGTCGTCCGGCACGCCCATGAGGTCCAGCACGGTGGGCGCGAGATCGACGTGGAACAGGTACTGGTCACGCTTGGCGCGCAGGCTCGCGACCTCCGCGTCCGTCAAGGTGCCGGGCGGCGCGTCGATCCACATCGGCACGTGGACCTCTTCATCGAAGATGCTGAAGGTGTGCCCCATCTGCCCGTGCTCACGGAAGGCCTCCGCATGATCGCTCGTGTAGACGATGACCGTGTTTTTACCGGCCGGCGACGCCTTGAGGGCCGCGATCATCTTCGCGATGTGTAGGTCCTGCTGATAAACCGAGTTCTGGTAGAAGTTCTTGAACGCGGCGTTCTCTTCCGGCGATTTGCTCGTCGTCCACGGCTGGAAGGGCGTGGGTAGAGCCGGATCCAGGTAGTAGGGGTAGTGCACGTTGGACATCTGGATTACGGCCATGAACGGCTCCTTCAACTCGCCGATGTTCTGGCTGACGTGCGCGGCCAAGTACTTTTCGGGCGCGCCCATGTCGAGGTCCGCGGTCGGGTCCAGCTCGGTCGCGGTAACGCGGTGCCGCACCCCCAGGTTCTTGACCCACAGCCGGACGTTACCGAACATCATGTTCTGGCTCGTCCAATAGGCGGTCTCGTAACCGAGGGCGTGCGCGTAGTCGAACACGAGCGGCCACTCGTGCAAGGTGTCGCGGCTTTCGATTGGCCGCACGCCCGACCATAGAACGGCGAGCGAAATGGCCGTGCACGAGTCCATGGAGCGCATTTGCGTGAATGGAAAGCGATCCGGCAAGAGCCGATTCGTGGCCTCCGTGCGCTGGCACTTCGGGTCGGGCTCGAGGCACGTGGTGTCTGCGCGCACGCTCTCGAGGATGACGTAGAGCACGTTGCGCTTGGGTACGTCCGCGCGGGTCAGCGGTGGCACCGGCAAGGACTCGCGCGCGCGCGGGCGCAGTTGGTTGCTTTGATCCGTCAGCCCGAGCTGGGTGCGGAGCAGGCCGCCGACCGCGTTCAGGTACAGCGTGTCCGGCAGCGAAGCTTGCTCGCTCCGGTACTGGGTGGGTACGAAGAAGCTGGCCGCGAGCAGGAGCGGCGCGAGCGGCGACGCCAACTGAGATGGAAATCGCGTCGGCCGCATCACGCGGCGCGCGGCCCATACCAGCGCAATCGCCAGGACGAACGGCGGCAGCTTGGCGCGCAGGTAATTACCGAGGTCCGCCGTGAGCTGGTTCACGACCGAATCCATAAAGTTGCTCGCGAACACGGAGACGTCCACGTTCAGATACGCGTGGTACTGCTGGAAGAAGTAGCTCTGCCCGCCCACCGCGAACGTGACCATGATCACGAACAACGCGGCCGCGACGTGGCGCATGGCCCCGCGGCGACGCGACGCCGCGTAGAGCAGCACGCCCCACACGATCAGGCTCTCCACGACGGAGGCCAAGTAGGTGACGACGTAGTCGTGGGGGAATGCCCGGATCCGCGCTCCGCGCCGCGAGAAGTCCAGCACCACCCCCACTGCCGTCACCAGCAGCAGCAGGAGCCGCGCCGAGGCTTTCCGCCAAGCGACCAAGCTTCGTCGACGGGAATGAACGCGGCCGCCCTGCGCGCTCTCGCGCGCCTCGGCGGGGATGTCTGAACTGGAGGACTGGTGCGACACGATGTAGGCAAACCGCTCCGCGCCTGCGGCCGCGCGGAAAGGGACGGGATATTAGCGGATTGAAACGGACGCAAGCCAGCTCGGCCGGGCGGCGCGCCAGGATCTCAAGTTTGGACGTTTACAGCCGTTCCTAGCGCCATGGCCTTTGCGTGGCGTCTCGCCCTCACTCTCTCCGTGATTCCCAGCCTGTTTGGCCTGGCTGGCGGCTGCAAGCCGAAGCAGGAGGTGACGGCCGAGCCCAAGAAGGTCGTGAAGAAGGATAAGCCCGCGGCCAAGGCCGAAAAGGGAGGGCACGACGCGAAGGGCTCGACCGCCCACGCGGAGCTGCCCGATCCGGGCAAGTTCATCGTGCCGTTTGCGTGGGAAGCCGCCAAAGACGAGCCGCTCGCGCAGACGCGCTCCTTCTTGGCCGACGTACTGACCGACAACCAAGGGTACATGGAGCACGGGGACAAATTTTTCGCCGAGTTCGCCGACAAACAGACGCCGCGCGCCACCGTGCTGACCTGCGCGGACTCGCGCGTGCACACGACGGCGTGGGACGTCACGCCCGAGAACGACGACTTCGTGATCCGTAACATCGGCAATCAGTTCGAAAACGCGCAAGGCTCCATCGAGTACGGAATCGAGCACCTGCGCACGCCGATTCTGCTCGTCATTGGTCACACGGGCTGCGGAGCCGTGAAGGCGGCCATGGGCGACATGAGCAAGCTGAGCCAGCCGATCCAAGGCGAGCTCTCGCACATGCACTTGCCCAAGGCCGGCCCAGGGAAGCCGCCGGAAACGGTATGGGTCGAAGCCGTGATTGCGAACGTGAACAGCCAGGTCGACACCGCGCTCAAGCACTTCGCCAAGGACATTCAGACCGGCCAGCTAACGGTCGTCGGCGCCGTGTACGACTTCCGCAACGACTTGCAGCAAGGAGCGGGCAAGCTGTCGATCGTGAACGTGAACGGCAACAGTGAGCCCGAGCGCATGACCGCGTTCGTGGAAGCGATCACCGGCAAGAGCGGCGAACCCCGCGAAGGCAAGGACCGTAAGCGAGCCGGCAAAGGCGGGAAGCTGGACGACGCGGCCGCCGCCGCGCAAATCGCCGCCCAGATCGCCAAGTTCGGTAAAAAAGGCGGAGCCCAAGGGGCGCGCGCCGAAGTCCAGGGCGGCCATCCCGAGCCCGAGCATGCCGAGCACCACTAAGCAGGGACGGCACGACTAGTACGGCAACGTCATGGCATCCCCGGTCAGACGCAGCTCCGCGACGAGCGGCGCTCGCCCCAGCAGCGCGACGCTGCGCGCATCCGGCTGACCGCCGCCGACGAATACGCGAAAGGTTCCGGGCTCCAGCCGGCGCTCGCCGTCGTCGTCGATGAAAGACAGCGCGACGGCGGAAAGCGAGAACGCCACGCGAACGGACTCTCCGGGCGCCAGGTGCACGCGCTTCAGACCGCGCAGCTCGTGGTGCGGCACGACCGAGCTCGCCTCCAGATCGCGCACGTAGAGCTGTACGACTTCGTCGCTCGCGCGGTCGCCCAGGTT
>JAQSWN010000278.1 GCA_029266615.1 Polyangiaceae bacterium
CGCGGTGGAGAATATCGCCCGGGAAACCCTGGAGCTCCGCTACAAGCTGTTGCGCTATTTATACGCGAAATTCTGGGACGCGCACGAGACGGGTGCGCCCATCCAGCGCCCGCTCATCTACGACTTTCAACACGACCCGACGGCGCGCGAGACCGACGACCAGTACTTGCTCGGCGACGCGCTGCTGGTCGCGCCGGTGCTGAAGCCCGGTCAAACGTCGCGCAGCGTCTACCTTCCCAAAGGCACCTGGTACGACTGGTACAGCAGCCAGCGCCACGGCGGGGAGCTGTACGTCACCGCCCTTGCCCCGCTCGATCGCATCCCGCTCTTCGCGCGGGGCGGCTCCGTCATCGCTTGTCACGACCATAGCCTGCAGTCGACCGCCGAGCACCAAGCCGAGAGCCTCGAGCTGCATGTCTTCGTTCCGAACGAAGACGGCGAGTTCCGCTCCACCTTGCATGAGGACGACGGGAAGACCAAAGCCCACGAAAAGGGCGTGTTCTTGCGCACGACCTTCGTCGCGAGGCGCGACGGCCAGAAGCTCACGCTGCGCGCCACCGTGACCGGCCAGGGTTACGCGGAGCACCGGCGTCGCCGCTTCACCCTCGTTCTGCACGGTGACGTGCGAGAAGTGGCGCTCGGCGGACACCAACTGGCCACGAGCGAAGGTCGCGCGACGTTCGACAATCGCGGTGAAGGCTTCGAGCTCACGCTCGAGCTCGGCCGCTGAGGATTTTCCGCCCTGGAGAGTTTACCAATGAAAAGCCGCAAAGCCGCGAGTCTCGCTTTATCTTTGGCGCTCGCGGCGCTCGCCTGCGCTCACCAAGATCCGGACGACCTGAATACCGAAGACGACCCGACGGACGAAGGCGGCTCGTCCAGCGGCGGGAAGGCGAGCGGCGGCACCTCGAGCGTACCGACGAGTGGCACGACCTCCACCGGAACGAGCGGCGCGGGCAGAGGGGGCAGCACGTCACTGCCGCCGGTCGGTAGCGGCGGCAAGAGCGGCAGCAGCAGCGGCGGTAAGGGCGGTAGAGGGGGCGGAGGCGCGGGCGGTGGCGGCGCTTCCGGCGCGGGCGCGGGCGCGGGCGGCAAGCCGAACATGCCCATCGTCGGCCTATCCGTGGAGTTCGAGCCTTCCGACGCGGGGGAGATGGTCTCGTGGATGGGCGGCGAGCTGTCCGTCATCAACGACACGGCCCAGCCGCTCACGGTGGCAGACCTCAAGATTCGCTACTACTTCACGGACGACATGGCCGGCGCTCCCAACCCGACCACAGTCGCCATGAACTGGGCCCAGTGCGGCCCGACGAACAACTTGGGGGGAGCCACGTGCACCGGCGAGGTACTGCCCCTCGCGCCTTCCAAGCCGACGGCCAACGCCTACGTGGAGCTTACGTGCACGAGTAGCGCCACTCCGGAGCTGACCGCGGGGACCCTGCTCAAAGCTTCGTGGAAAGCGGGCGCCAATGGCAATAGTGCGACCCAATACCAAAAGGACGACCACTCCTTTTCGGATCCCACGCACATCGTGGTGCTGAATGGGGACAGCGTCGTGTGGGGTGTGGAGCCTTAGAGCGGGCGGCGCCGGGCGTCGGGTTCAATTCCCGGCGCCTCCACCCCGAAACCCCCGGCGAAAGCTGGGGGTTTCGGCGCTTGTGGCGATCAGGTCCCTTAGGGAGGTCCCTGAGTCAGCCGTCTGCCCCGTTCACCGTTTCCCAAAATCGTCGGATGGCGGCGTCGTTACTCACGCCGGCTTCTCCCGCCAAAAGGTCGTCCGCCCGCACCGTTAGTTGCAGCATCTCCGAGGTCGGTCCCCTTCGCGACTGCCCAGTGCTCCGGACGAGCAGTCCTTCAGCCATTAGACGGTCCCGAAGCCAGTCCCAGTCTGAATCGCCCTTCAGTCCACAGATTTCCAGGTCGTCGACGCTGAACCGGAACACCTTGCGCGCCATGCGCATGAACTTCCGCAACGCCTTGAGACGCCTCTCACCTGCTGGTGTTCGCTGAGCCGCTGCTGCATCGTCCAACTTTGCGCCCGCTCGCCGAAGCGCTGCCGTGACCTCTTGAGGCGCGAAAAGCTCGACGTCCTGTCCATGCTCGTCCCGCGCCACGATGCTCGCAACGCCCTGCGGTACCCGCAAGCTGGTGTTATCGAGCCGCGTTCGCGCGTCCACTCTGAGCCGAGAGATGGGGCTGGAATCGAAGGAGATGGATGTCCACGACGAGGAGGAAAGATCTGGACCGATGAAATTGCAGTCCCGAAAAGTTACGCCTTCGAGCCTTGAACCGTGCAGATCGACCTGGTCGAATACAGCCCCAGTAAAAGCAGTCCCCTTCAGGATCGAACCATGAACCCGAACCAATCCCGCGACTAGCGCGCCCAGGTTCGCTTGCACGGCATCACGTGACGTGACCCCTGTCCGCGTCCCGTTCAGCCTTGAGATAAACCTCTGAACGACGTCAGCCGTGAGTGCACGCGCGGCTTCATCGGCGACAACCGGGCCCAGGATTGAGCGACCAAGCACGCGAGCAAGATCGCTTTGAGGATTCACCACGAGCCGGGCTTGGAAAAATGCCAAGTAGTACTCGTGCTGGAACCGGAGCAAGTTGGGCTGAGTCGCCGCAGCCAGCATCGCATGAGAGGAAATGCGTTCCTCGACGATTCTGGCTGCCGACGAGCCAAGACCGAACTCGTCGCAGGCAAGCTCCGCCACAGTGCGGAGCGTCGAGACGTCCACCTCTCGCGTACCGAGCCACCACATCTCTTCCGCGATCAGCTCCAGGAGGCGCGAATGTTGCTGCTCATTGAGGAGCGGCTCGCCGTCTGGGCCGCGCAGCTTGTCAACCTCACGACGAAGAATCCCGCGGACTAGCAGGATCGTCAGGTGATCAGAGGTCGATGCCTCTTCCCCCGCGGTGAGAAGGTCAACCAGTTGCGCTAGGAAAAACGGGGTCGAAAGGAGCTCCGCGTTCTGGGAGATGAACTCGCCCACCTTGGCAACCACCCCTCCCGTAGCGGTACGCTCTTCAGCGTAGGCAAGAGCATCCTCCCGGTTCCACGGAAGTACGTCCACCGGTGTGATTTCAAAATTGATGCTACCGCGAGAGGCCTCACCAAGACGGCGAGTCACTTGAGGGAAGTTGCTGTACTGGTAGAACGTCGCTCGTGCGGAAGCGACAAGTGCACCCTGGCCGTCGAGGCGCGCGAGGAACCGAGCGAGCGACGAGAACGCTTCGTCGTATCCGCCCGCCCCCAGCAACTCGTCGAAGCCATCGATGATAGGTACGAGCAGGCCCATCCGGGTAAGGGCCGCCACCGCGTGGTACGTGAATCGGGCGCGAAGGTCTTGCAAAATGAGGGCGATGGCCTCGTCGAGCCGCGCCAGCGCGCGCCCCTGCGCGTCGATGTAGAAATACAGAAACGGCGAGCGCCCTTCAACGTACTGTTTGGCACCCCGAATGGTGAGGTGGCGCAAGAAAGCGGTCTTTCCGGCGCCGGCTGCACCGCGCAAGAACAGGACATTCGTCCGCGCCCTTTCCGCCTTCGGCGCGCATAGTGTTTCTACCGTGGCTCGCGCGTCCGCGGGCTCCGCGCTGGTCGCACCGTCATCCAACTTCGCCGACGGTGCCCGGTAAGCGGGGACGTCGGACAAGGTCAGCAAGATGCTCTCCGCCAATCCTCTCAAGTCCGCCATACGGTCGGTGGCGAAAAACTCGCGATAGCTCCAGCGCTGAGCGCCCTCGACTATGACAGGGAAGTGTCCCGACTCGGGGCCTTCGAACTGCACCTCCCGCGTCGAACGACCCTGCGTCCAAGATGCGCCGGACGTGCTGACCGTAACGGGCGTCGAAGGATCGGCGAAGTCGGCGATGTCACGCCTGATAATCTCCAGAACGTCGTCTTTCATGCCCCTACTCGAGTGGAAGTAACTGTTTCGCAGCCAAGATACCATCATACGGGCTCGGCCGTAGCCGCCCGAATCTGAAGAGCGCCACCTTCCGCGAATGACCCGCGGCCGTCAGCACCCCAGGAACGATGTCGTCGTCGTTCGACACGGCGGCCACCCAGCCCTCGGAGAGGGAGGCCTCGATGGTGTCCGCGACGATCATGGAGTCGACGAGTTTCTGGCGCCGAGAAAACGTGACGTCACTCACGGCTAGGCCGCATTCCTTGTGCCTCGGGCAGCGCCCCTTTCGCCAGCAGTCTAGGTCATGAAGCGAGCAATTGCCTTGCGTCAAGGAGCACGCACGGAGGGGCCACCGCATTTTGAACGGCGACATGCCGGGCTGTTCGCGTACCGTATAGCCCATCGCCTGGCCATCCCCCGTCAACATGGCGTCAGCGAGCTCGACAAACACCCGGGACCCCTCGATGCGGGTCGGGTAGTCCCTTCGCGCGAGGGTGCCAACTACCCCGCGGTCCGCCGACTCTTCGTCCTGGCCTCCAATGAACCATCCGCCATACAAGCGGACGCGAAGCTCAGCGGGTCCGGAAATGGCACGGACGGCAGCCGCTAGTTTCGCGGTGACCGCTTCCAACCCGGCGCGATGCTCCTCGAACGTCGCGTCTCGATGTCCTGGTAGTGGCACCTGATTGTAGTAGTCGACCAGCGCGAGGAACGGCTGCATGCGAGCCGCCGAGCTTACAACAGGACGATGACCCGGTGCGACACCGACTCGCCGCTATCGGTCGGTCCGCGAGATGCCGGCCCATCGCGCCTCCACGATTGCCCGCGTCGAGTCCACCTGGGTGTGGGTGTACCGCTCCGTGCTCTGCATGTCGGCGTGCCCCAGCAGCGTCGCGATCATTTTCTGGCCGGCGCCGACCACAGCGTAGCTGGAACCGGAGGTGTGGCGTGCGCCGTGGCTCGTAATGCGCCGTACGTGCGCTTTGGTGGCCAGCCTGGAGTAGGCCCTGTTCAGCACGTTGTTCGGCAGCGGTATGCCGGACCGGGTAGGAAAGAGCAGCTGCCCTGAGGTGCGCAGCGACCAGGGCCGGAGCTCGTCGGCGAGCGCGCGCGGCAAGACCTGGAAGCGGGCCTTCTTGTTCTTGGGCGTCGTGATGGCCTTGCGAGCCTGCGCCCGGCGCATCCAGACGCCGGGCGTGCGCAGGTCGAGGTCGTCCTTGGTCAGCGCGCGCAGCTCGCTGAAGCGGATGCCGAGCACGAGCTGCGTCTTGATGGCGAAATACAGGTGCGGGTCCTCGGCCTTCCAGTCCTCGAGTGCCAGAAACACCGCGCGCTCCTCGTCGGGCCGCCACCATGGGCGCCCGTCCTCGGCCGTGCGGTGCGTCTTCATCCACGAGCGCTTGGTGACCGGATTCCTTTCGATGTGGCCGTACTCGATGGCCTTGTCGAAGATGCGGTGGAGCACGCCGAGCTGATTTTTGATGGTCTTGGGCGAAAGCGGCCGCTTGTACTGGCTGATTGCGGCCAGTTTCTCGGCCTTGTACCGATCGATGAGCCGGGCGTCGATGCTCTTCAGCGGGAGCTTGCCGAACTCAGGCTCGAGGTGGAGGGTGGCTGAACTTGGATCCGTTTCTTGAGTACCAGGGGCATAGCTGTCGCCTCCGGACGCGCTCGCGCCCTCACCGAACACGTCACGCAGAAGAATTCGCCGCGTCTTGCCGAACACGCGCACTGGGATCTTGCCCGGTGGCAGCAGCGGGACAGGACCGGGCCCGACCTCGACCAGGTGTCTCGCGAGCCGGCGACGGTCCACACCTGCCCAGGCCGCGAATTCGGCGAGCGACATTCCCGTGGCCGCTTCGCCCGGCGCGCTGCCGCCTTCGACCACTGGCGACGATGCAATACGGAGCAAATCGCCAAGATCCTGTCCGAAAATCTTCGAGCTGGAAGGGGGCTTCGGGCCAAAAACTTTGGCGTGCCCCGAGCGTGTGCCAATCATGGCGACCTCGTTACCGCTGCGTTCGAACCGATCCCCAGTGGGGGGTGTCCCGGTTCGCGCGTCGCAGGCCGGAGCGCCGAGACCATCAGGGATTGCTGCGAGCACGCGCTCGTGGAGGTGATCTGTTCGTATACGGCCGCGCCCACAGCGCCGTCTACCACCACGCCGAAAAGCCGCCGTCTTCCAGGCGCACCCACGACGTCACGCTTGCTCTCATCCCCGGAGTCGACCATCGAATCGATACTCCAGGCGAGTCCTCGCGCCGCGCCGCGCCGAGCGAAGCGAGGCACAGAGCGGCGCGAAGCGAGCCGGCCACGGGCGACGGCGCGCAGAGAGGCGCGTCAGCGCCGAACGAGCAGGCGTCGGCCCGTGGCATCCCTTCCGCCAAGTGGAACTTTGGAAGGCGTTTCGTTCTCCGCTTCGCGGAGAACCGCAGACCCCGGCGATCTCCCATTGAGCTTGTTTTCCGCTGATCTGGAGGTCTCCCCGGGAACAAACGGGGAGGAGCAAGCAACCAAACCGGGAGGAGCAAGCGGCAAAGGCCGGAAAACTCTGCTCACGCACTCGTAGTCGGCGCCGGCAGAAAGCGCGAAGTGGAAGTCCGACTCAAGCGTGTTGAAGTGCTGGTTGTCGCGCGACAGCCGCGACGAGTCATCCACCAGCACGGCGTCGAACTGCTTATCCTCCGCCGCCCGCTTCAGCGCCTCGAGCCCCGGCCGCGCCCGAATCGAGCCGGACTGCGCTTCATCGAAGTAGATGTGCTCTTCAAGGATCGTGATCCCGTCGCGCTTCGCGAACTCCCGACACACCCGGATCTGATCGTCGATGCCCTGCTCCCGTTGGTTCTCGCTCGAGAACCTCGCATAAACCGCCGCCCTCATCGCTCTCCTCCTTCATGGCGCGCAGGAACTCCTCCGCTAGGAGCTCTGCTAGATGATCTGCAAACGCCATCATCTCCTCTGAAAGCGCCTGCCCGCCCTCCGCTTCCTGCAGAGGCTCCGCTGCACTCGCCACCTAGATATAATAGACGATGTCTATCATCGCGGCAGGCATCATTTCAGCACTCTTCTAGCGATCTCACATAGGTCTACCTGCAGCCGGGCTTCGAAGTTCTCGGGCAATGAGGGAGCTTCGTGACACGCGGAGCGGCATCAATGCCGCGTAGGGCAGCCCCAATTCTTGCCCCTAGCAGCAGCGGACGGTTGAAGCTCGGCCCCGAGCCCACCAGTACCAACTGGTCACCCTCATACAGGAGAAGCTCAAGCCCAAGCCGTCCCTCACCGAGCGAACGCGGGAACTCGAGCTTCGGCAGCGACCTTCCAACGGTCCGAGCAAATCCGCGAAGCACGCGGATCACGACGCCAGTGGTCAGCACCGGCAACTCGAAGCGGCGCAGCGCGAGCGCAACCCCGAACTCACAAAGGTTCCGTTCTGAAAACTCGCGGCGCTTCCCGCGACCCGCGGTTTCAGCAAAATCGGGCTCCACCACGCGCTTCTCGCAAAGATGAATCAGGACGTGCTGGGGCACGGCGAGCCGAAGCTGCACTTCCTTCAACGCGATCGGGCTTTCGCTTCTCATGCGCGGCGTGGTTGGCTACTCCAATAAAGCCACCCTCCCGCCGGGGTCAACCAGGGCAAAGGCGCGGCCTACCCGCCGCGGGAGTCGGGACGACGTACGCGCCGTCTGTTGCTAGCCGCGTGCGTCGAACCAGCATAGGCTGCAAGGTCATGCAGCTCAGGGCACGGACGATCAACGACCTGGCCGAAATGGTGACGGGGGGCTCGGGCGGCGGGATGTTCGGCGGCGGCGCTGGCGACCGCAAGACTCCCGGAAAGGACTTCCCCTACCCCAGCGGCAGCCAGCTCACGCGGTTCTTCCGCAACGCCGATACGGACCACGTACACGATGGCGGCACCCGCATGCCGTGGACGGATGCCGTCCTTACTGAGCTCAACAAGGGGCCATGTGCGCGAACCGACCTGCCTTCGGACTCGATCCTCCGTGTCATCCAAGATCTGATGGATCCGAGCAACTGCAGGGAGACTTCGCTCGAAG
>JAQSWN010000063.1 GCA_029266615.1 Polyangiaceae bacterium
AGCTGCTGCCTTGGCGGGCTTAGCTGCTGCCTTGGCGGGCTTAGCTGCTGCCTTGGCGGGCTTAGCTGCTGCCTTGGCGGGCTTAGCTGCTGCCTTGGCCGCTTTCGCGGCAGGCTGGGACTTGGACTTGCCGCGGGGCGCGGACGCCTGGGGATCGGGTCGCTTCTTCGCTGCCATGTTCGATCGTTACTGGGAGCCTAGGGCTCGTGGTTTTCGTCTTCTGGCTCCAGCTCGGCCAGCTCCGGAATTTCGTCCGCGATGCTGGGAGTTGCCGGAGCCGCGTCGCCACGGCGCGTGGCGAGCGCATTGTCATCTTCGTCGTCGACGTCGGGCTCTTCGGGGATCTCGTCGTCGGCGGGCCTCGGGCTGAAGCTCGCTTCTGCCGATACCGCAGCTTCTTCCATCATGCCTGGGTCGACCAGCGCAAGCTCGATCGTTATGGGCTCGAGCGGCGCGGCTTGCTCGAGGCGCGTCATTCGGAGCCTTGTCATCTCGAGCAGAGCGAGGAAAGTCACAATCAACTCGCCACGTGACGACGCACCTTCGAAGAGTTGCTCGAAGGTACAGCGCTTGAAACGCTGCAGCAGGTCCACCAGCTGATTGATGCGGTCCGTGATCGAAAAGCGCTCGAAGTCGATCTGGTGGTCGACTTGCACCTTGGTGCGCGAAAGCACGCCCTGAAACGCGTCCAACAGCTTGAAAAGGCTGAGTCCGGCGAGCGGGGCAGGACCTTCCACCGCCGGAGCCGGCAAGCCCCGCACGAAGACGTCTCGCCCGAGCACGTCCCCGCCGCCGAGCTGCTCGGCAGCCAGCTTGTACTTTTGATACTCGAGTAGACGCCGCACCAGCTCCGCGCGGGGATCCAGGCCCTCTTCGTCGTCCTCGTCCTGATCGGAGGGCTGGACGGGCAGGAGCATCTTGCTCTTGATGTGAATGAGCGTCGCCGCCATCACGAGGTATTCGCTCGCAATGTCGATATTCAGCTCATCCATGAGCGTGATGTATTCGACGTACTTGGCGGCGACGAACGCGATGGGAATGTCGCGAATGTCCAGCTCGTGCTGCTCGATGAGGTGGAGCAGCAGGTCCAGCGGGCCTTCGAACGTCGGCAGGACGACCTGGTACCCCCCGGCAGCCCCTTCCGGACGGGGAGCCAAAGGCGGCTCGCCGGGCGGGGAATTGCTGGGGTTTTCGTCCGTCATGAAAGGGGCGCAGCGTACATGACCAATAGGGCTTTGGCGATGCTAACTTGGGAACCGGATGACAGCCAATGGCGGCCAGGGCAGGCGCTGCGTGAGCTGCGGAGAGCGCTACGGCAGCGCGGTCCTCTTCTGCCCGCGCGACGGCACTCCCACCGGGCCAGAGCACGAAAACCTCGCGCGCGACCCGCACCTCGGGCGCATGGTAGCAGGGCAGTTTCGGGTGGAACGGCTGCTCGGCGTGGGGGCAATGGCCCGGGTCTACCTGGCGCAGCAGATTGGGCTGGATCGCCCCGTCGCCCTGAAGATCTTGCATCGCGAGCTGCTGCACGACGAGACCGCAACCGCACGTATCCGGCGGGAAGCAACCATCGGCGGCCGGCTCCGCCACCCCAATCTGGCGGACGTGCTCATGCTGGGTAGCGTGGACGCCACACCGGACTATCCGGGCGGCGAGCCGTTCATCGTCCTGGAGCACCTGGACGGCATGTCCCTCACCTCCGCGCTACTGGCGGCGGGGGGCGCGCTGGGGCTGGTGCGCGCGGTCCATGTCGTGCTGCAGATTTGCGATGCGCTCGGAGAGGCGCATGCTCTGGGCATCGTGCATCGCGACCTCAAGCCAGACAACGTGATGCTCGTGCGGCGTGGCGCGGACAGTGACTTCGTCAAGGTGCTGGATTTCGGCATGGCCCACGCCGGCCGCGACCCCGACTTCGTGACGCACGACGGCGCCATCCTCGGCACGGCTCGGTACATCGCGCCGGAGGGCGCGCAGGGCGGCCGCGTAGGACCGGAAGGCGACGTCTACGCGATCGCGACCTTGCTCTTCCAGTGCATCACCGGCCGCACACCGTTCGACGGACCGAGCGCCGTCGCCATCTTGGTGCAGCAAGTCAGCGCCGTACCGCCGGACTTGCGCTCGATCGGGCCCGGGCGAGAAGCAACTGCCGCCCTCGCGGATCTCGTCGCCAAAAACCTGGCGAAGGACCCGCTGGATCGTTCGGCCAACGCCCGCGTCTTCGGCGCAGAGCTGTCGACGTGCGTCTTCGGCGGCCGCCAAGACACCAGCATCACGACCCGGCTCACGGGGGAGCCTTGAAGCTCGCGCGGCCGGTCGCGCTAGGCGCCGCGCTGGGCGCCGCATTCGGCGCGGCTCCGGCCCACGCTACCAAGCCGTCCGCGGCGCTCGCGGAGCCGCGCGTCATCACCGGCTTTCGCGCGCTGGATCGGCCGCACGGTATGGCTGAAGCCGGCTTTGGCTGGCTCACGCTACCGGGGGCCGATGTGTGCAGCCAAGCCGGCTGCAAGGCGGGAGATACGAGCTTCGAGCTCGACGGTTGGCAGCTTTATCGTCAGAACACGCGCCTGGCTTTCGGCGCGGGACTGCTCCTCGCGTTGGTGCCGACGACTGACGCACCGCAGGGTGACGAGGACAATGGCATCAAGCGCGATCACACCCGTAAGTACCTCACGCTCGAAGGCATGCTGCGCTACTACCCCTATGTCGGGGAAAAACTCGAGATTTGGACGGGCCTGACCGGCGGCTTGGTCGTGCTGAGCGACCGCTTCCAAGTCGTCAGCGATTTCAACAAGCCTCTCATTGGCCCCGCGGGCGTGACCATCCGCACCGAAGGCGGGACGCTCGGCGTGGCCCTCGGCGGCGCCTACGAGCTCTCCCGCCACTGGTCGGTGGGAGGGTCCTTCTCAACCTAGCATACCGAATCCCTCTCTAACCTCACTCCCTCGAGCGGTTCGGCCGCCGGTGCTCACCTGAAGCCGCTGGTCACCACGAGCAGCTCGGCGATGCGCTCGAACATCAGCGCGAGTAGACCGAGCAGCGCGACGGACTTCACCGGCGCGAGCACAGGGCCGATGAACGCGGGGGTCGCGGCACGGGCGACGAGCGCGCCGGCGGTTTCGATGAGCACGCTCGCGACGGCGAGCGGCGCGGCCAGGGCAAAAGCGAGCTCCACGGAACGCGCGAACGCTTTCGTGACCGTGAGCCAGGAAAAGTGGCCGGCGACTTCCGGCGTCGCCAGCGCGCTCGCGACTCGCGCTGCGCCCCCGGTCTCCAAAAACGCGAGGGACGCGAGCAGCGTGAACAATGCGGCCACCGGAGGGAGTTGCTCCGGAAGAGACGGTAAGCTCACGCTCTCCCGAGCCGCGCGCAGGTCGTCGACCAAGCCGCCCGCCATGCCCGCCACGTAGATTGAAAGCGCCGCTAGGAGCGCCACCGGCAAGCCCGCCAACGCTTCGCGCGCGAGCGCGAGGACGAACGGCCCGGCTCCGTTCACCTCGGCCGCCAGCGCCGGTGCGATGCAGGCCCCGAGCGCCAGCGCCAGCACGAGCCGAGTCGGCGCCGGAACGGCGGACAAGCCGAAGGCCGGCACGAGGGTCACAGCCGGCGTGGCCCGCGCCATCCCGAGCGCCCAGGCCCGCGGATCCGCGCCCATTTGGTCGAAGACCGCGCTCAGGGCGTCGAGCAAGCTGGGCGAGGCAGGCAAAGGGGCCATGGCGATTGACGCGGGAGCGGAGGGCGCGTTAACGGTGACGCGCCTTCCAAGGACCGCGCATGGGTTTGGATATTTCCACAGTCGGCTTCGAGACGGAACCAATCAGCTTCAGTTACGACTGGAAGACCGTAGCCTTGTATGCGCTCGCGGTCGGGGCTACGCGCGAAGAGCTGGATTACTTGTACGAAGGGCG
Organism: Polyangiaceae bacterium; assembly: GCA_029266615.1. Lineage (GTDB taxonomy): Bacteria > Myxococcota_A > Polyangia > Polyangiales > Polyangiaceae > PMG-095. Next base: position 3,906 of record JAQSWN010000063.1, read on the forward strand.
TGGCCCCCGGGTGCTGCCGACGTTCGCGGTCATCCCCTCTTACGGACCCGTTAGCCAGCTGTTCGTGAAGACCAACTGCGACATGACGCGCCTGGTTCACGGCGGTCAGACGCTGCGCCTGCACCGCCCCTTGCCGCCCGAAGGCACGCTGCTCACCACGGGGCGCATCGAAGGCATCTACGACATGAAGATCCTCGCCAAGGTGGTGCTCAGCACGCGCACCACCCTCAACGGCGAGCCTTGCTTCGATACGGAGTGGGAGTTGCTCGTGCGCGACGCAGGCGGTTTCGGTGGCGCTCGCCCCCCGAAATCGGAAGCGCCGAAGCTGCCGAAGGAACAGGCAGATTCGCCGACGTTCGCGGTCGAGCAAGCCACACGCCCGGAGCAAGCCCTGCTCTATCGCCTCACCGGCGATCTGAATCCGCTCCACGCGGATCCGGCCTTCGCCTTGGCGGCCGGGTTCGAGCAAGGGCCCATTCTGCACGGCCTCTGCACCTACGGCTTCGTGGGCCGCGCGCTCCTGCAGCACGCGTGCGGCGGAGATCCGGCTCGTCTCAAAGCCTTCAGCGTGCAATTTCGCAAGCCGGTCTGGCCCGGCGACGTGCTTTCGACCAAGGGCTACGACGTCGGGGCCGGGCGCTACGTGCTCGACACCACCGTCGTCGGCCGGCCCGACGCGGTGCTCACCTCGGCGTGGGCGGAAGTGGGCTAAGGAGTTCGACTCATGAGTGAAGAAGAGAAAAAGCGCATCGTTTCCCAGCCTCCTCCCCCGACGGACGAGGTCGATGGCGAGTGGGGTGACGAGGACGACAAGACTCTCGTCCGCGGGGTGCCCGAGGCTGTGACGAAGTCGCATGCCGCCGTTCCCGCCCCGGCCGTGGCCGGAACGCCGGTGGCGCCCATCAGCGTGCCGGCGAAAGCCGCGGAAGCGTCGACGCCGCCGGAGATGAAAGCGGCGGCGCCCGTCGAGGACGAAGACGAGGACGAGGACCAGGACGCAGCGTCCGAAGGCGAAGAGTCCGCCGACGGTGAGCACGACGAGGACGAGGACGAGGACGAGGACGAAGACGCGCACGACGCGCATGTCCGGCCCGCGCCGACTACCTCGAAGGATTGGCTCCCGGATTGGGCCCCGTTCGCGGTCCTGGCCTTGCTCGTGAGCGTGAGCATCTTGGTGGGTCTCGGCTTGGTGGGCGGCTCTGCCGACGCGCACGACACCGAGGAGAACGCCGGCGAGGCGGCGGCCGAGGTCGCGAAGCCTGCGGCCAAGCCGAGCAATCATCCGTGAAGGCGGCTACGAACCGCGCGGCCCTGGCAGCGCTCGCCTTGGCGATCCTGCCCGCTTGCGTCATGACGACCTTCGAAGGTCCTGGAGATCCGCCGCGCGTCGCGGTCGCCCCTACGGGGTCGGGCAGCGGAGGGCCGGACGCACCCGGCGCGGGCGCGGAGCCCATGGCAGGGCAGCCGACGGAAATCGCAGCGCGACACTTGCTCGTGTCGTATCAAGGCGCTCTGCGCGCCTCGCCGAGCGTGACCCGCAGCAAGGTGGAAGCGAAAACGCGCGCCGAGGAAGCGCTCCAGCGCGCCAAGGCAGGCGAAAGCTTCGAGACGCTCGTCAAAGAGTTCTCGGACGAGCCGGGCGCCGCCGAGCGCGGCGGCTCACTCGGGCGCTTCGGGCGCGGAATGATGGTCCCCGCGTTCGAGAAGGCGGCGTTCAAGCTCACGCCGGGTGCGGTCTCCGACTTGGTGGAGACTCAGTTCGGCTTCCACGTCATTCAACGGACGGAGTAGCGGCGGCTCAGCCCCGCAGCAGGTGCTTGGAGATCACCATGCGCTGCACCTGGCTCGTCCCCTCGCCGATCTCGCACAGCTTGGCGTCGCGCAGGTGACGCTCGACGTCGAACTCGCGCGTGTAACCGTAGCCGCCGTGGATTTGTAAGGAGTTGTTGCAGACCCGCGTCGCAACCTCGCTCGCGAAGAGCTTCGCCATCGACGCCTCCGTGGTGAAGCGCCGCCCGCTGTCGGCGAGCCACGCCGCACGGCGGACCAAAAGCTCGGCCGCGTCCAACTCCGTCTGCGCGTCGGCCAGCATCCACTGAATGGCCTGAAACTCGGCGATCGGTTTGCCGAATGCCTCCCGCGCTTTGGCGTAGTCCAGCGCCATTTCTAGCGCTCCGCGACCCAAGCCGAGCGCCATTGCGGCGATCGAGACCCGCCCGCCATCCAAGATGCGCATGGTGTCCAAAAAGCCTTGGTCCACCTCCCCCAGGCGTTCGCTGTCCGGCACGCGCACTTGCTCCAGCGTGAGCTCCACCGTGTCGCTCGAGCGGCAGCCGAGCTTCTTGAGGTGCTTGCTGGCCGAGTAACCCGGCGACTTCGTGTCCACCACGAACGCGGTGATTCCGCGCTGCGCGGGCACCTCGAAATTAGTGCGCGCCAGCACGACGCAGAAGCCGCCCACCGACCCCTGCGTGATGAACATTTTGCTGCCGGTAAGCACCCAATCCTCGCCGTCGCGCACCGCGGTGGTGCGCAGGCCGGCGCTGTCGGAGCCGGAGCCGGGCTCGGTGAGCGCCCACGCCGCAAGCCACTCTCCGCTACTGGCTCGCGTGAGGTACTTCTGCTTTTGCGCTTCCGTGCCCACGGCGAGAATGTGCCCGGTGCCGAGGCCGTTGTGGCTCGCGATAGTGAGCGCGAGGGAACCGTCCACCCGCGCCGCCTCCTCCACCGCGATGGCGTACGCAGACATGTCCAACCCAGAGCCGCCGTACGCTTCCGGGATCTTGATGCCGAGCAGGCCCATGCTCGCCAGCTCCGGCACTATTTCGGCTGGGAACCGCTCTTCTTCGTCCCAAGCCCGCGCGTGCGGCCGAACGCGCTCGCGAAAGAATTGTCGCAGGTTGCTACGAAGAAGCGCGTGGTGCTCACTCAGCTCGAAGTCCACGACTCACAACTCTAGTACCGGCAAGGCGTTCACGCCATCCGCCCCCAGAGATTACTCCGCTTCTGTAGAAGCTACTGTTGCACGGACGGCTTCGGATTGAGCGCCGACTTCAGCAGCGCGAGGCGCTTGTCGGCCGGGTAATGGGCTGCCTCCGCTCCCGCCGCCGGCTTGAGCTTGAGCGGCTCGTCACCGACGATGATCACTTGGCTCCCGCTCCGCCCGGCGAGCCACTCGGCCTGAGGCGCGCCTTCGGCCTCACGGGTCGTGAAGAGCACGGCGTCGAACCCGAGGTCTTTCTGCACCTTGGCGCCGGGCAGCTTCTTCAGCGTGCCGAGCACGTCCTTGGCGGAGTCTTCGTCCGCCCGCGCCAAGCCGACGACGCGGTAGCGCGCGCTCCCGTCCTGGTAGAAGCCGACCGCGCCCGCGCCCAGCCCCGCGATGCCGAGCGCGTCCCGGTGATGGTAGCTGATGCCCATGGGGACCAGGTTGATTTGCGGAAGCAAGCGCACCGAAGGCAACGCGTTGACCTCGCCCGTGAGCTGATCGCCTATTTTTTGCGCGAGCTCCGGCAGGATCTTGGCGCTCGTGGTCTTGATTTGGTCTGGAGTCTCTAGCTCGTTCGAGTAGCTCAGCTCGGCCACGATCTCGCCGCGCCAAACGTAGGCGATGCCGGTACCCAGCGCGCCCTCGCCGCCCGCGGCGATCTCCTTCGGTGTGCCGTCCGCGGGGTCGCCGTCGGCAACGACGCGCTTCGTGAAGAACGCGTAAGCGCCCTCTGCGGTGGCGAAGCGCGAGGCGGTGACGTTCACGGTGCCGGAAGAGCCCGCACCGTCCACGTAGCGCAGCGTGACGACGCGTTTGAGGCCGTAGTTCTTGTAAACTTCGCACTCGCCGTCCAGGAGCTCCGTGCAGACGGTCTCGAGGGTGCCTTTCGCGGCCTCCCCATAGGTGCGCGCGTCCCCATTGGGATCGATGCAGTAGCCGGCAGCGGTCCTCGGAAAGTAGGCCGCGCTCACCGTATCCGACACTGTCCCGCCCCCGCTCGCGCAGGCGCCGGGCTTGGAGCTGGCGACGGGTGGAGGCGCGCTCCCTTGCTCGACCTTGTCTTCTTTCTTCGAGCACGAAACCGACAGGAGGACGCTAGTGAGCAGAGCGAGGACGACGGCGCGGCAAACCATGGCGGCGTTGTAGCCCGAGACCCACGCTTGCGGCCAAGAGGGAGCCGCTGCCCGCCCCCTGGGCCGTGCACCGACCCCGCAACGTTTACACAGCGCCGCACTTCTTACCGGTCGCCACAGGGCCTACATCGCTATTAAATGTTGCAAATTCAGCCATTTACGATCGTGGATCTTGGGCACGCACCTTGCTGTACGTTCAGGCTTCTCGTGTTTCTGGAACCTTCCAAGTCGCCACGCCGCCGTCATCCTCGCCGGGGCTTCACCCTGGTCGAGCTGGTGGTCGTGGTGCTCATCATCGGCATCACCGCCGCCATCGCCACCCCGGTGTTGGCCGGGCGCATGCGTGAGCGGCGCTCGCGCGACCTCGCGCAGCGCATCGCGCAAGTGTACAGCGTCGCGCGCATGCGCGCCCTCGGTCGCGGCTCAGCGGTGCTGGTGCGGTACAACCAGGCCAGCGGCTTCACGGTTCTGGAGTCGGTCGAAGGGCTCGCGGTGGCGACAGAGCGCATGGGCGCGACCAACGGCGCGAACTGCGCGACGCGCCCCGGCCTCGGCTGCTTGTCGAACGATTGGACGGCGACGAACGCGACCGGCACCGCCCGCACGGTTCAAACGTTGACCTGGCCGTCGGACTTCACGGTCGCGGCCGCGAGCAACGTCATGGACATCTGCTTCACGGCTTCGGGTCGAAGCTTCTTGTCGACGGACGGCGTGCCTCCCCGCCAGGCGATGGTCGGCGCCCAGCTCATCACGGTCAAGCGCGGAAACGGCATCACGCGCACGGTGGCGGTCCTGCCGAACGGTATGGCGAGGCTCGGCCTATGAGGGCGGGGCTTGGTCGTTCGCGCGGCGCCGGTCGCGGCTACACGTTGGTGGAGCTCATGATGGCGCTGGCGCTGCTGGCGGTGTCGGTCGTTGGCATCATCTCGTTGCACAAGGTCACGGTGGTGACCAACGGTCACGCCAAGAACCTAGCGATGGCGCAGCGCATCGCGCAGGCCGTCGCGGGGCAGCTGCAGATGGACTCCACCCAATGGGTCACCAGCATTCCCACTGATAGCTTCCTCAACTCTCCCGCTACGTGGCAGCGCGTGCCGTACAAACTGGGGCGCGGCTTCGGAGGAGCGTTCGACGCGCTCGGTAACCCCCTCACCGACGCCAAAGCGGGTCAGGCCGCGTTCTGCACCCATGTGCGCTTGTCCCCGCTCTACCCGACCACGATGAGCGTGGCCGGTAACGCGGTGCTGCGCGCCGAAATTCGCGTATTTTGGCTGAGAGCGGGGGCCTCGCTGCCGGACGAGATGGTCCAGCTGGGCCTCTGCGACGTCAACCAAAGCGCAGAACAGGCCCGCCAGATCGGCCTCAGCACGGACCGGTACCACTTCGTCTACCAGACGGTAGGCGTTCGTCAGCACTCGCAGATCTAATGACCGTCCGACTTCCCTTTGGTAAGCGCCAGCGCGGCTTCACGCTGGTGGAGCTCATGGTGGCGATGAGCGGCGGCTTGTTTTTGTCGATCGCCGTGTTCGCGCTTTCGCGGGACGCCACGCGTTTCTATCAGAGCGAGGGTCGCATCGCGAACGCGACGCTGGCCGCGGTGTCCGGCTTCGAGCGCCTTTCGAGCGACGTGGCCCGCGCCGGTCACCTGTCCACCGCGAACATCCAGGCGGACCCGCTGGTGTGCAACCGCCCGGACGCATCGTTCCCCGCCGAGCTGCGCGCGCTCCGTGCACTCGTGGTGGGAACGAGCACGGTCACGGGGACGGAAGTAGCGTCCGCCGGGATCGCGCCGCACTCTTTGGTCGTCACGGGCGCCTTGAACACGCCGGAGGTGTTCACGACCATGGCGGTAGCGGAGGGCGCGGGCGGCTCCTGGCGCGTGGATTTGGACCTCGGCACGCCCACCGCGGACCGGCTCGGCCTGAGCCTCGCACCGACGGCCGTCGCCGCCAATCAGGCGCTCTTGAACGGCATCTTTACGATCGGCACGAACCAGCGCGGCAAAATCGTGCGTCTGCGTCGTAACGGACTCGACCAGTATGCGGTCGTTTCCTCGGTGACCGCCGTCGTCGGCGGCGCGTTCCTCACGCTCGCGAACTCGCCAGCTTTGCTGCGCTTGGTCAAGGGCGGACCCCAATGCGGCATCGACGACACCGGCAAGGGCATGTCGCTGACCGTGATTGACGTGGTGCGCTACGACATCCGCAAGATGATCGGAGACGCGGCGTACGCTTCACTTTTCACGGCGTCTGGCGCGAGCGTCGGGGGCGGGCCCAGCACGGTGGCCTACGAGACTGGCCGCGCCGAGCTGGTGCGGGTGGAGGTGGACGCAAGCGGCGCCGAAGAAGCGTCGACCCGCGAGATCATCGGTGAGTATGCGGTAGATTTGCAGGTGAGCGGCTGGCGCGCGGACAGCGGAGTCAACCCCACGCTCGTCCCCGTCGCAGCCGAGACCATCACTCAAAGCTACGCTTTCACCCAGCTCTTGCGCGGCGTCCGGGTGCGCGTCGGCGTGCGTTCGCGCGAGGCGGATCGCGAAGCGAACATCGCCGGCACCGGGGGCGGCGCGAATGGCCTGTACCGCATCGGTCTCGGCGCTTCCGGTACGGCGCCGTTCGCGCGGGTCCGCACCCTCCAAAGCGACATTCCGCTGCGCAATTTGGAGGGCAACCGATGGTGACGCACACGCGTAGGAGACGGCGCTTCCGGCGTGCGGAGCGTGGCACGACCGTGGTCATCGTGGTCATGGTGGCGACGCTCATCACCGCCATCGGCACGTTCGCGGTGCACAACATCGGTCAAGTGGACTTGGCGGTCGGCTACAGCCGCCAGTCGGCGCAGACCTATGCCCTGGCAGAGCTCGGCACGACCGCAGCGATGGCGCAGATTGCCGCGACCGGCACCGCGTACTCGAATTTGATGAGCGAGACCGCCGTGCCGCCGGACCCGGCCAATCCCAACGCGCCGCGCTTCAAATGTCTGGCCAACGGCCGTTATTACGCCAAGGGCGGCAGCAGCTGCTTCCGCATTCAGCAAGATCGACTCGAGAGCATGACCACGAGCAACGGCGGTGAGACCCTGCTCGAGCCAACGGTCGCTGGTACCGAGTCGGGGAGCTTCGGCATCCTCAGCAACACCATCGGTTTGGTGGACGTGGAGCTCACCGAAAAGCGCCCCACCAATCGAGACATCGCGGGCAGCCGCCAGGGCTCGTCCGCCTTCGACATCACCCTCACCACGACCGCCGTCGTGAGCCCGCCTCCGACCGCGGCCGATCCGTGCAGCGGCATCGCCAGCATGACCGTGAAAAAGGTCATGCGCGCGCACGTCATCATCCCGCCCGATCCAGGAACCTGACCATGAAGCACGACCAGAAACCACAGCTTGCCGCGCGTTCGAAGTGGCTTCGGGGTCTGCTCGCGGCGGGCCCACTCCTCGCGACCGTGCTCGGCGCGGGTCGCGCTCACGCTCAAGCGGACGTGTCTCCGCCGCCGCCGAACATTCTGCTGCTCGTGGATACGTCCGGCTCGATGGACTACAAGACGAACAGCAACTCGTTCCCGACGTGCCGCTACGCGGGCGCCGCGACGACCGCGCAGACGAGCGAGCGCAGCCGCTGGGTCGACTTGGTAGAGGTGCTCACCGGCTCTATCACCGACTACGAGTGCCAAAAGCTGGACCGCAACTCGGCGCTGTTCCGCTCCGAATACGGGCTCGGCGCGAACAATCCGTACGACGCGCTCTACGCGAATCCGTACCACCGCCCCGTCAGCAACGGCTGCGTCGTGGGCCCGGGAACGCTGGCCGCGGACAGCCCGCTATTCCCGGCTGGGGCCCTCAAGTATCACCCCTTCGACAACACCGCCGGCAACTGCTCGTACTCGCAGGGAAACGACGGCATCCTCGACGCGTTCTTGGGGGACGTGCGCTTCGGCCTGATGACTTTCGACACGGAGCCCCGCCCGGCCAAGGATATGAGCGGGCTGTGGAGCTATTTCGTGAGCACGTCCGCCAGCGGCAAGCCCGCCGGCTGCACCGATAGCCAGGCGCAGGAAGTCGGAGTTCGCAACCCCACCGCGCCGCCCTGGGAGGGCCGCATGGTCGGCTTCGGAAACCCGGCCCTCGGCAGCACGGACTTCAAGACCCGTAACGGGATGATTCAGGATGTGCTGGTGGCCACGCGCCCCTACGGCGCAACCCCCATCGCGGGCATGCTCGCGGACGCCGCCACGTACCTGACGGTCGACTCGAGCAACGACCCGATCGATGGGAGCTTCAAGTTTGGGCCCATGGATGATCCGGCCAAGGATTGTCGCAACAAGGCGATCATCCTGCTCTCGGATGGTCAGCCGAACATGGACCTTCGGCCCTCTTGCGAGCCGAACGGTTGCCCCTACGACAAGACCGAAGACATCGCCCAGAAGCTGAAGTCCCTCGGCTACTACATCTACGTCATCGGCTTCGCGCTACCGACGGTGACGCTCAACGGCTCGCCCACGAGCTGCTCGGCGATCGATCCGAGCAATCCCGTCTGCACCACGAACCTGAACGACTCCGCCCTCCAGGCGTGCTGCGCGCTCAATCGTATCGCCGCCGCCGGCGGCCCTCCCAAGCCGCCCGCCGACTCCAAGGACGCGGACTGGAGCCGCGCGCACTTCGCGGCCAACCGCGACGAGCTCCGCGCGCAGCTCTCGCAAGCCATTGGCTCCAACTTCAAGTCGACGACCCGCACCCCGTTCGTCAGCGCGTCGGGCTCGGGCTTCGTGTCTCCGACCAGCGACCGCGTGTTCGCGCGCGCGTTCCGGTTCGCGGCCGCGTTCAAGCCGGGCAAGCTCGACCAGCCTTGGCGCGGCGAGCTCAACCGCGGGCGCTACGTGTGCGAGGTGGACGCGAACGGCGGAACGCCCAAGCCGGTGCTCAAAGAGCCGGACGCATCCAAAGGTGACCGCTTCGCCGACAACTTGAGCTCGTCTCCGCTCAACGAGCGTCGGGTCTACACCGTCATCGGCACCGCCCCCGCGAAGTCGGACGCGAGCATGCGCCCTCACCTGGCCGCCACCGTGACGGACGGCGTGGGCAATTACGCGGGCACGCAGGTGTTCGGCGCGCCCGCCGCGATCGTGACCGCCACGACGCCCGAGGCAATCAAGGTGACGGACACGACCTGTGTCGGCTTGACCGCAGCCGCGTGCCGCTCGCGCTACATGAAGTGGCTGCTCGGCGTGAGTGACGCGAGCGAGGTATTCCAGCGCTGCAGAGGCGGCGTCGGCAGCGACGACTGCAGCCTGATGTCGGAGATTTACCACTCCATCCCCAAGGCCGTCGCGGGCCGTCCCTCGGCGTTCCTGGTCGATCAGAGTTACCAGGCGTTCGTCACCGCGCAGCTCAAAGCCAAGCGACCGTCCGTCCTCTACGCCTCCTCGAACGACGGGTTCTTGCACGCGTTCAAGATCGCGCAGGTCGACAAAAACGACACGTCGGAGGCCATGAAGGTCAACACCCAGACCTCGAACGAGCTCTGGGCCTTCATCCCGCCTGGCGCGCTCACCGGCATTCCCACGCTCTACCCGGCCTCGCACCAGCTCTTGCTGGACGGCACGCCATCCATCAAAGACGTCGTCGCGACCGTCGACGCCTCGCAACCTGTCTACAAGTTCAAGCTGGAGCGCACGCTGGATCAGGCGCGCGGCGGCGCCGGCACCTGGCGCACCATCTTGGTGCAAAGCTACGGCACCCAGCGTCCCGGCTACTTCGCGGTGGACGTCACGGATCCCGTCGCGGGTCCGCAGTTTCTCTGGCAGCTCGTGACCGACAGCGCGGGTAATCCGCTGTTCGGGCGCGGCGGCGGCACGCCGCTCGTCACCACCGCTTACTTGGACGGGCGGGAAGTAGCGGTCGCGGTCCTCCCCGGCGGTTACGGCGAGCCCGGTACCGCCGGTCCTTCTCCGTACGCGGGCTGCAAGCGGGCGGAGACTTCGTTTACGGACCTCACCGTCAACGGCATCCCCGAGCCGCGCGACTCCATTCCCTGCTACGCCAACACCGCCGTTCGCGCGCGCTCACTCACCGTGGTCCGGCTCGACAGCGGCGAAATCATCCGCACCTTCCGCCGAGACGCGAGCGAAGTTCCTGGGCTGCTCAGCACGCTCGTCACCGCTTCCAAGATTGACTCGCCCATGACGGGTCAGCCCGTGGCCTACCCCGCGGACGTGGGCGCGGTCGCGGATCGCGTGTTCATCGGCGACCAGGACGGCACCATGTGGCGCCTCAACCTGGCCTCGAAAGCGGGCGACCCCAAAGACTGGGTTCTCGAGCTGTTCTTCGACGGCTTCCCCAAAGCCACGCCGGACTTCGGGCACGCGTTCAATGACGGCCAGCCGATCATCGCCGCGCCCATCGTTTCGGTGGATCGCACCGGCAACCTCACGGTGGCGTTCTCGACCGGCGATCAAGAAGCCATCGGCGCCGCGCCGGGCCTTGCCAATTATGTCTGGTCGCTCACCGAGAAGCCGAGCGCGGACCGTAAGAAGCTCGCCCCGATCGTCAACTGGCACCTCGCCCTCAAAAACACCCTCTCCGGAGATCGCGTGATCGGGGAGATGGCTCTGTTCAACGGCGACCTCTTCTTCTCCACCGTCGGCCCGCCCGCCACCAACGACGTGTGCAGCTCCGGCAGCGGCAAGGTGTGGGGCATGCACTACCTGGACCCGAACAAAGAAGCAGCCGGCAAGGGCGGCGTGGTCTCGCCCTCCCTCTCGCTGCTCATCAGTAGCGGCGGTTACATCGAAGCGTCCACGCTGCTCGGGAACGACGCCAAGGGCTTCCTCTCCGGCGTCGCCGTCGCCCAGCAGCCCACGTGCGAGAACCTGGACGAAGGCGCCGATAGCGGCTTCTTCGCGAACGGCAGCATCCTCAAGGGAACGCCCTCCAGCGGCAAATACCAGCTGTTCGTGCCCACCGGCGACAAGGCCTCCACCAGCAACAAGCCCGGCGTCACGCCCATCAACTCCGGCGGCAGCAAGGGCGTCACCATCGACCTCAAGCAGCCCGCCGCGTCGCTTGTCGTAGACTCCTGGGCCTCCATCGTCGAATAATCGGTCCCGTGGCAAAGCGCGCCCGGCTCCTCCTTGGCTCGTGCCTCGCGCTGGCGTGCGCTTGCTCCAAACGCCCCGCGCCCGCCCCCGCCCCCTCCGCGGTCGGCAGTGCGGAGGCGGTGCCGCTCGACCACCTCGCGCCCGACGAGCTCGCGCCCAGCAACGTCGAGGTGTACGGCTTTGCCATCCCGCGCGGCATGGAGGTCGAGAGTCGACTGAACGATCGCACCTACGTGCGCGGGCACGTCTCCCCCGAAGCGCTTGCCAACTACGTGCGCGAGCAAGTCAGCGTCTCCCACGTGGAGATCGGCGCGGCGCGTACCGTCTTCCCGATGGCACGCATCAAGCGCGGCCCGGCCGATCGCGTTTACACCATCGAGGTGCTGCCGGACGGCTCGTACACGCGCCTGGTGCTCAAAGACACCACGCCGCCGCCGCCTCCACCGCCGAACCTGACCGACGCGGAGCGCTGGCGCGCCGCAGGCATGACGCCCGACGGCCGCCCCCTGGACTTGAAAAGCCTGGAATGAGCTTCTCCGCCTGGGCGGGGCCGAGATCACAGGAGACGCGGAGACCGGAGGCACAGGCGGGGAAGCAGAGGGTTCGCGCTGAGGACTCCGCGGCGGGAAGCGGTGCGTTGCAGCGTTCGTGCCGCGGCGGGACCGGGTTCGTTGGCCCCACCCGTGCGAGTTATCGTCGCGACTCGTCTTCGAGACGCATCGCTTCGAGCAACAGCCCGCCGATCTTCTGTTGCTCGCCGGAGTCGCTCGCGGTGCCCCCCTGCGAGCCGCGGAAGCTGAAGCTTCCCTTCTTCCAACGCAGCACCTCGCGCAGCAGCTCCGTGGACGCCCAGGGCTTGCCGTCCAGGGTGCCGGAGGCGAACTTGCCGTCGGCGAGCTCGAGGAGCGCGACTTTGCCGGCTTCCCCGCTCACCTTCAAGCGACCGCTGCGGCGTTCGAGCTCGAGCAGGGTCAGCACGGTGGCCACCGACATCTGCGCGACGTCGCCCGTGAACGCGGCACCGACGGCAGACGAAGCCGGGCCGTCCGACGAAAGCTTGTCGCGCTGCTTGCGGAGGCGGTTGGCCATGTCGATGAGCGCGCCGACTTGGGCCACGACCTCTTCGTTGCGGAAGGGCTTGGTGAGGTACAAATCCGCACCGACGTTGAGGCCCTGCAGGCGGGATTCGGTGTCGTCCGCGTCCGTCAGAAACAAGAAGGGCGTGGTGGCGACGCGCGTCGGCTCGGTGCGCACGCGCCGTGCGACCCAGAAGCCGTCGATGTCCGGCAGGTTGACGCTGCAGAGAATGCAGTCGGGCTGAAGCTCGCGCACCTTGTCGAACCCGGCGCGCGCCTCGCCTGCCACGTGCACCTCGAAGCCAGCCTCACTCAGGAACTTCGCGAGCAGCGTGGCCTCCCACTCCTCTTGCTCGATGATCAGAACTCGCCCAGAAGCCACGGTCGTAAACGCTAGCATGCCGCCAGCTAAAGCCTGAAGTTACGCGATTTTGAGCCAAACGGGCCGGAGCCGGGCCGGGCGGCCTGCCCTCGGTCCCCGCAACCGGACCGGGAGCGTGCGGCGGCCCTTGTAACGAGACTTGGGCCGCGCTACTCGGCCCTCCTTGGCCGACGAAAAGCTTTCGCGCACCCCTCTCTACTCTGAGCACGTTCGGCTGGGCGCCAAGCTGGTGCCGTTCGCGGGGTGGGAGATGCCCATTCAGTACAAGGGCATCGCGGCCGAGCACGCGGCGGTGCGCGAGCGCGTGGGCCTTTTCGACGTGAGCCACATGGGCGAGCTGCGCGTTACCGGTCCGGGGGCGCTTTCGGCCGTGAACGCGCTCATCACGAACGATTTATCGAAGGCCGAGGACGGGCAGGCCGTCTACACGTGCTGTTGCAACGCCCAGGGCACCATCTTGGACGACCTCATCGTGTACCGCCGCAGCCCGACCGAGGTGCTGGTGGTGTGCAACGCGAGCAACCGCCCGAAGATCGCGGAGCATTTTCGCGCCGCGCTCGCGGGGAGCGCTGAGTTTCAGGACGAGAGCGACGACACGTCACTCATCGCCGTGCAGGGGCCGCGGGCGCTCGAGCTGCTGCGGCTCGCGGGCTCGAGCGTGGACGTGAGCCAGCTGCGGTCGTTTCGCTTTGCGGATGGAACGCTCGCAGGCGCGCCGGTCACGATCGCACGCACCGGCTATACGGGCGAAGACGGCGTGGAGCTGTTTTGCCCGAACTCCGCTGCCGCGGGGCTGTTTCGCGCGTTGCTGGAGGCGGGCGCGCCGCTCGGCGCGGAGCCGATTGGCTTGGGCGCGCGCGACACCTTGCGGCTCGAAGCGCGCCTTTCGCTGTACGGTAACGAGATCGACGAGACGACGAACCCGATCGAAGCGGGGCTCGGCTGGGTCGTGAAGCTTACCAAGCCGAACGGCTTCCTCGGGCGTGACGCGATCGCCAAGGCGAAAGCCGATGGACCGACGCGCACCATCGTCGGCTTCGAAATGGTGGGCCGCGGTATCGCACGGCACGGCTACCGGCTGCTTTCCACGAGCGGCGACGTCATTGGCCTGTGCACGTCTGGCGGCCCCTCCCCGACGCTCGGCAAGAGCATCGGCCTCGGCTACCTGCCGGTGGCGATGGCGGCCGTAGACACTTCATTTTTGGTCGACTGCCGCGGCAAATCCATCGAGGCCAAGGTCGTCAAAACCCCTTTTTACAAGCGTAAGCCCGCTGCCGGAGCCGCCTGAACATGAGCCAAGCCAAAGAAGTCAAGCAAGACCGCAAGTACACCAAAGACCACGAATGGACGCTCGCCGAAGGCGCGGAGCTCGTCGTCGGCATCACCGCGTTCGCGGTGGACGCGCTCGGTGACATCACCCTCGTGAGCCTCGACGTGAAGGCCGGCGATCGCGTGGAGGCCCACAAGGCCTTCGGCACCATCGAGAGCGTCAAGACGCTGAGCGACTTGTTCGCGCCAGTCAGCGGTAAGGTGACGCGCGTCAACCCCGCGCTCGAGAACGCGCCCGAGCTCGTGAACGAAGACTGCTGGGGCAAGGCGTGGATGATCGCGATCACGCCGGACGACGCGAGCGCAGCCGCCGGCTTGCTCGACGCAGCCGCTTACGCCGCTCACTTGGAAGAGTCGGCGCACTGATGCGCTACGTCCCCCACACCGAGGCCGAGATCACGGAGATGCTGAGCGTCGTCGGGCGCCCTTCGCTCGACGACTTGTTCGCGACGATCCCGCCCGAGGCGCGCTTCGAGCGGAGCCTCGCGCTCGAGCCGGCTCTCGCCGAGCCCGAGCTCATGGGGCACCTGGCGGAGCTGTCGAAGAAGAGCGGCGGCGCGGGGCTGCTCTCATTCTTGGGCGCGGGCATGTACCAGCACCACGTGCCGCCCGCGGTGGACCAGCTGCTGCTGCGGAGCGAATTTTATACGGCTTACACGCCGTACCAGCCCGAGGTGGCGCAGGGCACGCTGCAGGCGATCTGGGAGTTCCAGACCATCGTCAGCGAGCTTTACGGGCTGCCGCTCGCCAACGCGAGCCTGTACGACGGCGCGAGCGCGACCGCAGAAGCGGCGCTGATGGCGTGCCGACTCACCAAGCGCGGCAAGGTGCTGCTCAGCGGCTGCGTGCATCCGGACTACCGGCGCACCACCGTCACGTACATGGCGGGCCGCGAGGACACGTCGACGGAGCAGGTTGGTATCAGCGAGGCGGGCACCGCGGATGCCGCGCAGCTCGCGGCCGCGCTCACGGATGACGTAGCCGCCATCATCGTGGGCTACCCGAGCTTCTACGGCTCGCTGCCCGACCTGACCGCGCTGGCCAAGCTCGCCCACGACCGCGGCGCGTTGCTCATCGCGACCGTGAGTGAGCCGTACGCGCTCTCCGTGGTGGAGGCGCCCGGCGCACTCGGCGCGGATATTTGCGTCGGTGAAGGGCAAGCGCTGGCCTGCCCACCGCAGTTCGGCGGTCCGGGTGTGGGATTGTTCGCGTGCCGGGACGACCGGCAGTACCTGCAGCAGCTTCCCGGCCGGATTTGTGGCGAAACCGTGGACCACGACGGCGAGCGTGGCTTCGTGCTCACCCTCTCCACGCGCGAGCAGCACATCCGCCGCGAGCGCGCGACGAGCAACATCTGCACCAACCAAGGCCTGCTCGCGCTGTCGCTCGCGATTCGCGCGAGCTTGCTGGGCAAGACCGGCTTCGTGGAAACGGGCAAGCAGTGCCTCGCGAAGGCGCGCTACCTGCGCCGCAACATCTTGGAGCTGCCCGGCTACGCTTCGGCGTTCGCGGCCGCGCCGTTCTTCAACGAGCTGGCCGTGCGCGTGCGCGGTGGAGACGCGAGCGCGGTATGTCGCAAGCTCGAAGCGCAAGGCATCATCGCCGGCTACGATCTGGGTCGCCAAGATCCGGCGCGCAAAGACTGCTTGCTCATCGCCGTCACCGAGAAGCACCGCCGCGAAGATTTGGATCGCCTCGTCGCGGCGTTGGCCTCGGTTTAATAATCCATGAAGCTCCTTGCCTCCGGTTTGGGCGCGTGCGCTCTGCTCGCGCTCGCATCTCCTGCGCACGCCGACGTTTCGTCTTGGGCCTTCGTCGGCGCAGGTCCTACCGCCTTCAAGCAGGAGGGCTTCGAGATGAAGCTCGCCCCCGCGCTCTCGATCGAGGCCGGCATGGGCACGACTCCCAGCCGGCCGTTCGTGGTGGGCGGGATGTTCAAGTTCCACACCCTCTTCGGCGAGGGCACGGACCTGGCGCTCGCCCTGCGCGTCGCGTCTCAAGGCTTCGCGACCGGCAGACTGGGTCTGGCGATCGACGCGGGGCCGTACCGCAGAGGTTGGGGTGAAGAGTCTACGGGCGGGCAGGCAGCTGTGGTTTTGGGCGGCCCATGGGGTCTCACCCTGTCGGTGGGCGGTGGTCTCGGCACCAACGACGGCCGCCACTTTGCGGCTAGCTTGGGTATAGATTTCGCCAGGCTCACCGTTTACCGCCTCTCGGGCGAGAGCTGGTTTCCGAACCCCCACCCCGCGTATCGCCCAAAGTAATAAGCCTTTGAGGCAAAACTGAGCTAGCCTTCGCGGTCAGCTCATGGAGGCACCGGTTCAAGAAGGCGACCTGCTCGCCGGCAAGTACCGCGTCGAAAAGGTGCTGGGCTACGGCGGCATGGGGGTCGTCGTGTCCGCGTTCCGCAACGACCTGGAGCAGCGCGTCGCGGTCAAGTTCCTGAGCCAAGCCGCCGCCGAGCGCCCCGACGCCGCGGAGCGCTTCCGGCGCGAAGCACGCGCCGCGGCCAAGATTCGGAGCGAGCACGTGGCGCGCGTGTTGGACGTCGGCACGCTCGACACCGGCTTGCCCTACATGGTCATGGAGTTCCTGGAAGGGAACGACATCGCCGACGAGCTGCGTCGCCTCACCGTGCTGCCCATCAGCAGCGCGGTGGAGTTCGTGCTGCAGGCGATCGAGGCCCTTGCCGAAGCGCACGCCGCCGGCGTCGTGCATCGCGATCTCAAACCCGGCAACCTGTTCCTCGCTCGCCGTGCGGACGGCTCACGGCGCGTGAAGGTGCTGGACTTCGGCATCTCCAAGGCGCTCACCGGTAGCTCGGTCGAGGAGCTGTCGCTCACCAAGACGGCCGCGCTCATCGGCTCGCCCCTGTACATGGCGCCGGAGCAAATGCGCTCCGCCAAGGACGTGGACACCCGCGCCGACATTTGGTCCCTCGGCGCCATGTTGTACGAGATGCTCACGGGGCAGCCGCCGTACACGGGAGACTCGATCCCCCAGCTGTGCGCCGCGCTCCTGCACGACGATCCAATTCCTCTGCGCCAGCATCGTCCAGAAATTCCGGAGGGGTTGGAACAAGCGGTGCTCCGCTGCTTGATGAAGGATCGCAACCACCGCTTCGCCACCGTTTTCGAGCTCGGGCGCGCGCTCTTGCCGTACGCGCTGCCGGACAGCCACATTCACGTGGAGCGCGCCGAGCGCGTGCTCGGCGTGACGGACGTGACGATGTCCGGGATGGTCACGTCCGGAATGTCGCCTTCGCTGCCGCACGTGACGTCACCGCTCGCGTCGGTGCCGATCACACCGCTCAACGTCACTCCCGCCGCCGTGCTCCATCACATCGAGCCCACCGTGAACTCGTGGGGGGGCTCCGGTATGGCGCCAGCGCCGAAGAAACGACGCGGGCCGCTCCTGCTCATCGGCGGCGCCGCGGCCCTGCTGGCGGGTGCGGTCGGGCTGTGGGCGGCCCAGGGCGGAACCGGGGAAAAAGCTGCGCCCGCGTCCCCCAGCGCCGAGCCGGCGCGCGGAGCGGCCCCACCGTCGCCCGCGCCGGTGCCCGCCAACGTCGACGTCGTCGAGCCAGCCGCTCCGATCGCCGTGGCGACGACCTCGGCGGAGCCGTCCATCGCGGCGGCGCCGAGCCCCGTCCCGGTGAGCGCGCCGCTCGTCCCCGCCAAACCGAGGCCCGTCGGGGCCAAGGCTCCGGCCGCAAAGCCCGACCCGAAAACCTCGGAGCCGGCGCCCGCGCCGGTCAAGCCGAGCGGCGGCATCACGGATTTCGGCGGTCGGCGCTGAGTTTGGAGTAAAAACCGGAATATGGCCGGTCCCGGACGCTTGCGTCGCCTCGCTGCTCTCGCCCCTGCTTGTCTGCTCGCTTTGAGCGCCGCGCCAGCGCTCGCCCAAACCGGCGCATCCGACAAGGCCGCCGCCGAAGCGCTATTCGATAGCGGCGTGCGACTGATGAAGTCGGGCAGCTTCGCCGACGCGTGCCCCAAGCTCGAGGAGAGCGAGCGCATCGATCCCGCGGTCGGCACGTTGCTCTACTTGGGCGAGTGCTACGAACGCGTGGGCAAGACCGCCAGCGCGTGGGCGACGTTTCGCGAGGCGGCGTCGCTGGCGACGAACAGCAACCAAGCGGACCGCGCGCGCGTCGCCGCAGCCCGAGCCCAGGAGCTGGATCCCAAGCTGAGCCGGCTGTCGATCGATCTTGCGCCGGACGTGGCGAAAATTCCCGGCGTGGTCGTGAAGCGCGGCTCGCAGCGGCTCGAGCCCTCCCTTTACGGCACGCCCCTCCCCGTGGATCCCGGCGAGTACCGGATCGACGTCACCGCCCCCGGCTACGAGACGTGGACCGCGCCAATCAAGGTCGAAGCCGGCGGCGCGAGCGCGAGCGTGCGCGTGCCAGCGCTCGTCAAGGCGCCAGAAGGCGCAACCGCGGCGCCTCCCATTAGCGGTGAGGCCGGCGCCATGAGCCCCGCACCCTTGGCTCCCGCGGCCAAGTCGAGCGGTGGTCTCACGACGCAACAGACGCTGGGCATCGTGACCGGCGGCGTCGGGATCATCGGCGTCGGCCTCGGCGGCTACTTCGGTGTTCGGGCCATCAGCCAGAACAGCGATGCCGAGCAGCACTGCCCCAAAGAAGGCTTCTGCAGCAATCAGGTCGGCGTCGACCTCACCAACGAGGCGCGTGACAACGCCTCCGCCAGCAACATCGCGTTCGCGCTGGGCGCGGGCCTGGTCGCGGTGGGCGCGGTCTTGTACTTGACCGGCGGCCGCAGCGATACGGAGCGCGTCGCGCTCGTGCCCTTACTTTCACCGGGTGCGGCCGCGGCCAGCATCTCCGGGAGGTTCTGAGAATGCGTCGCGCAGCGCTGTCCCAACTAATCGGCTTCTCCCTCGTCGCGCTGGCCCTCGGCGCTTGTCAGGCCATTGCCGGCATCGAAGAGCGCGAGCTGGATCCGAGCGCCAGGCCCGCGGACAGCAAGCAGTGCAAAGACTATTGCAACGCCGTGCTCCAGAACTGCGTCGGTGAAAACGCGGTCTACAACGACCTCGCTGGCTGTCTCGGCTTCTGCCGCTACTTGGATCCCGGCGATTCGCTCGAGCCGGAGCCGAACACGGTTGCTTGCCGCACTCGCGAGGCCAGCTTCGCCAAGCTGGAGCCGGACAGCCACTGCAAGGCGGCAGGCCCGGGCGGTAACGACGTCTGCGGCAGCGACTGCGACGCGTACTGCCAGGTTTACCCCGAGGTGTGCCCGGACGACTACCTCTACACGAGCACCGACTCTTGCCTGAAGGCCTGCCGCGGCGTCACGGATCAAGACAGCTTCGACGTAACGCGGGACCACGATGGCGACAGCATCGAGTGCCGGCTCGTGCACACGGTGTCTTCGACGACGTTGCCGGACACGCACTGCTCGCATGCGCCCATCCCTCCCGCACAGCCGTATTGCGCGGGCAAGCCGGACAAGCCGCCGACGTGTCCCGAGTACTGCCAGATCGTGATGGCCGCCTGCGACGGCGAGCTCACCCAATACGAATCTCCCGAGCAGTGCCTGGCGGTGTGCGACGCCCTCGAACCGGGCACCAACGACGACCGGATGGGCAACAACGTCGGCTGCCGTCGCTACCATTCTTTCGCCTCGACGCTCGACCCGGCCACGCACTGTTACCACGCCGGCCCCACCGGCGACGGCCACTGCGGCAAAGACAACGAGGAGACCGGCGTCCGAGCCAACTGCGAGTCGTACTGCCGATTGGTCGAAGCCGCGTGCCCTGAAGCATTCGCGGCTGGGCCCGGTTCGAGCTCCAGCTGTCTGGACGCTTGCAACGACCTGGACGAGTCGGAGCTGGACTCCGAGTACTCGGTTGCGAACGGCGAGAGTAGCAAGGCGCTGAACTGCCGCGTGCTGTACACGGCGCGCGCGTTCGAAGACGAGACTGCCTGCGCTTCCGCGCTGGGCGGCGACCTCTGCGAGTGACGGAGCTCAGCCCACGTCGCGCGCGTCCCGCACCGACGCGGCGGCTTGCACGCGAGTGACGCGGGTCACTACCTCCGCCACCACGCGCGGGTGGTAGATGAGCGAATTGTGCCCGCAGCCGGGCACGCTCAGTCGCTCGCCCGCAGCGAGGAACGCGCCGCTCGGCACGACGTGGTCCTCCTGCCCGTCGATGGAAAGGTGGGGGACGATCAGGCGGTGCCGCGCGCCGCGCGCGAGCCGGTCGAGCAGCTCACTACCGGGGGCGATGTCCCGGCCCACCGGCGCCGGAAATAAGCGCGCCGGGGGAGCGCCGCCGAAAGGGCTGCCGATGGAGACGGTCTGCACCACGCGCGGATCCGAGCCCAGCTCCTGCACGAAGTAGCGCACCGCAAGGCCACCAATGCTGTGGCCGACTAAATGAATGCGCACGTCTCCGGAGATGGCGCGCACGGCCGTGGCGATGTCCCGCGCGACTCGGGAGATGCCGGGGCCGGGGGGATGGGTGAAGCTCGTCGTGAAGGCTCCCGTACGCGCTTCAATCTCTCGGCGAAGCGGACGGAGCACGCCTGCAGTAGCGAACAAGCCGTGCACCAACATCACGACGTCGCGATCGGCGCGAACCCACATCGGCCGCGCGCCGCGCACATCCTTGTAAATGAGCGTCGCTTGACGGGCGATAGCGGCGGCTTCCCGCCCGACGCCTTCTAGCGAGTTGCGAACACTGCTCTTGCGCTCTTCTTCGCTCACGGCTCAGCTACGTTTTTAACTTCGGTGCTCGCATTGGGGCAAGTTGGGGCCCAACTCCAGCTTGCTAATTGTAGGTGACGGGGCGACGATGAGAGGACTATGGGGAAAACTTTCCAGCTCCTTTGCGCGGTCTCGTGCCTCGTCACTCTGCCGAGTTGCTCGGATGACTCCGCCGCGCCCGCAGGCGCTGGTGGGTCGTCCTCGGGCGGCTCGAGTCAGAGCGGCTCCGGGCAAGGTGGCGCGAGCGGAGCCGCGGGCAAAAACGGCGGCGGAGCCGGCAACCCGAGCGTTGGCGGCGCGAGCGCGAATGGCGGTTCGAGCCGCGGCGGCTCACCCCCGGTCGTTCCCGGTAAGCCCGGCGAGGTCGGCGGTTGCCAAATGTTCCCCGCCGCGGACCACTGGAACTTGGACGTCTCGAGCGTCGCGGTGGACGCGGCGTGGACCCAAAAGGTGCAAGACCTAGTCGGCGACGCCCGCATCCACCCGGACTACGGCGTAGACGGCGAAGAGCTCTACGGGATCCCGATCAACGTCGTGCCGGAGACGCAGCCACTCGCACCGGTGACGTTCGACTGGTATCCGGAAGAGAGCGACGAAGGCCCGTATCCCTTCCCAGGACCTGCGGACGTCATCATCGAAGGCAACTCGCCAGAGAGCTGCGACGGAGACTGCCACTTGCTGGTGCTCCAACAAGGTACGTGCCTGCTGTTCGAAGGGTACGCCTGCGAGTACCGGGGCGACGGCTGGCACTGCGGCAACGGCGCGAAGTGGGACTTGAACGAGCTCGGCTACGGTCAGCGCCCGGAAGGCTGGACGTCGGCGGACGCGGCCGGTCTCGCGATCGCGCCGGGGCTGCTCCGCTACGACGAGGTGCGCGGAGGTGAGGTCACGCACGCGCTACGCTTCACGCTCGACTGCACGACGAACAAGTACGTCGAACCGGCGTCGCACTACGCGGTGCCGGACGGCTGCGATCCCAACGACGGCCCCCCCATGGGGACGCGAGTGCGGCTCCGGGCGGACTACGACGTGTCCGGCCTCAGCCCGAGCGCGCAAACCGTGCTCAATGGCATGAAGAAGTACGGAATGATCCTCGCCGACAACGGCTCGAATTTTTACTTCCAGGGCGAGGCAGCCTTCCGCGGCGGTCCAGCACGATGAGGGTGGGCACGCCGTTGACACGGCCGAGCTCGCTGTCGCCGGACATGAGCGTGGGGCTCGCCATCGCAATCGGTAGGTCGACGTTGATCGACTTGGCCCACACCTGGGCGAGATCCGCCGCGCGCGGTGGCTCCATCATCACGATGACGCCATTGGCGCGCGGCTTGTGTGTGGCCAGTACGTCCCGCAGCAATTGTGCCTCGGCCTGAGACGGCAGGTCGTACGTCGTGACGAAGAGCAGCGCGGTGGTCCGGCCGCGCGTCGTATCGCTCGAGAGCTCTTCGCCCTGGAGGGTGCCGAACGTAAACTGGACGGGCTCGCCGGCGGCTCGCTCGGAAGCGCGCGCTGGCTCGCCTTCGCGAACGAAGCACCCCGACGACGCGAGCGCGGTCACCACCGCGAAGACGGCTCCGCGGAGGCTCACGGAGCGGAGGACGGCGGCGGGGTCGACCCGCCGATGTTGGGCCCGAACAAGTCCGCGAAGACGCGCAGCGCCTCCGGCAGCTCCCGACCGCTGCGTCGGTGCGACAGCACTGCGTGCGACAGCTCGTCGATGAGCGACTTGAGGGGGGAGCGCTCCAGCGTGGCGCCTTCCAGCTCGTGCCCGGGCCGGGGAGCACGCTGCGCGTCCACGATGGGGTCGTGACGCACCCAAGAAAAGCCGCGCTCCGGGCGGTAGGCGCAGGCCAAAACCTGCACGAAATCCAGGTAAAGCGGGACGATGATGGTGGCGATCCGCAGGCCGTCCGGGCGGAGCGCAGAGAGCGCCTGCACGGCCGCTCGCGGCGTCGCCTCCGCTTGGGCCGGGCCCATGGCGAACGTGATGCGATCGCGCCGCTCCGGGTCCGACTCCACCGCCAGGAGGGGCGCGTACACGGCGATGCGCGGCACCTTGAGCCGCACTGAGTCCTGCTCGAGCGCGTTGAGCCACGACGTACGGCCCTTCGCGTCCAGCTCACGGTAGGCGATGGCGGCGGCGAGGGCAGCCTCTGCGTCCGTCGCGAGGGCACCGAGCCACTCGCACCACGCGTCGAGCACGCGCGAGTCCGTACCGCGCCCCGGCTCGGGCAGCGGCGTGCGGTCGGCGGCAGCTCCGGAGAGCTTCGACGAAATGGAGGGCTCGAGCGGCGGGTGGGCCACGGTGCGAGGACGCTAAAGCATCAGCCCACAGCGGGCAACGGTAGATGGCTCACTTCGGCCTGCAATTCTTGCTGCAGATCCGTGAGCAATTCGTCCAGCTCTTTTTCGCGCGACAGCGGCGCTGAAATGATCAGCTCGCCACCCCGTTCGGCGAACAGGGCGCCCAGACCTTCACTCGCTTCGAAGATCCCCTTGACGAAAACGACGTCCTTGTCCCGCACCAGCACTTTGCGGGAAATGAGGTCGTGATCGATGAGCGGCGTCGCAGGCACGCCGCAGCCATAGCTCGATCGCTACGGTATTGGAAGGCTCGCGGGAAAGCCTCGCTCTGCTACCCTCCCGCTCGTGGCCGCCGTTCCTCGTTCTCCCCAAGCCGACGAGCTCGTCGTGCTCCCCGACCTCGACAAAAGCGACGAAAGTGACGACGTCGACGTCGGAACCTTCGAGCTTACGATCGGCGAGGACGCGGAAGCGCCCGAAGACGCGAGCCGCGTCGACACGTTCGAAGTCGACATCCAGGTGCTGACCGATTTCGGCAGTAACGAAGCCGCGAGCGATCTGGACATCGGCGAAGCCGGCTTGGTGGATTCGCTACCGGAGGTTCCGGAAGGCAGCGACGACGAGGCGGTGGACGCGGCCGCTCACGAGCTCGACGAGCTCGTACAAGCCCCGCTCGAAAACGACGAGCCAAGCACTCCCGCCGAGCTCGGCGACGACGGCTTGGAGGCGCTGCCCGATTTGATCGTCGAAGCCGGAGATGGCGAGGCCGGCCCCGAATTGGAGCGCGCGTTCTTGCCGAGCGCGCCGGAAGGCGCGATCCCGGAAGGGCCGCCCTACGACGCGGAGTACCTGTTGCTCGCATCGAGCTGCAGCGCGCTCGCGACGGACGGAACGGACGTGCTCGCCGCCGGCGAGCACTTGATGCGCTTCGGCCACGAGCGTCGGAGCGACGAGTTACCGCCCGGCACGAAGGTCACGTCGCTCGCCGTCACCCCCGAGGTGAGCGTGCTCTCCACCACTCGCGGCCTGATGGAGGCGAAGCCGAACGGCGCGATCTGCTTCCAAGAGGCGCCCGAGCTGACGCGCGGCAGCGGCGGGGAGCTCGTGGAGCTAGCGGCGGCCCTCGGGCGTTACTCACTGTGGGCGCGGCTGCGGAATGGCGCGCTCCTACGAAGACGCGGAGAGACCTGGGAGCTGCATGAGACCGGCGGCGCCGTCCAGGCGCTGGGTGGCAGCGGCGCGGAGCTCGCCCTCCTCGTCCTCTCACGCCGCCCGGCGCTGCAGCTCTCTTCTGACGGAGGCAGCAGCTTTCGCGAGCGGTTGCTTACCGAGCCCGCCCAAACCGTAGCCCTCGGGGGCGCTCCGCTGCTCGCCTTCCGCGGCGACGTCATCGCGCTCGCGGACGGGGAGCGAGGTCTGGCCGTCTCCGCGGACGCCGGCGCGACCTTCCGGCTCGTAACCGGCGCCGTGAACCTCACCGCCATCGCTCTCGGCGAGCACGGAGGAAAGCCCTCCGTTTTTGCCGCACTCTACCGCGAGAGCAAGGACGTAACGGAGCTCATCGCGGTGGACCCGCGGAGCGGCGAGGCCCAGCGAATTGCCGCGCTCACGGCGGCGCCGGAGGAAGACGCGGAAGAGAGCGGCCGCACTGCGGCGTTACTCTGGCATGACGGCAAACTGTGGTCCGCTGGCGGCTACGGCCTCGTGCGCCTCACCGCCCCGCGTTAGCACCCCGAACTTGGCCGCGACCGGCGCCGGCTGGTAGCGATGAACCATGGCCATCGTCGTGCAAAAATACGGCGGTTCCTCGGTCGCGGACCTGGAGAAGCTCTCCAAGGTGGCGGACTGGGTCGTCGCGACCAAGCGCGCGGGCCACTCCGTCGTCGTGGTCGTGAGCGCGATGGGCAAAACGACGGACGAGCTGCTCTCCCTCGCGCAGCGCGCCGCTGAAACTGGCGGCGGCGGCAATTCTCCACCGCGACGCGAGCTGGACATGTTGCTCTCGGTGGGCGAGCGCACCAGCATGGCGCTGCTCTCCATCGCCGTGCAGGCGCGCGGAGAGCCGGCCGTGAGCTTGACCGGCTCTCAGTCGGGCATCATCACGAACGACCGCCACTTCGACGCACGCATCATCGAGGTGCGACCGCATCGCATCGAAGACGAGCTCTATCACGGCAAGATCGTGATCGTGGCGGGCTACCAGGGCATGAGCTATCGCCGCGAGATAACGACGCTCGGCCGCGGCGGCTCGGACACGACCGCGGTCGCGCTTTCGGCCGCCCTGTCCGCGGAGCGCTGCGAAATTTATAGCGACGTCGACGGCGTCTACTCGGCCGACCCACGCAGCGTGCCGGACGCGCGTCACCTGCCGGAGCTGGACTTCGCCACGATGCAGGAGATGGCGGAGAGCGGCGCGAAGGTGCTGCACGCGCGCGCGGTGGAGTGGGCGAAGCGCCAAAACATCGCCATCTTGGCGCGTAAGACCGAGGACTACGCGACGCGCGGCGAGGGCCTGCAAACGCGCGTCCATGCCTCGTCCGGTACGCAAGCGCGAGCCGTGGTCGTGGATCGCCACCTCGCGCTACTAAGTTGTCCCGCGCGCGCGCTCGCTTCGCTGTTCGCGGCCGCGGAAGCGTCGGAGCTCTTGCTGCGCGACGGCGTCTACGTGGACGGCGCTCTGCGCGCGACGCTCGCCCTTTCGGCGGTGCCGAGCGCTGCGGCCACGCTGCGGTCGCTCGCCGAACGCGTCCCCGGCTTGGAGATTACGACCGGCGTCGGCAGCGTGAGCTGGGTCGGTGTCGGCGCCGGTGCGGAGCCGCTCGAGCTGGCTCGTTTTGCACAATCGGTGGGCGAGCGCCCACTCCTCACGTTCACGAGCCCGCTCCGCGCGACCGCGATCTTGCCGCAGTCGGAGCTCGGCGCCGCTGAGGCCGCGCTGCACGCTCAGCTTTGAGTCTGGCGTAGGCGCCGGTCGAGTAGCTCGGCGGCGCGACGGTACTCCGCGGACAGGTCGGCATCGGTCGGCGCCAGGCGAAGGCCGAGGGCCAAGTGTCGCTCCGCCAAGCTCGGATCGTCACGATCGTGAAGCTCGAACCGCGCCGCCTCGCGGAGGTGGGCCAGAGTCTCTTCGCCCCGCGAGCCAACGGCCTCGATGACCTCACGCATCCGCGCGTAGGCGAGCGACGCGCCGACACGGTCGCCGATGCGGCTCCGGTAGCGCCCTTCCAGGTAGCGGGCGAGCTCGGCCTCGGGCGCCTCGGGCGGTACCTGACGGGCCCGCGCGATGGCCTGGGGCAAATCCGCGAGGCGCTCGGCGAGTAGCTGGGCAAGCTCCACCAGCGCGCGACCGTCGGGCGCGCCCCGTTTCTCCGAAAGCGAGATCGCTCGCTCGAACAGGGCGATCGCCCGGGACGAGAGGCCCGCGGCGAGGAGCGCGCGTCCGAGCCCGGCCGTGGCGCGCGCGTCGTCCGGCATGTAGCGGAGGGCACGCTCGAAGACGCGACCCGCTTCTTTCACGTAACCTTGAGCGAGCAAGCTCGTCGCGGCGCGAGTACAGGCGGCATGGCGAGCGACCGCGCCGGAAGCCATCGCCTCCAGGTGCTCGGCGTCGGAGAGCGCGCCTTGCACCTCGCCCCTCGCGACGCGCGCCGTGAGCCGCGCTTCGTGCACGCGAGAGAGTGTCGGTGCGGCCGCGACGGCGCGGTCCAAGTAATAGAGGACCTGCGAGTCGTCGCAGACGGACGCGGCCCGCCACCAGAGCAGCGCCGCCAGGGGTGCGAACGGCTCTTGCGCCGCCGCCCGCTCCAGCGCCGACAACGCGCCCGGCCGGTCACCACTGGCGAGCAGCAGCGACGCGCCGACGGCGCCGGCCGCGGTCGCCGGCAACGTCTCCACCAAAAGGCCCAGCGCCGCCTCTGCGCGGCCGGGCAAGGCTGCGTCCAGCTCGCACAGCGCGCGCACGATCTCGGGGTGGCGCGGGGCCTGCTCGAGCGCCTCCAACAGCGCGGCGCGCGCCTCTTCCAGGCGCGATTCGGCGAGCGCGTCGTCCGCAGGAGCGGTCAAGCGCGAAAGCTCGAGGGCGCGCGCCGCAGAGTCGCTCGTGAGCGGCGGCGGGAACGTCGCGTCCAGCGCCACCACCAGCTCGTCTAGCTCCTGGAATAGCTCTCCGAAGCGCACCGCCGTCGAAGCCGGGGCGCGTGCGCCTACGGCGGGCAGCAGCACGCGCCCGATACGCCCGGCGACGTCCGCCACCCGCACGACGCGCCCCGAGCGACGCGCGAACCCCTCCCCCAACGCGTCGCAGACCCTCAGCGCGACCGACAACGCGGGAGCCTCCAAACCGACTCCGCGCGCGCGAGAGACGACGAAGCGCGCCGCACCGTCGTCCGGCGCCCACAGCAGGTCGAACGCGAGCGCGCGCTCCGCCGCCACCAAGCCGACGCCGACGCCACCTTCGATGCTCCAAAATTGAATCGGTTTCGCGAGCGGCCCGAAAGGCTCGCCGACGCGCTTGCTGGCGAAGCGCGCGAGCTCGGCGAGCCGCAGCTTGAGCACGAGCTCCTGCAGATCCCCGCGGCGGCTACGAAAGCGCGGGACGCCACCGGACAAGTCCACCGGGAAGCGGAGACCGGGGAACGTGAGGGACAGCCGTTCGACGCTGAGCGGTCCGATCTCGATCGGCTCGTACAGCTCCATCCCCAGCGCGCCGCGCGTGACCGTGAGCCGGAGCGGCACGCGCGGGTCTTCCGGAGGGCCTACGAGCGCCTGCGCGCTCGGGCTCTGCTTCGGAGGCAGGGTGGATGGTCGGACGGGAGAGCCCAAGACGGGCTGAAATCGTAACAGCCTCGGCCCCTACCGGAGCAAATTCCGCGAATGTTCTCGGGAAATGGCCTGCAGCTCAGTCGGCGTCGGTGCTGCCGGAGCTCGCCTTCTTGCGCATGCGCTTCAATACCTCGGCGAAGCCACCCTTCTTCATGATGCGGTTGAAGCTCGACCGGTAGTTGTTCACCATGCTCGACCCCTCGGTCACGACGTCCACGATGCGCTGGTTGGCTCCTTGCGCGCGAACGACGTAATCGATGCTGATCGGCTCTTCTCGCGCGTCCTTCGTGTTCTTGGCCACGGTGCGCACGACCTCGCCGTCCTTGCCCTTTTCGGTGCCCTTGTAGGCGATGTCGTAGCCGAGCGTCTTCTTGATGTTCTTCCGGTAGCTGTTACGCACCAGCTTACTCAAGAGGTCCGTAAACTCGTCCTTCTCGGCGGGGGTTCGCTCGGCCCAGTGGTCGCGCAGGGCGGACTCGGCCAGCACGCGGTAGTCCAGGACTTGATCGAACACCTTGTCGACGTCGGACTCTTTGCCGGCCTGAACGAGCTTGACGAGCTCGGTTTGCTTCGCCTTCACGAAGTCTTCCGCGGAGGCCGCGAAAGCCAGCGGGGTGATGGAGAGAGCGGCGGCGCAGATGACGGCGGTGAGAAATGAGCGACGGGGGTTCACGGTTTCCTCGACTCGGTTTGGGTTCCGTACCCGTTATACGCAAGGGGTGCGCCGATCTTTTCCCGCGCCGCGCACTTTGTAGGATTAGCAAAAATACGAACAATTTCGGCAACTTAAGAACAAATGGGCTCGCCTGACGTCTCGGCGCGCTGTGCGCCCGCCGCACAGCGATCGCCCACTTCCGTTCACGTTGGGGCGGCTGGCCCCATCAGCACACGAAAGGTGGCCCCCCGCCCGGCCTCGCTTTTTACGTGGATCATGAAGCCGTGCTCGTCGGCGATGCGTTTCACCACGGCCAAGCCGACGCCGGAGCCCTGGCTGCGGGTCGTGAAGAAAGCGTCGAAGAGCCGTGGCATCTGCGCCTCCTCGATGCCAACTCCGTGGTCCACCACCGCCAGCACGACGCCCTCCGCGCCCTCGCTCACCGAAACGGTCACCGTATCACCCGCGGCGCTGGCCTGAACCGCGTTGCGGACCAAGTTCCACATCAGCTGCCGCAGCTGCGCGCTGTCGGCGCGCACCCAGACCGGCGTCGGGTGGGCTTCGAACACGACGTCCACGTCCGAGACGGCGCGACCGGATTTGCTCGCCAGCGCCACGACCTCGCGCGCGGCTGTCGCCACGTCCATGAGCGCGAGCTCTGGCTTACGCGGCTTGGCGAGGTCGACCATGTCGCTCACGAGGTCGTTCAAGCGGTTTGCCTCGCGCTGGATGATCTCGCAGAGCTGTTTGTCTTCGTCGTCCAGCCCACGGCCGGAGCGCAAGAGCTGCACGGATCCCGCGATCGAGCCGAGCGGGTTCCGAATCTCGTGGGCGAGCCCGGCGGATAGCCGTCCCAGCGCCGCCATGCGCTCGGCCTGCTGCGCGCGCTCGGTGGCGGCGATGAGCTCGCCGCCAGTCCAGCGCAAGCGATCCGCCAAAGTGCCCGCGAGGAGCATCACCACCACCAGCACGAGCAAATTGACGGTGACGTAAAAGGAAAGCTCCTCGGGCGAGGGCGAATAGAGCCCCGCGGGCTGATCCGGGGGCGG
This sequence comes from Polyangiaceae bacterium, assembly GCA_029266615.1. Taxonomy (GTDB): domain Bacteria; phylum Myxococcota_A; class Polyangia; order Polyangiales; family Polyangiaceae; genus PMG-095. Next base: position 33,466 of record JAQSWN010000063.1, read on the forward strand.
AAGAATCCACCGGCGCGCCAGGGCCGTAACGAGGGCCCCGTAGCAGATGCCGCCGGACACCGCGGCCACGCTCGCCCCGCGCATGCCCGTGAGCGCAGCGCCCACGAGGCAACTCAGCCCGTAGAAGGACGTCGCGCCGCTGGCCGCGCCGCCGGTGAGGTACACGATCGCGGTCCAGGTCACCTGGTCCAGCACGAGCTGCGCGTCGGCCAGCAGCTCCACGTACACGCCGCGCCGCAGCACCGCGGCGTAGAGCGCCGTGAGGACGAAGCCGCAGCCAAAGGTGAAGAGGCCCGTTTTGAGCGAGGCGTAGCGGGCTTCGTAGCGGCCACCCAAATACAGGGAGCCCACGAGGGCGAGCGCCACGCTCATGAAGAGCAGGCGCGCGCCCGTCAGCCACGCCAGCCGGCGCGGCAAAGCGGGCGAGCCGACGATCTCCGGGAGGCCGAGCGTCAGCTTCACGCGGCCGGGCCCGTCAATCTGCCTTGATGTTGCCGGCGAGCGAGAAGATCGGCAGGTACATGGCGATCAGCACGACGCCGACCATACCGCCGACGCCGACCATGAGGATCGGCTCGAGCGCGGAGGTGAGCGCGGCCACCGCGACGTCCGTCTCCTCTTCGTAGAAGTCGGCGATCTTGTTGAGCATCTGATCGAGCGCGCCGGTCTGCTCACCGACCGCGATCATCTGCACGACCATGTCCGGGAAGACGCCGGTCGCCGCGAGCGGCTCGGCCATGTTCTTGCCCTCGCTGATGGCCTGCCGCACGTTCATGATGCCGGTCTCGATGACCACGTTGCCGGAGGTGCGGGCGCAGATCTCGAGCGCGTCCAAGATGGGCACGCCGGATTGGAGCAGCGTCCCGAGCGTCCGGGTGAAGCGCGCGACCGCGATCTTCTTGAGCACCGGGCCCATCACTGGAAGCTGCAGGAAGGTCTTGTGGAAGAACCGTTTGCCGTTGGGCTTTCGGTTCACGTAGGTGACGCCCACCACCGCCGCGATGAGGAGCACGATCAGGAAGGGCAGGTAGCTGACGAATCCGTTCGAGATGGCGATGAGCATGCGCGTGAGCGCCGGGAGGGCCTCTTTGCCGCCACCGAACTCCGCGAACATGTTCTCGAACGCAGGGATCACGAAGGTGAGCAGCACCGCCATCACGCCGAACGCAATGACGATCACCACCGACGGGTAGACCATGGCGCCGCGCACCTGGCGGATGAGCTTCTGCCGCTTCTCCAAGTAGATGGATAGCCGGCTCATGATGCTGTCCAAAATGCCGCCGACCTCGCCGGCGTGAACGAGGTTGGTGAACAGCTCGTCGAACACCTTGGGGTGACGCTTGAGCGCTTCCGAGAAGGTGGCACCTTGCTCGACGTTGCTCTTGATGTCCTTGAGCACCGCGGCGAACACCTTGTTCGACTGCTGGTTGCTCAGGATCTCCAAACATTGGATCAGCGGCAGGCCCGCGTCGATCATCGTCGCGAAGAGGCGCGTGAAGGTGACGAGGTCCTTGGTGGCGACGCCGCTGCCGAACGACAGACTTCCGAGCGAGCTCTTCTTCTTGACCTTGACGGGGCTGAGCTGCTGCTGGCGAAGCTTATTGTTGACGGCGTCTTCGTTGTCCGCCTCCATCGTGCCCTTGCGCACCTCACCGGAGCGTGCGCGGGCTTCCCATGTAAACTCAGCCATGAAGTTGTTCGCCTAGAACTGCCACGTAAGAATACTGACCTAAGTTGTCCGCCGTCAAAAATCAGCTCGAGAGCGCGGCGCCGGCGTCCCTAGCGGTCCTGCCGATCTCCCGCCTCCTCGCGCAGGAGGTGATAGAGGCGGAAGTCGCACCCGCCGCTACGGCCGGTTACGCGCGGATTTCAGGCCCGTCCGTGGTCGGCGCGGCGGGAGCGCTGCCCGGCAGGCACGCCGTGAGCGCCGAGACCGTCTTCGACCTAGCTTCCGTAAGTAAGCCGATCGTGGCCTGCACGGTCGCGCGGCTGGTCGCCGCGGGCGCGCTCGAGCTCGAAACACCGCTCGGCGAGCTCTTGCCCGAGGCACGCGGCTCGCGCTCGGAGCAGGTCCCGCTCGAGCTGCTCCTCGCTCATCGCGCCGGGCTGGAAGCGCACCGTTCCCTGTTTGCTCCACTCTTCGCGGCCCGAGCCGTCCACCGGGGGCGAATGCTCGCGGTGGCGGCCAGGGCGCAACGCCCGGACTGCCTCGACGCGCCTCCCCCTTTCGGCTTTGCGCCCGTGTACAGCGACCTCGGCTACTTGCTCGTCGGTGCGGCGCTGGAAGCCGCGACGAACGAGCCGCTGGACGAGCTGGTGGCTCGGGAAGTGACGAGGCCGCTGGGCCTCGATTTGGGCTCCGCGCGGCAGCTGCGACGCCGCTCGGCTTCGTTCGCGCGCCGCGTCGCGCCGACGGAGGTGGTGCGCGCTCGGGGCGGCTCGGTGCGCGGGGCCGTGCACGACGAGAACGCCTGGGCGTTTTCGGGCCACGCAGCGTCGGGCCACGCGGGCCTGTTCGGCACCGTATCGGACGTGCTCGGCTTCGGTCAGGCGCTGCTTGCGGTGCTCGGCGGGCAGAGCGCTTGGTTGCCTCGCGCGGTGCTGGAGCGGCTGGTCCAGCCCCGGCCCGGCGGCACGCTTCGGGCCGGCTTCGACGGAAAGTCGGAGGGCGCGTCTTCGGCGGGCGCACTTGCGGGCCGGCGCACCTTCGGGCATTTGGGCTTCACCGGTACCAGCTTGTGGTGCGACCCCGAGGCCGGAGCCGCGACCGCGTTGCTCACGAACCGCGTCTGCCCGAGCCGAGAAAACCCCAAAATTAGGGCGGCTCGGCCGCGGGTCCACGACGCTCTGTTCGACGCCGCAAAGGCCGGTGTTGCCCGCGCCCCCCAACCCGTGACAGGATCAGGGCCGTTCATTTTCCCACGGGAATAGAACAGGCGACCGTCCTTCATGTGGAAGCTCACGATCGAGGATGACCAGGCGAACCGTACGGTCGTCCCCCTGGCCCGTGACGAATATTCGATCGGACGGGGCGAGGAGAACACCGTAAGGCTCACCGAGCGAAACATCTCGCGCCGGCATGCCCGGCTCGCGCGCGAGGCGGAGTGCTGGGTGGTGATCGACTCGGGCAGCTACAACGGCTGCTACGTCAACGGGGCACGCGTGAGCCAGCGCCAAGACTTGGCGCACGGGGATCTCGTGCAGCTCGGCGACTACCGGCTCGAGCTCGTGGACGACACCCTGGAGACCGCTCCCGGTTTCGACAGCAAGGCCACCGTCCCGGCGGCGCCTCGCTCGCAGGCGCTCCTCGGCCAACCGGACCGACTCGTCATGCTCGTCGGCCCGACTCCCGGCGCGGAATTCGCCATCAACACCGGCACTCGCCACGTCATCGGCCGCGGCGAGGAGTGCGACATCTCCATCAACCACCCCTCCGTTAGCCGCGTGCACGCGGAGGTGCAGAACCTGGGCGACGGGCGTTACGAGCTGGTTGACCGCGAGAGCGCCAACGGCATCCGCGTGAACGGGGTCGAGCTGCCACGCGGTATCTTGGACGCGCGCGACGTGGTGGAGCTGGGCGACGTCGTTTTCAAGTTCATTCCCGCCGGGGACGTGTACGTGCCCGGCGCCGAAGAGAGCCAGCAGATTTCGTCGCTCGGCGGCTTCGAGGCTAGCGCCGGCGATCCGCGCGGCATGAGCGTGGGCGCCAAGGTGCTGATCGGTATCGGCGCGGCGGCCCTGCTGGCGACGTTGGTCGTCCTCGCCGCGTCGCGGGGGGACGAGCCGGCGGACGTCACGCTCAGCGTGCCGAAGAGCGAGCAGACCGACGGCAGCGCGAAAATATTGGCGGAAGCCAAGGCGCTTCTGGACAAAGGGGACGCTCCGAGCGCGCGCGCGCGCGTCGCCCAGCTATCGGAAGACAGCAACCTCCGAGACACGCCCGAGTTTCGCGCCATCCAGTCGACGTGGGCGGACGCGCTGCTCACCGAAGCGAGCACGACGGAAGATCCGACCCACAAGCGGCAGCTGCTCGAGCAAGTGGCGCGCGCGAGCGAGGTCGACTCGATCCGGCGCAAGCGCGCCGCCAACGACTTGGCTGCGCTCGGCGGTGAAACCATCGACGTGAACGAGCTACCGAGCGCGCCCCGCAACGTACCGAAAGAGAAGAGCAGCGGGCTCGCGGCCAAGCCCACCGAGGCCCTGCGGCCCAGCGAGGCGAGCCCCGAGCCGGAAAACAAGGCGACCTCCGCCCCTGCCACCCTCGTGCGCAAAAACCCTTTCGACGAGCCGGGCGCGGCCGAAATCCCCGCGCCGGCGCCCGACGGCGGCAGCAGCAACGACCGCAGCAAGCTCACGCGAACCAAGAACCAGCTGTTGGCCAAGGCGCGCAGCGGCGCCGCCACCGACACGGAGCTGAAGCAGCTTCACGCCCTGTGCCGCACGCTGGGTGATGCCTCCTGCAGCAACTGAGCGCGACGGGTCCGAAAGCGTATTTCGCTCGCGCCCGGTAGTGGCAGTGCTGCTCGTCAGCGCCGTCGCGGTGGCGCTCGAGGTCACGCCCTCCCTCGCGCGCTTCCGGCTATTCGGTAAGCGCCCGAGTCACGAGCCAACGGTCGCAGTCGCGGCCGTCGCGCCCTCCAGCTCCGTGGGCGAAAGCCAGCTTGGCCTGGAGACCACCGCGCCTGCGCGCGCGCCGGGGGCGGGCAAGCTTGCGCCCGAAGGCGCCCAAGAAGCCCGAGCGCTGGAGCAAGCGCCGCCCGTCCCGCTGCTGGATCCGAGCGGCAGAGCCTTGGACGGCTTCTTCGCGGCGCTGCAGAAGACGGCCCGCAAGGAGCCTTCCGCGATTACGCGCATCGCGCACTTCGGCGATTCGATCATCGTGAGCGACTACGTCTCCGGAACCTTGCGGCGCAAGCTGCAGGCGGCGTTCGGCGACGCCGGCCACGGCTTCGTCCTCATGGCGAACGCCTGGCCCGCCTACTTCCACAATGACGTGAGCCGCTACGCCACCGCTGGCTTCAACGTGAGCCGCATCGTCGGCCCCTACGCCGCGGACGGGTTCTACGGCTTGGGGGGCGTTTCGTTCAGCACGCCGCCCAACGTGCTGTCGCGGGTCGGGACCGCGGAGAGCGGGGACTTCGGCCGCAACGTGTCCCGCTTCACGCTCTACTATTTGGAGCAGCCGAACGGTGGCACGCTGGAGCTCTCGGTCGATGGCGGCGCGCCGAGCGAGCTTTCTACCGCTGGCAGCGTCATCGCGAGCAAGACGCACACGGTGAAGGTACCGGACGGCTCCCACACGCTCAGCCTGCAGACCAAGCGGGGCACCTCGCGTATGTTCGGCGTGGTGCTGGAGCGCGACACCCCGGGGGTCGTGCTGGACGCGCTCGGCGTGCAGGGCGCGCGAATTCGCTTCATGGACAAGCAGGACGATCAGCACTGGGCGGACCAGCTTCAGCTGCGCGCGCCCAACCTGCTCGTTTACCAGTTCGGGGCCAACGAGAGCGCCGACGGCTTCCTCTTTCCGATGGTCGACTACCACCGGACCATGCGGGCCGTGCTTTCACAGGGAAAAAAAGCGCTGCCCGAGGCCTCGTGCCTCGTCATCGGCACCATGGATCGCGCGGCCAAGGTGGGCGACGAAATCGTCAGCCTCCGCGTCATGCCGGATTTGCTCGCCAATCAGAAGCAAGCCGCGTTGGACGAGGGCTGCGCCTTCTTCGACACCTGGACGGCGATGGGGGGAGTGCGGTCCATGCCGCGTTGGGTGAAAAAGGGCCTCGGCCAAGCCGACCTCACCCACCCGACCGGAGTCGGCGCGGAGGTCATCGGCACGTGGATCTTCCGCGCGCTGATGGCCAGCTACGAGAGTTACAAGTCGACGCGGCCCGCCGAGTAAGCATCCAAGACCAGCTTGGCCAGAGCCTGGCCGAGCTCTTGATAACCCCTGGGTGTTAGATGAAGCCTGTCCGGCTGACACAGCCGGTCCTTCGCTTTCATTCCCCGTGCGAAGCTCCCCTCCCCGCCCATCAGCTGCTGCAGGCTCACGAAGCTACACTGAAGGTCCTTTGCGGCGCGGCGCAGCTCGGCCGCGACCTCCGCGACGCGTGGTACCGACCCCTCTCCGAGGGGCGCGTCCGTTGGCCCGAGCACCAAGCAGGAGGCGCCGGGCGCGCCGCGGCGCAATCGACCCACGAGCTCGGTGAGCTGCGGGCCGTACTTGGTCACGCGCGTGGCGTCGAAAGATTCGTTCGTGCCGTACGCCACGACGAACAACTCCGGCGCGCGCCGCGCCACCTCCGCCGTGAACGCGGCCTCGTTCCACGCGAGCGGCGTCTCCAGCCGGGCGCCGTCGATGCCGGAAGTGTCCAGTACGACACCGGCCGGCTCGTGGCGCTCCACGACCACCCCGAAGAAACGCGCCGCACCGCGCTCGGGCTTGAGCGAAAGCTGCGCGGCGAGCGGCGCCGTGAGCGTCAAATGACGAATCCCGCCGGTGCTCTCCTCGGCCGAAGTCTTCTCGTCCACTCGGCGAAGATGCGAGCCGAGCTGCAGACTGAAGCTCGAGCCGGGCGGGAGCGCGTAGGCGACGTCGAAGCGGGCCTGCGCTTCGGCGGACTCGCCGCGCGCCACGACCGAAAGGCCGAAGCTCGCGCCGGGCTTGGCGACCGCGCGAGTGCCCCCCAACCCGAACACACCGTCGTTCTGGACCGAGCGGCGTGCAGGCGGATCCGGGTCGACGTTCCACGCGCCGTCCCGCCCGAGCTTCACGCCGTCGTGACGGTACGGTTTGGTGCCGACGCGAATGAAGCCGGGACCGCCGTCCCCGAAGCGAGCCGCGAGCGCGCTCCGCACCGCGCCGCTCAAGAAGTCGGCGTTGGTGTGGGAGTCGCCCAGCCAAAGAACCCGAACGTGGCCCGTGCGCTGCCCCGCACCCAGCGCTGTTAGCGCTTCGAAGAAAGCGCTGAGCGAGCCGCGCGGCGCGGGTAAGACGAGGGGAAGCGACGACGTAGCAGGAGGGACGTCCACCCGCGCGGCGACGCTCTGCGTGGTCCGGGGCGTGCTCTGGGCGAGGGCGGGCGGTACCGGCGTAGGGCGCGCGCACGTGACGAGGCAGCATGCGAGCCCGAGCCACAGTCGACTCAAGCCACGACCTCGAATGGCTGCGATGCGAGCCGCTCTTCGAGCTGCCCGGCGCTCGCGAGCAGCTCGGTCTCGCGCAAGACCGAGCTCAGGTAGCTGAGCAAACTCGGCGCGTTCAAGCCGGCGCGCTCCAGCAGTCGGTCCCCGCCGCGCGTCGAAAGCTGCGTCGCCTCTGTCCACTCCGAAAGGGCCCAAGAGCTCTGCTGCGAAAGCCAAAACGCCGGGCTCTTGAGCAAAAGCCGGCCCAGGGTGCGCGCGTCGAATCCGTGCTCGAATCGCTTGCCGAAGTGCGCGGCCGCGTGCTCCAGCACCTCCGCCAGCGCGGGCGGAGCCGGATCCGTGAAATGGTAGGCGCGACCGCGCGTGCCCAGCTCCGACACCGCGTACAGCGCTTGCGCCAAAAAGTCCGCGGGCAGCGTCTGCACGGGGCGGTTCGCGCCCGGCGGCAACGGCAGCGCCACGTCACCGGGCGCGTTCTTTACCTGCGCGAGCAGGCGATGCAGCCCCGAAGAGCGAGGCTTGGCGCTGGTACGGCGCACGCCCAGCACCGGCGGCGTGCGCACCACCGAGACCGGCGTCTCCGCCAGCCTGCGCTCTAGCAAGGATTCGGCAGCGGCCAAGCTCTCTGCGGCCGGCGTCCGGAACGTCTGCCCGCGCGCGAGCCGCTCTTCGTCCGCAGCCGCGCCGTGATCCCCGAAGACGATACTGCTGGAGAGAAACGCGACGTGCGACAGCTTTTCGGCGACGCGCGATAGCTCCACCACTTCTCGCGCGCTACCGACGTTCACTCGGAAGCAGAGCTCACGGCTCGCGCGGGCGTCCGTCGTTTGGTAGAGCGAAAACCAGCGATCCACCCGCGCGACCAGCTCCGCGTAGGTTTGTCGAGCCAGACCGAGATCGATCGCCCACGGCTCACCGGGGATGAGCCGCAATTGCCCGCGCGGCGGGGCCGTGCCGCCCAACGCGCGCGCCGCCGCTTCCAACTGCGCGGGCGGCACCACCAGCCACAGCTCCGCGTTCGGCTCTCGCTCCATCAGCAGGTCTACGAGCGCGTGCGCGCGGTAGCCGGGGAAGCCGGTCACGAGCAGGACTTCACCCGGGAAGCGATCGCGCAGCTCCTCACGGCCGTCTGCTACGGCAGGCGCGGCTCCCGGCGCGTGGCTAGTCACGGTGACTTTTCTAGCGCAAAAAGCCGCGCGACGGCGGGTAACGCAGCCGCGGAGAGCGAAAGGCCGAGCGAGATCCGCTCCGCCTTCTTCCCGAACGACAGCAAAACCGGCGCTTCATCCGGCCCACCGGGCAGAGCCAAGCGGGCGTCCGCGAACAGGCCGAGCGCGGCTTCTTCTCCGAGCTGCGCTTGTCCCTTCGCGAGCCAGGTGACGGTGGCGAGCTTGGGCACCGCGTCCAGCTGTGTCAACGAAAGCTTCTCGTCTGGCGACAGCAGAACTTGGCCGACGCCGCCGTCCGCGCGAAAGCTCAAAAACAGCGTGCTCGGAAGCGGCGATGGGTCCGCCGGAGCGCGCCGAAAGCGCAGCTTGGCGCGCCGCTCACCACTCGCCGCCTGGGATACCTCGAGCGTCGGCGTACCGACCAGCTCACCGAGCCAGCTCCGCACGGCGGGGAGCTGCACGAGCGCGAGCACCTCCGTGAGCGCGTCCGTGAAGCTTCCGTTTTCGCTCAGCTCGCAGCGCAGCACGAGGCCAGGCGCGGGACTAGGAACGAAGCCGAGCACGGTCGCGCCGCGACGAGCGCGCGAAAAATTGTCGAACGCGGTTACCAAGCGGGCCGCGTCGCGCTCGTTCAAGCGCTCCCCGAACAGCTTTGCCACCGACGCGCCGAAGCCTCCCGCGCTCGGCTGCGCGTCGCCCCGCAGCAAGAGCCCGAGCCGCGCGCTCGCCGGTAGCTCCAGAAGCGGGCCCAGCGATCCGACCGCGAGCTCACGCGCCATAAGCGCAGCCGCGCCCTCCGCGCCCGGGGAGAGCAGCAGCTCCGCCTGGAGCCGGTCCGCTTCCGGTGTCAGCTCCAACGAGAGGTCTCGTGATGACTCCAGCACCCCGAGCCATGACTCCACCGTGTTGTCGACGCCGGAGAGGAGCACCTCCGGATCTGCGAAATCTGGCGGGCGCCCCTTGGCGTCGCGCTCGGCGCGATCACGCGCGGCGAGGCCCGCGCGCCGCGCTTGCCAAGTCGTTCGCAGTCGCGCGACGAGCGAGCTTTTCAGCACCTTCTCGTTGGCGCGCAGCGTGAAGCCGGGCTCGACGCGCGCGCGCTTGGAAACGCTCTCCGCGACGAAGCGCCCTGCCTCGCGCAGGGCGTCCACACCGGAGGCCAAGAGCAAGTAGTTACCGGAGACGCCGAGCGCCCCGCGTGGCTCGGCCGCACCCGGCGCAGAGACGAGCCGCACCAAGCGCGGGGCGAGCTCCACCTTTCGGTACTTCGCGCCGTCTCCAAGGGTCAACGAAGCGACGAGCTCCGCGCCGCTCAGCACGTGGACCCCCACGACGAGATCCGGCTCGGTCGCGCCCTCTCGCGCGAGCAGCACTCCGACAACGGGCACCGCTTCGTCGACGTTGCCGGCCGCGGCGGGCGGCAAGCCCAAGCTCGTCGCGAACAGCACGGCCAGGCTGGAAGGCAGTGCCTGCGCTAAAGTCCCACCGAGGAGCCGCAAGCGCTGCCACGTCTCTTTCGGGTTACCGACAGAGAGCTCCGCCACGAGGGAAGCTGGCGCCGGCGCCTCCGCGATGACGGAGGGCGCCGGTGCCGGCGCTTCCTTGGACCGACACGCGCCGGACGCAAGCAGCCCAGCGCACAACAGGATGCAAAGGGGAAGCCGCACCGGCGGCTCGCTCAGAACGGGATGTCGTCGTCCCCGCCGCCGGAGCCACCGCCAGCGCCACCGCCGTAATCTTGGTCGTCGTAACCGCCGCCGCCGCCGCCGCCGGCACCGCCACCGGCAGGCGCGTCGTAGTCGTCTCCGCCACGGCCGCCACCACCACCATATCCGCCGCCGCCGCCGCCGCCGCGAGCACCGCCACCACCGCCACCACCGCTGCCGGAGAGGATGATGTTCGATGCGACGATTTCGGTGCGGTAGCGCTTGTTACCTTCTTTGTCGTCGTAGCTGGACGTGCGAAGGCCGCCTTCCACGAACAAGCGCGAGCCTTTGGTGAGAAATTTACCGAGCGCTTCGGCACGCTTCCCCCACACCACGACGCTGTGCCACTCCGTGCGCTCCTGCCGGACACGGTTCTTGTCCAAGTAGGTCTCGCTCGTGGCCAGGCGTAGCTTGAGCACCGACTGGCCACCGGACGTGACCCGCAGCTCCGGATCGGCGCCCAAATTTCCCAAAAGCATGACGCGGTTCAGTCCTTCAGCCATTTCGCATTCCTCGGATGGTACTCGTGGCCGTTCAGCCTGCTCGCGTCAAGCGACGGCGGACATAGTTTGACCAGGGCCTTTTGGGCTCTGAGCCCCGCAACTCAACCGGCGCTGACGCCGCGCGTGGCGGGTGCGGTGACGACGCCAGACTCCAGCTCTGCGAGCAGCGAGGCGACCTCCCCGCGGATCTCCAGCAGGCGCGTTCGCAACGTAACGCGTTTTTCCTGCTCGACGACGGGCGGAGGCTCAGTGCCACCTTCCCGCAGCTTCTTTCTTGCCCCGGCGATCGTGAAGCCGTGGCTGTACAAGAGGTCTTTGACCGTGAGCAGCTTTTCTACGTCTCGACGGGAGTAGATGCGCTGACCTTTGCGTGACTTCTGGGGGCGAATCGAGCGGAACTCGGTTTCCCAGTAGCGGAGCACGTGCGGCTCCACGCCGACGATGTCCGAGACCTCGCCGATGCGGTAGTAGAGCTTGACTGGGTGTTTGGGATCCACGTCGTGCTTCCGCCTCAGGCGTCCTTCGAGGCGGCATCGGCCGGGGCCGGGGCGACGGGCTCGTCACCGTTCAGCGCCTGCTTCAGCAACTGGCTGGCTTTGAAGTTGAGCACGCGGCGCTCGGTGATGGTGATGGGCTCCCCCGTCTGCGGGTTGCGGCCCTGTCGCTGACGCTTGTCGCGCAGGACGAAATTGCCAAAGCCCGAGATCTTGATCTTTTCCCCTCGCCCGAGCGTCTCTTTCATGGTCTCGAAGACCAAGTCCACGAGATCGGCGGACTCCTTTTTGGAGAAGCCGCCGAGCCGCGTATACACAGCGTGTACGATGTCTGCCTTGGTCACGATGGCCTCGTTGCGAAGTGGGGCTCGCTTCCCTTAACCTGCACGCCCGAGCGGCTGGCTTAGCGAAAATAGTACCGAGCCACCTACGGAAGTCCATAGGCAAGCGCAGCGAGCGGCTCCTCGGGCGGGTCAGGCTCGCCCGCGCCTCTCAAGCACGAAGGGCCGCTCAGCGAGCGGCCCTCGGCTTCGGCAAGCGGCCGAAAGCTCGGCCATGCAGCCGATTAGGCGGCCAGACCGGGAAGGTCCTCGGTGTCCTCGGCGGCGTCCGGCGCGGAGATGCGATCCGGCGCGGGAACTGGGCGGCCCAGCTGCTCGAAAAGAACCTGGCTCGCGACGTAGCCGTAGCCGAGCGTGAAGAGCGCCGCGAACGGAGCCGCGAAGTAATGAGCGGTCTCGATCGACGCCACGATGCTGGCCGCGCTGATGAGACACAAAGCGATCTCCGCGAGCGGCAACTTTGCATGCTGAAAGTAGCGTCCGGCCACACTACCGCGCTTGGGCGTGCGTACGAACTCGCCGGCCATCTTCGTCAGGCCGTCGAAGACGGCGGCGGTCAGGTGCGGCGCCAGCCCCGCGCCCAGAGCGATGAGCGCCGGGAGGCGCTTGGCCGCACCCCAACCGGAGCGCCCCTGGGCGACCTCGGCCGTGATGTAGAAGGTCGCGATCGAGCCGGTCGCCCCGAAGCACAGGGGCAGGTCGATGAGCAGCATGGTGCGCAGGTCGGTCGCCGGCATGTAGATGAGGGCCGGCAACAGCAGCAAGCTGAGCATCACCATCATGGGGTAAGCGAAGTGGGGCAGCATGTGAAAGCACGCTTCCACGCGCTGGCCGAGCGAGAGCTTGGAAGAGACGACGCGCTTGAGCAGCTTACGAGCAGTTTGCACGGTGCCCTTCGCCCAGCGAAACTGCTGCGCGCGAAATGCGGACATGTCCTCCGGCAGCTCCGACGGCGTGAGCACGTCGCTGCGGTACACGAAGCGGTAGCCCGCCATTTGGGCGCGGTAGGACAGATCCAAATCCTCGGTGAGCGTGTCGTGCTGCCAGCCGCCGGCCGCTTCGATCGCCGCCCGTCGCCAGATGCCACCCGTGCCAGAGAAGTTGAAGTAGTGCGCGGCGCCAAAGCGGGCGCGGTTCTCCACCATGTGGTGGCCGTCCAGCATCAGTGCTTGCACCTGCGTGAACAAGCTGCGGTCGCGGTTCATGTGACCCCAGCGCGTTTGCACCATGCCGACTCGCGATTCCTGAAAGTGCCCCACGACCTGACGCAGGAAGTCCGGCTGCGGAATGAAGTCAGCGTCGAAGATGGCGACGAGCTCGCCCTTGGAGGTTTGCAGACCGTAGTCCAGCGCGCCGGCCTTGTAGCCGTGACGCGTCGGCCGACGAACGTGCTGGGCGTCGATGCCGCGCGCTGCCAACGCTTCCACCGCTTCCCGCGCGATACGCACGGTCTCGTCCGTCGAGTCGTCCAAGACCTGGATCTCCAGCTTGTGCGCTGGGTAGTCCATCCGACCCGTCGCTTCGATCAACCGCGCGGCCACGGTGGCCTCGTTGAAGATGGGCAGCTGAATGGTCACCACCGGCAGCGCCTCTTCCGCGATCTCCACGCGACGCTCCCCGACCTGAATCCGCCGACGATGCAGCCAGCACTGGTAAACGAGGAGAGCGCGATGCGCGCCGTAGGTACACAGGACGATCAGAACGGAGCAGTAGGCCGCCAAAAGCAGGATTTGCATCGCTTGGCCTAGCGACTACCAACCCTCTGACCGCCGATTGTCACCGAAATGTAATTCAGTGTACGACCCTGTCGGGTGAGTGCCGCCGAGAGCCCCGCTCACCCCGCTTAGTTATTGAAGGGGCGCCCCTCCCCTCCAGCGCTCAGGTCAGACGAAACGTCAGAAGCCGACGTCCGGCCCGGATGCGGGGCCTGGTGGCTTGGACGGCCGGGGCGGCGGAGCGGGACGGTACGGCTTGGGGGCGGAGGGCGTCGCGGTCGCGGACGCGGGCGGCGCCGCGGAAAGCGCAAGCACAGGCGCGACCGTAGCCGCGATGACGGGCAGGGGTGGCGCGATGGGCGGGGTGGTGGCCACCGTGGGCGGGGGTTGCGTGAGCGGCTGCGCGACGGGCACGGGCGGCGCACTTTCCGGGCTGGGTGCGAGCAGCTTGAAGGCGACCCCGACGGCAATCCCCAGCACGATGACGGCGGCGGCCACCGCCGCGATGATGGTACCGGTGCTCCTCGACGAGGACGGCGTCGGGGTTTGAGTGGTGGGCGCACCCGTCGCCATTTGCAACGTGCTCGCCGTGGACGCGGCGACCGGGTAGACCGCGTTGGGCCCCGTGCGATCCGCGGAGGGATACGGAGTGACCGGCAAGACCGCCGGCGGCGTGTACGCGCCCGAGCCGGGCATGAGCCCCGGGGTTGGCGTCGCGCCGGGGCCGCTCGCGAAGCTCGGCATCGGAATGTCCCCGGTGGAATAGGCGCCCCGGACCGGCACGCCGCACACGGCGCCGAGCGACTCCGCGAGCTCGCTCGCGGTGGAGAAGCGCCCTTCGGGTTCCCGGCAGAGCGCTTTGGTGAACCAGGCGTCGAAACCCGGCGGCACGTCGGGCGTGAGCTGCGAAGGCACCGGCAGCGGCGCGGTGCACAGCTTGACCAGCAGGTCTCCGACCGCTTCGCCTTCGAACGGCAACTGACCCACGATGCAGCGGTAGGCAATCACGCCCACGGACCACAGGTCCGACCGGTGATCCACGCTGCGGAGGCCGCGCGCTTGCTCCGGGCTCATGTAATACGGCGTGCCCAGCACGGAGCCCGTACGCGTCGCCGACGAGTTGCCGAGCTGATTGTCCGTGAACTTTGCGATGCCGAAGTCCACGACCTTCACGACGTCCGCGCCGTCCTCCTCGTCCCAAACCAAGAACACGTTCTCCGGCTTGAGGTCCCGGTGAACGATGCCCGCGGCGTGTGCCTTGGACAGCGCGCGGCAAACCTGCATCAACATGCGCGCAGCTTCGCGCGCCGGGATGCGACCCACGCGATCGAGCCGCTTGTCGAGCGGCTCACCGCGCAAGTACTCCATCACGATGAAAGGACGACCGTCGTCCGTGACGCCGTGATCGTACACCTCGACGACGTGCTTGCTACGGAGCCGCGCGGCCGCGCGCGCCTCGTTCTCGAAGCGGTTCCGCGCCTCTGGGCTCTCGACGTACTCGGACTCGATGAACTTCACGGCCACGTGCGTGCCGAGGGTGGCGTGCGTGCCTTCCCAGACGGAGCCCATACCTCCGCGCCCAATCAGCGTCGTAAGCCGATATTTCCCCGCCACCAATCCTTGGGGAGCAACGTCCTGTGCCACCGAGCGCCAAGCGTAGCGACCATTGGCGGGCGACGCCACATCGCTCACGCGAAGGTTGGTGGTCATTCTGTCGATTACGTTCGATGGCACCCTCGCCTTCCCCGCCCTTCGCGATCGCGTCGAAACGGTGTCGACCTCACTGCTCGCAACGTTCGGGGGCTAGGCCCCCTGGCCGGCGCGCCTCGCGGTGCAGCCTACTGCGGTCGTGTTAAGACGACGCGGCCATGGCAACGCGGCTATTTCCTCCCGGTTCCGACGACGTCATCTATGTCGTCGATCTCTCGAGCTACGTGTTGCGCGCCTACCACGCCGTCGCGCCGCTCATGAGTCCCAGCGGAGAACCGACCGGCGCCGTGCACGGCATGGTCAATCTGTTGGAGCTCCTGCTCCGCGAGCAGACCCCGCGGCTCTTGGCAGTGGCACTGGACTCAGGGCGCGAGACATTCCGTAAGCAGATCTACTCCGACTACAAAGCGAACCGGCCGCCCGCACCAGACGACCTGCGCAGCCAGCTGCAGCGCTGTGAGCAAATCGTGAACGGCTTCCACGCCGCGATTTACAAGCAGGACGGCGTTGAAGCCGACGACCTCATCGCCACCGTGGTGCGCCGAGCCCGTGAAAATCAGCTCAAAGTGGTGATCCTGGCCGCTGACAAGGACCTGATGCAGCTCGTCGGCGACGACGTCCTGCTTTGGGACACCATGCGAAGCCGAGTCATCGGTGTGCCCGAAGTGGAGGAGCGCTTCGGGGTGCGGGTCGACCAGCTGCAGGACTTGCTCGCCCTCATGGGTGATACCTCCGACAACATTCCGGGCGTGCCGTCGGTCGGTCCTAAAACCGCGATGGAGCTGCTGAAGGCGTACGGCACGCTGCAAGGCATCTACGACAACATCGACAAAATCACGAAGAAGGGTCTTTTGCAGAAGCTCACGGAGCACCGCGAGCAAGCGTTCTTGAGCCAGCGGTTGGTCGCGCTCAAAGACGACTGCGACATCGTCGTGGATCGCGAAGCGCTCAGCTACCGCGGGCGCGACGTAGAGAAGCTCGGCGCTCTCTACAGTGAGCTCGGCTTCACGCGCCAGCTCGGGCTCCTCACGGCGGGACCCGCGGCCGCGCCGAGCCCCAGTGCGGCGCCCGCCACCACGAGCGCCGTACCGCCGGGCATGACGCAGATGGGTCTTTCCTTCGGAGGCGCTCCTCCCCCTGCGGCGTCGGCCTCCGCTCCGGCGCCGCGGCCCGTCGCAACGATCGCGACGGATTACGGCGCGCTCTTCGCTCCCCACGAGGTTGCCGAGTTTGCCGCTAGTTTGCGCGGTGAAGGCCAGGTCGGGCTCGAGATCGTCACGACCGAAGTGAGCCCCACCCGCAGCGCGCTCGTCGGGCTCGCCCTCGCTGGCAAGAACGGGCGCGCACGCTACATACCGGTCGGGCATCGCCTGATGGGCGTGCCCAAACAGGCCACGGCCGCAGAGCTCCGCGAGGCGCTCACGCCGCTACTGGCGGCAGAGGGCGGCGCGCTCTTTTCGGCGCACGACTTGAAGCGAAGCGACGTCGCGCTGGACAAGCTGGGTCTCCGCATCGGCCGCTACGGCACGGACGGCTCGCTCGCGAGCTACCTGCTGGATCCCGAAGCGCGCCACGATCGCGTCTCGCTCGCACAGCGCGAGCTCGGGCTCGTTACGGGAACCCTCGAGGAGTTGGCCAAGCCCGCGCGCGGCAAGCGCATCCCCCACGACGAGCTGCCGATCGAGGCGGTCACGACCTGGGCCTGCGAAAGCGCGGACTATTCGCTGCGGATCGCCGCGCGGCTCACCGAGAAGCTGGACGATCACGGGCTCAGCCCGCTCTACCGCGACCTGGAGCTGCCGCTCGCAAAGCAGCTCAGCGAGCTGGAGTTGAACGGCATTTTGGTCGACAAACAGGTGCTGAGCGAGCTCGGTCGCGAGTGCGACGCGGAGCTCGTGCGGCTCGAGCAAGCCGCGCACCGAGCCGCGGGGCGCGAGTTCAACCCGAACTCCCCACGCCAGCTGGAAACGCTGCTGTTCGACGAGCTCGGCTTGAAGTCCCTGAAGCGCACCAAAACGTCGCGGTCCACCGACGCGGAGACGCTCGAGGCGTTGAGCGACAAGCACGAGCTACCGCGCGTGATTTTGGAGCTGCGGCAGGTGAGCAAGCTGAAGGGCACGTACATCGACGCGCTGCCCAGCTTGCTGGATCCCAAAACCGGGCGCGTGCATAGCTCCTGGGAGCAGGCCGTCGCTGCGACCGGCAGATTGTCGTCGACGGATCCAAACTTGCAGAACATCCCGATTCGCACCGAGCTCGGACGCCGCATCCGCGCCGCGTTCGTGGCGCGCCCGGGCCATCAGCTGGTGAGCGCCGACTACTCGCAGATCGAGCTGCGCGTCTTGGCGCACCTATCGCAGGATCCGGTGCTGTGCGAGTCGTTTCGGACGCGCGAGGACGTGCACCAGCGCACGGCGATGGAAATCTTCGAGGTGAAAGCGGAGGAGCTTACGCGCGAGATGCGCACGCGCGCCAAAGCCGTGAACTTCGGCGTCATCTACGGGCAGGGCGACAGCGGGCTCTCGAAAGTGCTCGGAATTCCGCGCGCGGAAGCTTCCAACTTCATCGCCGCGTACTTCCGGCGTTACCAAGGCGTGCGCACGTTCATGACCGCCACGCTCGAGCGGGCGCGGACGGGCGAGGCCGTGCGCAGCCTGCTGGGGCGGCACCGTCTGCTGCCCAACATCCGAAGCGCGAACCGCGCCGAGCGCTTGGCGGCCGAGCGCATCGCCATGAACATGCCGATCCAGGGCAGCGCGGCGGACATCCTCAAGTTGGCGATGTTGAAGCTGCAAAAGCCGCCCACTCCTGGGGCGCGGATGGTCCTCTCCGTTCACGATGAGCTCGTCTTCGAGGTTCCGGAGGAGGAGGTCACGGAAGCCGAGCAGAAGATCAAGGTGGCCATGGAGAGCGCGTACGAGCTAACCGTACCGCTCGAGGTCTCCGTCGGTCATGGCCGAGACTGGAACTCCGCGCACTGAGCATGACCGGCGCGCGCTTCCCCGTCTGCGTGTTGGGTGGCGGCCTCGCCGGGCTCTCGAGCAGCATCTTCTTGCAGCGCGCGAGCGTGGCGCACCGCTTGTTCGAGCGCGAAACGGTGGCGGGCGGACACGCGGTCACGGTGGAGGAGCAGGGTTTTCGTTTCGACCGCACCGGGCACCTGTTGCACCTGAGGGATCCGGAGATGCAGGCGCTGGCCGCGAGCCTGCTGCCCGCAGAGAAGTACCGGAAGCTCGCGCGACGCAGCGCCGTGTTTTCGCACGGCGTCTACACGCGCTACCCGTTTCAGGCCAACACGTTCGGGCTACCACCCGAGGTCGCGTACGAGTGTGTTTCCGGCTTCATCGCCGCTCACTTCGCGAAGGATCAGCCGCCCGCCGAGAACTTCGAGCAGTACTGCCTGCAGCACTTCGGGGCCGGGATCAGCAAGCATTTCATGCTGCCCTACAACGCTCGGCTTTGGGGGGTACCGGCGCGCGAGATCACGAGTGAGTGGTGTCAACGCTTCGTGCCCCGGCCGAAGCTCGAAGACGTGCTCCGCGGCGCGCTCGGCGCGGCCGCACCCGAGCTCGGATACAACGCGTCCTTTTGGTACCCGGAGCTGGGTATCGGCACCTTCTCCGACGCGCTCGCCGAAAGGACTCCGATTGAGCTGGGAAGGGCCGCTCGGCGCGTGGACCTCTCGCGACGCTTGCTGGTATTCGACGACGAAGAGGTGCCGTTCGACCTCCTGATCAGCACCGTTCCCTTGCCAGCCCTGGTGGCGCTCTTGTCGGAGGCGCCGAGCGCGGTCGTGGAGGCGGCAGGGCGGCTCCGCTACACGCACTTACATTATTTGGATATCGGCCTCACCGCACCAAACCTCAATCCGTATCACTGGATCTACGTGCCGGAAGAGAAGTATCCGTTCTACCGCGTCGGCTGCTACTCGCATTTCAGCGAGAAGCTCGCCCCCGCTGGCAAGTCCAGCCTCTACGTAGAGCTCGCGGACAGGCGCGGTCCGAGCTTGCCTCGAATCTTGCCCGAGGTCGTGCGCGGTTTGATCGAGCTTGGGCTGTTGAAGAGCGAGCGTGACATCGAATTGTGCCGGCTGCGTACGCTGGACTTCGCGTACGTCATTTACGATCACCATTACCGAGAGTCGCTGGATACCATCCTTCCTTTTTTGGCCGACCACGGGATCCTCAGCACCGGCCGTTACGGCGCCTGGAACTACTCCTCGATGGAAGACGCGCTGCTCATGGGGCGTCGCGCAGCCACGGACGCGGCTTCGCAGTTGGGAGGGGCGCCGTGAACGAAGCGCCGGAGGTCTCGTTCGTCATCCCGGTGTACAACGAGGAAGCGATCTTGCACGCGGCGGTGGTGGATCTGCGCGAGCGCCTCGCCCCCCACCACCTGCGCTACGAGCTCATCCTCGCGGAAAATGGCTCCCGCGACGGCACGGTCCTGGTCGCGGAGGAGCTCGCGGCACGTTACCCAGAGGTCCGCCTGGAACGAAGCGACGCGCCGAACTATGGGCGCGCTCTCCGCCAAGGCATCCTCGCGAGTCGTGGCACCTTCGTGATCTGCGAAGAAATCGACCTGTGCGACGTAGATTTTCACCTCCGCGCGCTCGCGCTGCTCCGCGGCGATGAAGCCGACTTCGTCGTCGGCTCCAAGCTCATCGGCGGCGCGAAAGACGAGCGGCCTTGGCTGCGCCACGCCGCGAGCCTCCTCTATACGGGCGCGCTCCGGCTGCTATTCGACTTCAAAGGGACGGATACGCACGGGCTCAAAGCCTTTAGGCGCGAACGCGTCGCGCCCCTCGTCGCGGCGTGCCGCATCGAGAGGGACGTCTTTGCGAGCGAGCTCACGCTTCGCGCGTACCGCGCCCCGCTGCGCGTCTTGGAGATCCCGGTGCGCGTCTTGGAGAAACGCCCGCCCTCGATCAATTTGACTCGACGCGTGCCGCGCGTCCTTGCCAACTTGGCTCAGCTCGCCTGGGCAATTCGCGCCGGGCGCTGAGCGCATTCACCAGATTTCGATCGGCCAACCGCGCCGCTTCGCGACCCTGCGCAAGCGGCGGTCTGGATTGATGACGATCGGCACCTTCACGAACTCGAGCAGCGGCAGGTCGGTGATGCTGTCGCTGTAGAAGGTTGAGTCCTCGAGCGTGAAGCCTTCTCGCTCGGCGATTTTGGCCGTGCGCTCGATCTTGCCCAAGCCGTAGCAGAGCGGCTCGACGATGCCGCCGGTGAAGCGACCTTCGACGTCCACCTCTAGCTCCGAACAAATGACGTGCGGGATGCCGAGCTCGGCCGCGACGGGCTCGGCCACGTAACGGGTAGCGCCGGTCACGATGGCTACGAAGTCACCCGCCTCCCGGTGCTTGGTCACCGCGTGTCGCCCCGCTTGCTGCACCTCGGGCAGCACGTAGTGCGGGAACAAGTCCGCGCAGCTCTCCGCGAGCCACGACTCCTCGCGCCCGCGGAACCCCTCGAGCGCCTTGCGGGCGACCTTGGGCGCGTCGATGACCCCGAAGGAGTATTGCGTCACCCAGAGCGCCACGCGCAGCGCGTCCAGAAGCGACGCCTCGCCTCGGTCCCGGCGGTAACGCGTGTAAAGACGCGCGGAGTCGACACGGAGCAGCGTGCGATCCATGTCGAAGAGAGCGGCGCGGCGTGCCAAAACGGGAGGGGTTGTAACATGTGGCGGCGCGTTGCACGATGCGCCCCCGCCGTGGCCGTTCGCCTCGATATCCGCCCCCGCCTCCGCCTCGCGCCAGATTGGCAGCCGGGCCCGGTCGCGCGTCGGCGTTTTCGGCTCCCTGCGCTGGCGGTGCCGGCGGTCGCCTACTGGGCGGCAATGGCGGCTTTGACTTACGCTTTCACGCAGCTCGGCCCCCACCCGTTGGATGGGCTCACGGCAGAGCCGAGCGCGCCGGTCGCCCCCCTGCCGCGGCCGCCGGCTCCGCGCGTCCCCGAGCCCGAGCCTCCGGCCGACATGGGTCCCTCGGCCGAAGCAACGCCGGCCGCGACGCCGCCGCCGATGGCAGCGGCCGAGCCGCTCGAAGCGCCAGTCGTGGAAGAGCGGCCGCCGCCAGCGCCGTCGCGTCAGGAGGTCGACGCCACGGACGCGCCCGCGCGGCGCGAAGCGCGCCTCGAGCCATCACTCGGTTTGCCGGCGGATCCGCCGAGCGCGCGTCTCTCCTTCCCAGAGTTCACGGATTCGGCGCCGGCGCGGCCTCGCGAGCGCGCCGCCGACGGACCAAGAGTGGACTCGTTGTTCGAGCGTGCCGACACGGGCGACCATCGCGCCCCGGAAGCTGCGCCGGGTGATGCCCCCGCCGAGCGTGCTCCGAGCGCGCCCGTCGCGCTCCTGAGCTGCGAAGCCGCGATCGCGAGGAACGATGAACGGCTCGAGATCGGTGGGCCGCGCGGCCCGGCCGACATTACCCGCGAGGGTTACGCCAGCATCCTTCAAAACGGCAGCTACCTGAGCGGCTGTAGCCTCCCCGACCGCACCGTGATCGAGATTTGCGCCGCGGTGAAGCACGGCCGAGCCGTTGGCGTCACGGTGACGAGCGCGCCGGCCAACGCGTCGCTTGCGGCCTGCGTACGGCGCGCGGTTTCACGGCTGAATTTCCCTCAAAGCGAGCGGTTGGACGTCACCCACACCCGTTTCGACGCCGCCCGGCGATGAGAGCCTCGCGCCGTGCCCTCTCCCCTACCCATCGACGACGTCTTGCCCGAAGTTCGGGCCGTCCTTTCGCGCCGCGCGCCGCTCGTTCTGGAAGCGCCGCCGGGAGCCGGCAAGACTACGCGCGTCCCGTGGGCCATCCACGAGCTGTTCACGGCGGGCGAGGTGATCGTGGCCGAGCCTCGGCGGCTGGCCGCGCGGCTCACCGCGGCGCGCGTCGCCAGCGAGCGCGGCGAGCGCCTGGGCGACACCGTCGGCTACAGCGTGCGCTTCGAAGACGTGTCGGGTCCGAAGACCCGTATCCGCTACGTCACCGAGGGCGTGCTGCTGCGCCGCCTGCTGGCCGAGCCAGAGCTGCCCGGCGTCGCGCAGGTGGTTCTGGACGAGTTTCACGAGCGGAGCCTGCTCACGGATCTGCTGCTCGTCTTGTTGACCCGCTTGCGCGAGCGCCGCCCCGAGCTGGGGCTCACCGTCATGAGCGCGACTCTGGACGCGGAACCCGTCGCGCGTCTGCTCGGCGCCGAGCGAGTGCGGAGCGAAGGCCGCACGTTTCCGCTCACCATCGAGCATCTGCCGACGGTGGATGACCGGCCGCTAGACAAGCAGGTCGTGAGCGCCGTGCGCAGCGCAACCGCGGAGGACTCCGGCGACGTGCTGGTCTTCTTACCGGGCTCCGGCGACATTCGGCGCGCTCTCGCTGCGCTGGAGCCGCTCGCAGCGGAGCGGGGCTTGCTGGTGCTGCCGTTGCACGGCGACCTGCCGATCGCCGAGCAGGCCCGCGCCGTGGAGCCGGCCGCGCGCCGCAAGGTCGTCCTCTCGACGAATGTGGCGGAGACCTCCGTCACGATCGACGGCGTCACCACCGTGATAGACTCCGGTCTCGCGCGCCAAGCCAGCCATTCCCCGTGGAGCGGTCTGCCGACGCTCACGACCGCAAAAATCAGCCGCGCTTCCGCCACTCAGCGCGCGGGGCGCGCCGGCCGCACCCGCGAAGGGCGCGTGCTGCGCCTTTACACGCGAGGCGACTTCGACGCGCGGCGTGAGCACGAGCTGCCGGAGATCGCGCGGGCCGACTTGAGCGAAGCGTTGCTGGCGCTGGCCGGCGCCGGCATCTCCCGCCCCGAGGCGCTGAGCTGGCTCACGCCACCGCCGGAGGCAGCGCTCAGCGCGGCGCGCGAGCTGCTGCGGTGGCTCGGCGCAACCTCCGCCGACGGGAATATCACGCGGCTGGGCCGGCGGCTGCTGGAAGTCCCGCTCCATCCGCGGCTCGCACGCGTGGTCACCCGCGGCGAAGAGCTGGGCGTCAAAAGCGAGGCAAGCCTCGCCGCCTCCCTCCTCGCCGAGCGCGACATCCGCAGCGACGCGCGCCTGCGCATCGGCCCGGGCATGAAGCGCGAGCTCGGCGCGAGCGGCCCCTGCGACGTGCTGGAGCTGATGGCGCGCTTCGCCGAAGCGGAAGCCGTGAATTTCCGCGCAGACGGCGTGCGCCGAGCGGGCCTGGACGTGCGCACGGTCCAATCCGTGTCCACCACGTACCGCAAGCTGTCCGGGCCCTCGCGGCGGCGCGCAGAGGGACCCGAAGGTCCTGACCAAATCGACGCGGCTGTGCGCCGCGCCATCTTGAGCGGCTTCCCCGATCGCGTAGGCAAGCGCCGGCGCCTAGGTCATCCGGACATCGTGCTGTCGCAGGGAGGTTCGGCCAAGCTGGCCGAGACGAGCGTGGTCCACGAGGGCGAGCTGCTCGTGGCGGTAGCGGCCGACGAGCAGTCCGTCCCCGGCGCACGCGCTCAGGGCGCGATTCGACTCGCGACGAGCATCGAAGCGAATTGGCTTCTGGAAGACTTCGGCGATCGCATCGAGATGCGGGACGAGCTCGTGTGGAGCGCGGAAAACGAGCGGGTCGAGCGGCGGGAGGGAATGGCCTTCGGCGCGGTCCTGCTGGACGAAGCGCGTAGCGTGGCGCCTCCGTCACCCGAAGCTTCGAGGCTGCTGCTCGACTTCGCCAAAGCGCGGGGGGTGCTGGCGACGCTCGCGAGCGAGGGTTTGGGGCGGCTCGTCGCGCGCCTCGCGCTGCTGCGCGCTCACTTCCCGGAAGCGGGGCTGCCCGAAGTCTCGGCGTCGCTCGACGACGCGGCCGCGGAGCGCCTTTGCGGGGGGCTCGTCAGCTTCGCGGAGCTGCGCGAGCGTGATCCGGCGCAGCAGCTCCGTCAGTCGCTCGGCGCAGTTGGTGAGCGCCTGCTCGCCACCGAAACCCCCGACACGTTCAAGTTGCCGGGCGGCCGCAGCGCGGAGATTCACTACGAAGCCGGCAAGCCCCCGTGGATCGAGTCGCGGTTGCAGGATTTCTTCGGAATGAAGGAGGGGCCGCGCGTGTGCCGCGGTAAAGTCGCGCTCACGTTGCACCTTCTGGCGCCGAACGGTCGCGCCCAACAGGTCACGAGCCGTGCGCCGCGAGCTGATGCGTAAGTACCCGCGTCATCCTTGGCCGGAGGACGGAAAGACCGCGACGCCGCCCGTTTGGCAGCCCCGCCCTCCCCGCCGCTGAGGGCTCATCCGTTTCCGGAAAATACCGCGGAGCCGTGATCGAAAGCTCGCGAGCACGCATTAGCCAGCGTGACGATCCTCGTGACTGGTGTCGCGGGGGCCAGACAATCGACGCTCGGGTCGAGGCTCGCGGGCCGCCTCGGTCTCCGCTACTCGGATGGCGGCTCTCCATCTATTGAACACGATGCAAGCTCGGTGCACGTTCACCTCGGTTCGAGCGCGCCCCCCGGCCCCCGCCCGTTCTCCTTCTCGCCGGAGCTGAGCGACGCGGAGGTCGTCGAGCGTGTTGCGCGCGCGCTCGTGCGCCAAGGCGCGCCCCGCGGGACGCTGCGTGCTCGCGCCGAGAACGCGGATGCGCCCCTCACCGGCGCACAGGTCGAGTCGCTGCTGCACGAGCTGTGCGAGAGCCTGGGCTCGCCGAAACGCGTGCTCCTGCTCCCCCCGGACGCGACGCGCGCTCATTCCGGCGCCGGCGAGCTGACGGCCTCGCTCTACCACCGCCTGTCTCGAACCGCCGAGGTTTGGCTCCTTCCCGCGCTCGGCACCCACGAGCCGATGAGCGCGGACGAGCTGAGTCATATGTTTCCCGGCGTCCCCCACGACCGGTGCCTGGTCCATGATTTCCGCACGACGGTCGCGACCCTCGGTGAGGTGCCGGGCACGTTCGTGCGCCACGTCAGCGACGGCAAGCTGGACTACGCGGTACCGTGCCAGGTCAGTCGAGAGATCGCGAGCGGTCGCTTCGACCGCATCATCTCCGTCGGCCAGCTCGTGCCGCACGAGGTCATCGGCATCGCCAATCACGTCAAGAACGTGTTCGTCGGCACGGGTGGCAAAGAGAGCATCGATCGCTCGCACTTCTTGGGCGCGGTGTGCGGCATGGAGTCGATGATGGGCCGCGCCCACACTCCGGTCCGAGACGTCCTCAACTACATGGCGGCGGCGTTCGGCGCGGACCTCGCCATCACGTACCTTTGCACGGTGCGCAAGAAGGACGCCCTCGGGCGCATCCAGACCCACGGCCTGTACGCAGGGGACGACGAAGGCTGTTTCCTCGCGGGTGCGCCGCTCGTGCAGCGGTTGAACTTGGACCTTTTGGAGCGGCCCCTGCAAAAGGTCGTCGTCTACCTGGATCCGCACGAGTTTCGCAGCACATGGCTCGGCAACAAGGCCATCTACCGCACGCGCATGGCGATCGCGGACGAGGGCGAGCTCGTCGTGCTCGGTCCCGGCGTCCGGCGCTTCGGAGAGGACTCCGGCATCGACCGCCTGATTCGCCGCCACGGCTACCGCGGTACGGAGCAAACACTCGAGCACGTCCAGACCGACCCCGAGCTCGGAGCGTCGTTGTCCGCGGCCGCACACCTGATTCACGGCTCGAGCGAAGGGCGGTTCCGAGTGCGCTGGGCCGCGGGCGGGCTCGAGCCCGAGGCGATCCGGGGCGTCGGCTATGAATGGGCGGACGTGGGGCCCTTGCTTCAACGCTACTCGAAAGACCGCCTCGTGGACGGTTTCAACCGCCTCCCTGACGGCGAAGAAATCTTCTTCGTGTCCAATCCAGGCTTGGGCCTTTGGGCATTGAGAGAAAAATTCGCGAGCTAGAGTCTGGTTGATCGCGGCCGCGTTAAGTCGTAAACCCGGCCGCGCTCTTTTTGCGACTTTTCTCGCGACCCGGCGACACACAAGGAAGCACATCTCATGGCAGGCTTGACTATTCGTCCCGACGGCGCGCTCGACATCGTATCTCTCGGCGCGCTCGTTCACCGCATCGATCCCGGTATCATTCCGTTCCGGAAGGCGACCGAGTGCCATATCCACGTCAGCGGCGGCGAATTCAACGTGGCGGCCAACCTGGCGGACGCGTTCAATCTGAACGCCGCCATCGTCACGGCCATGGTGGACTACCCCATTGGCGACCTGGTCGCAGAGCGCGTGCGGGCAATGGGCGTGCGCCCCTTCTACAAGCGATTCAAGCACAACGGCGTCAACGGGCCGAACATCGCCGCGGTGTATAGCGACCGCGGGCACGGCGTGCGCGCGCCGGTCGTGTTTTACAACCGGTCCCACGAAGCGGCTTCGTTGATGAAGCCGGGCGACGTGGACTGGAACGCGGTGTTCGGCGGCGGTGTGCGTTGGTTCCACAGCGGCGGCATATTCGCCGCCCTCTCGGAAGGCACCGGCCAGCTCATCATCGAAGGCATGAAGGCGGCGCGCAAAGCCGGCGCGGTCACCAGCTTCGACCTCAACTTCCGAGAAAAGTTGTGGAACGTGTGGGGCGGTCAGCAGAAAGCGGTGGAGGTCATCGCTCGCATCGTGGAGCACGTGGACGTGCTGGTCGGCAACGAGGAAGACCTGCAGAAAGGCCTTGGCATCGAAGGGCAGGACGTTCAGGCCCACTCCAAGTTGGATCCCAGCGCCTTCTTCGCCATGATCGACAAGGTCGTCGCCAAGCACCCCCACACCAAGGCCGTTGCCACCACCCTACGCGAGGTGCACAGCACCAATCGCCACACCTGGGGAGCCGTCGCTTGGGTAGACGGCAAGACGTACCAGTCGCCCACTACCCAACTGGACGTCATCGATCGCGTCGGCGGTGGAGACGGCTTCGCCGCCGGCTTCATCTACGGCTTGCTCAGCGGAGACTCCGCGCAAGAAGCGGTGAACCTCGGCTGGGCGCATGGCGCGCTGCTCACGACTTTCCCGGGCGACACGACGATGGCAACGGCCGAGCAGGTCCGAGCGTTCGCCAAAGGCGGCTCGGCGCGTATCCAGCGCTGAGTCACCGCGCCGTCAGGAGCGGGGCCGCGTCGTCCCGCCACTTCTTCGTGCCCCACGCGATCCGGATTCTTCGAGTCCGGACGCGTCCTCCCGCTCGCTAGACTCAACGCGCCTCTTGGAGCGCCCGGGCGACGCCTTCCGCCAGGGCAGCCGCACTCAGCGGTTTGACCATCATGTCCACGAGCCCCAGCGCTCGAACGGAGACGGGCGTCCAGTTGCCACTGAAACCGCTCATCAGGGCGACGCGCGCGCTTGGGTTCAGCTCCAAAATTTGCTGCGCCAGCTCGAGCCCGGTCATGCCCGGCATGGTCAAGTCAGTCAGAACGAGCGCGTACTCCGCCGGCGCCTGGAGGTAAAGCTGCAGCGCCTCCACCGGATCGCTCTTCGAAACGACCTGGTAGCCGAGCCGCGTGAGCAACTGAGTGAGCGAAACGCAGAGCGCCTCCTCGTCGTCCACGACCAGAAGCCTCTCGCCTCGACCGCGCGGAAGCGGAAGCGGCGCCGCCTGAGTGGGACCATCGCCCAAGTGCTCGGGTACGTACACGTCGACGCGCGTGCCGCGGTCCGCTTGGCTCATGACGGCGATGGCGCCGTCGTGGTCGCGAACGACCCCGTGCACCACCGCTAGCCCCAGGCCGGTGCCTTCGCCTTGCCGCTTGGTCGTGAAAAACGGCTCGAAAATGCGCTTCAGCGTCGCTTCGTCCATCCCGTGGCCGGTGTCCGTCACGGAGAGCCGAGCGTAGCGACCGGGTCGCAGATCGGGTTGGCTCCGTGCGAGCTCTTCGTCCACCAAGCAGGGCTCCACCCGAATCTTCAGCGTACCGCCATGCTCCCGCATCGCGTGAATGGCGTTGGTGCCGAGGTTCATCACGATTTGATGCACCTGCGACGGGTCGGCCAGGACCTGCGGAGCTTGTTCGTCCAAAAACGACTCGAGCGTGACGTTGCTCGGTGCGGACCTTCGGAGCAACTTGAGCGCGTCTCGCACACCGTAGTCCAGCTGGGTCACGCTCCGACTCGGCTTCTGGGTGCGACTGAAGGTCAGAATCTGCTGCACCAAGTCGCGGGCGCGCTGCGCGGCGCTCTTCAGCTCTCCCACGTGATCCAGCACCGCCATGCGATCGTTCACGTCGATGCGAATGAGGTCGATGAACGCGACCATGGCGCCCAAGATGTTATTGAAGTCGTGGGCGATACCGCCCGCCAGCGTCCCGAGCGCCTCCAGCTTCTGCGCCTGCCGGAGCTGCGACTCGAGGGCGGACTTCGTGCGCTCGGTGTCGAGCGTCTTGGTGATGTCGCGGACGGTCGCGATCAGGTGCGCCTCCCCGCCGATCGCGATGGGGTGGGCCGAGAGCAGCACGTCGCGCAGGCTGCCTCTGAATGTCGATAGGCGCGCCGGAAAATCTCGCACCGCGCCGCTGGTTCGGATGATGTCGATGAGCGCGGCGCGCCTTTGGGGCTCCGGCCACAGCGTGTCGTCCGCGCTGCGCGAGCCGATGATGGAAGCGCGGTCGCACTCGAACAGCTCCTCGAAGGCCTCGTTCACGTCCATGTACGCGCCGTCGGCCAGCCGCACGATGATCATGGCGTACGGACCGCGCCGGAACGCCTTCGCGAACATCTCCTGTGACTCGACCAGCGCCGTGGCGGAGCGCTTTTGCTCCGTAATATCGCGCGAAACGCCGACGATTCGCACCACCGCACCGTCCGCGTCCGTGACGGGAATGAGCGTCGTCTGAAACGTCATAGGCGACTGGAGCGCGGTAGGGACCTCTTCGTAGCGCTGCGTCTTGCCCGTCTCCACGCACCGACGGTAAAGCTCGCAGACGCGCGTGGCCTCGCGCTCGGGGAGCACGTCGGTCAGGGGGCGACCCCGCACCGCTTCGCTGGAGAGCCCCGTCCAGCGCTCGGTCTGGCGGTTGAAGGTCTCGTACACGAAGTCCGGCCCGGGCAGGACGCGCACCAAGAACACGCCATCCGCCAAGTGCTGGAAGATGGCCTGCAGTTGCTCTATCGCGCCCTCGTGCCCACTCGCGAGCCGAATCTTCTCGGACGGATACATGTTCACGACGCTAGTGCGGCGCGTGTGACGACAGCAACTTTGAAAAGCCGCGCGGCTCGGGAGGAGCGAAGCGAGCGCAGCGCTGCCGCCTCACTTGCGCGGCGCTAGCAGAGCTGGATGGGGACGGACTAAGAGAGTAGCGGGCGAAGCGTCGACTCGAACTGCTCGGGAGTGAAGGGCTTGGCGATCAAGAACAA
>JAQSWN010000064.1 GCA_029266615.1 Polyangiaceae bacterium
ATGAACACCGCGATTCGGCGGGCCGCCAACAACATCGGCTTCGCGATCCCGGTGAACATGATCAAGGAGCTGTTACCGCGGCTCCTAGCCGACGGGACCATCAAGCGCAGCGCGATCGGCGTCGTGGTCGGCGTGCTCATGCCCGAGGACCGCGAGCGGCTCCAACTGCCGGAGGAGGCGGGCGTGAAGGTAACGGCGGTGGTGCCGGGCGGGCCCGCTGAAAGAGCCGGCTTGGCGGTGGACGACGTCATCGTCTCGTTTCAAGGCGAAGCGATGCCGAACCCGGACCGCCTCCGCTGGGTCGCGAGCCTGGCCGGTGTAGGCAAGGCGGTAACGCTGCGCGTCGCGCGAGGCGGCCGGATCTTCGACCTGCAACTGAAGCTGGACGCTCTGCCGGAGCGCGCCAGCTCCGCGCCGCCGCTCGAAGCGCCCGAAGACGACTTCCCGTAAAAGGCCAGCTTTTCGGCTGGTTGGGCGGGGTTCTGGCCGCGAAGGGAGATTGAGGCGCGCGCTTCCGTAACACGACGGGAGATGTCGCAAAGTATTCTGGCGCCCCAGCTCGTTTTTGGGGATTCGGAGCCGGCCTCGGTCACGACGGAAGTCGCCCCTGATCGAAATGTCAGAGAGGTGAATAGGGGGGACCAGACCGCGTCCAACCGGCTGGAACGTGACCATGAATCCGAGCAAGACCGCCGCCTCATCTCGCGCGCCCAAGCGGGCGAAGCCGGCGCGTTTCGGTTGCTCGTCGAGCGGCATCAGCGCCGCGTGTTCGCGATCGCGCTCGGGCTGGTGCGTGACGAGCAGGACGCTCGCGAAATCGCCCAAGAGGCGTTTCTGCGCGTGCACAAGGGGCTCGCCCAGTTTCACGGCGGCTCCAGCTTCTTCACGTGGCTCTACCGCATCGTCACGAACCTCTCCATCGACCTCATGCGCAAGCCTTCGCGACGTGAGGCCGAGCTCCACTTCGCGCTCGAGGCCGACGATGCCGAGGGCGCGTTGCTCCCCGCGACCGACGCCGATCCCTACGACGTGGTGCGCCGCACCCAGCTATCGCAGCGCATTGCGCGCGCGCTCGACCAACTTCCACCTTATCACCGCGGGGTCATTTTGATGCGCGAGGTGGAAGGCTTGAGCTACGAGGAGATGGCCGAGGCCATGCAAGTGTCGAAGGGCACGATCATGAGCCGCCTGTTTCACGCGCGGAAGAAGCTCCAGCGCGCGCTCTTGGATTGCCACGAGGAAGAATGCCCCGGGGCGAAGAGCGCGTGAGCGTCGACTCGCAGCAGCTTTCGCGCTTCCTCGATGGAGAAATGACTCCGGATGAGGCGGCCGCGTTCCAGGCGCGCCTCCGCGAAAGCCAGAGCTTGAAAGGCGAGCTCGAGGAGCTGCAGCGGGTGGGAGCCGCGATTCGGCTGTGGTCGAGCGGCGCGGAAGAGCGCGCCAAAGACCTGCTCGAGCCGACGCTGGAGCGCGCTCGTCTCGAGCAGCAGCGACGCTCGCGGCATGGCCGGCTTGGCTACGTCGCGGCGGCGCTCTCCCTCGTGACGTTGCCGTGGGCGGGTGTGAGCTCCGAGCTCGCGCCGAGCGGCGCTCCGGCGTTGCTGCCCGCGGGCGCGGCGATCGAGCGGGTGGAGCTGCGCGACCAGCACGCACAGGTATTCATCGTGGGAAGCGCCAGCACGCCCGTGCTCTGGTTGGCCGACGACGGCGCCGAGGACGACGTCATCGAGCAGGACCCCGGCTGAGCATGCGGCGTCGTTCGTTGCTCGTCGCGGCGCTCGGCGTCGTGGGCCTTCTCGCCTCGAGCGGCGTGGCGACGGCCAAGCCGCAGGCGCCGACGCGGCTCACCGATCCCCCCAAGGTCGAGACGGTGGTGGAGGTCAGCGTCTTACACGGCACCCACCAGAAGCGCGCGCCGGACCCCCGAATTTCCGACATCCCGGAGCTTCGCGAAGGGCCGTTCGCCAAGTACGAAAGTTACCAGCTGCTTTCGCGGACGGCCTTGCCGCTCGCACGGGGGGAGAAGCGCCAGCTCAAGCTACCGAATGCAAGACTGCTCGAGACGCGACTCGACGCCCTGCTGGCAGACGGGAGCTCTCGGCTCGTGGCCAGCATCAATCGTCCGGACGGGAAGGACTTCCTGCCGCTGCTCGAGGTGAAGGCGCGGCCCGGTCAGTCGTTCATCGTCGCCGGGCAGAGCTACAAGCGCGGCGTGCTGGTGCTGGTGTTCAAAGTCGTCCGCTGAGCTCAGCCGACGGGGAGCGTGAGGGTGAAGCTCGTGCCTTCGCCTGCGGCGCTCGTCACTTGAATCGTGCCGCCGTGCGCGTCCAAGATACCGCGTACGATCGACAGGCCGAGCCCGGTACCGCGGCCGTCCGTCTTGGTCGTGAAGAAGGGCTCGAAGATTTGCGGCATCGCCTCGGCCGGGATGCCGCTGCCGGTATCGCTCACGTCGATGCGCAGGCTCTGCCCGGAGTCGGTGGTGCGCACGGCGACGCGCAAGACACCCCCGTGCGCGGACATGGCGTGGGCGGCGTTGGTGAATAGATTGACGAACACCTGGGTCAGTTGCCCCGTGATACCCGCGATTACGGGTAGCGGCTCCGCAAAATCCTGCTCGATTTCCACGTTTCCGTCGGAAAACTCATGCTCGCAGAAAAGCAACGCCCGCTCGATCACCTCTTCGACACGCACCGGGCCGCGCGAGTCGCCGGTGGGGCGGGCGTACGCGACCAGGTCCCGCGTGAACTTGAGGATGCGCTCGGCGGCTTCCCCGATGCGACGCACTCGCTCCGCGTCGTCCACCAGATCTTCGCTCTCGCCCCGGCTCAGCTTCTTCGTGAGGTAGTCCGAGTAGGCGATGATCGAGGTGAGCGGGTTGTTCAGCTCGTGCACCACCCCCGCCACGATTTGGCCGAGCGACGCGAGCTTCTCCGTTTGAATCACCTGGGCCTGAAGACGGTGGAAGTTGCGAACGGACTCTTCGGCTCGCCCGTAAACGCGCAAGCGCCCGAGCGCCGCGCCGAGCACGGTCGCGGCCTGGGCGGCGATCTCCCGGCGTAGGGGGCTGAGCGGCTCGCTTCCGGTAGCGCGCGCGACGTGAAAGCTGGAGCCGGACGTGCCGCTGCCGTCGTCCAGCTCGTAGATGCGCTCTTCCGCGTAAGTGGGGAACAAGCGGGAGGGGTCGCGCTCGGGACCGCGGCGTAGGCCTGCGCCGAGCCGGTACAGCACGACCGGCTCGGCACGCCCCGCCTGCACCAGGCAAATGCCGATGGATGCGCCTGGAAACAGCAGGGCCACCCCGTCCAAAAAGACCCGCCCAAGATCCTCGAACGTGACGTCGATCGGGAGCGAGTTGCTGAGCCGGAGGAGCACGTCCCGCCACGGCTCGGCGATGGGCGCCTCCGAGGTGCGACGCGTACCGGACGGCGCCGGCTTCGTGTCGCGCGGGTCCAGCCCTTCGACACTTGCCGGCATGGGCGTGATGGCGTCCGGATTCTGGCTCATGTCAGACGTCCTTTGCTCCGGGTTCCGTGCCGCTTGCTTTCTCGAGATCCAAGATCTTGGCGCCCCCGACGTAGCTCTTGGTCTCGTACTTGGTGATCTTGCCGACCTTGCGCACGATCTCGGCCATGCGCTCCGATTCGCGAATGATGACCGCGGCGGCGCTCGAGAGCTGCGGCTCTTCTTCCAGCTTGCGGCGCAGCAGCTCCGCGTAGCCGATCACGCTGGTGAGCGGTTGGTTCAGCTCGTGGGCGGCGGCGCCGGCCAGCTCCGCGACGATGGCCATGCGCTCGCGACCTCGTAGCTCTTCCTGGGCGCGCTCTAGGCGTTCCTGCATGCGGAGGCGCTCGCGAATGTCCGTGAAGATTCCGACGCTGCCGATGGGGCGGCCGTTGTCGAGCACGAGGGACGCGGAGAGCGTGACGGGCACGTGCTCGCCGCCGGCACCGAGCATGTCGACCCTGTGATCCTCCAGGCGCCCATAGCCGCTAACCTCCGGATCACGGATGCGGCGCATGATGTCGCGAGCGACGCCCTGCGGATAGAGCCGCTCGACCCGCATCTTTCCCACGACCTCGTTGGGCGCGTAGCCGAAGATGCGTGCCGCGGCGCGGTTGAAGAGCAGCACCGTGCCCTTCAAGTTCGCAGAGACGATTCCGTCCACGGAGCTGTCGATTACGCGCTCCAGAAACTCTTTGGTCTGCTTGAGCTCGATCGCGGTCTGTCGCTCTTGGGTAACGTCGCGGAAAGTGCAGAGCACCGCGTCGTCTTCGTGCAGCACGGAGCTGAAGCTCACGTTGATGGTGATGGGTTGCCCCGCCTTGTCGTTGATGACGATGTCCACCCCGCGCGGGTAGATGCCGTCCGAGAACCCACGCAGCATCCGCTCGCCGCGGTCGCGATCACGCTCGCTCGGCGTCACCAAGTCCGTGAGACGCCGCGCCGTCAGCTCCGTCTCGGTATAGCCGATGATTTCTCTCGCGCGCGGATTCGCGAACAAGATTTGCCCGGTGCGATCGATCACGATCATGCCGTCCGCGGCGCTCTCGAAGAAATCCGCGTAACGCCGGAACAGCTGAACACGGCGCTCCGCCTCTTGGCGGGCGGTCGTAATCTTCTCCGTCTCCGCGCGAAGCGACTGCAAAATACGCGCGTTCCGCAGCGCGATCGCCATCGCGTTGGCCACCGTCGTCACCAGCGACAGATCGTAAGCGTGGAACGCGGCACGCCCCTTGGAGCGCAGGAACAAGACGCCCATGGGCCCGTGGTCATGCAAGATGGGCAGGAGGGCCAAGGAGTTGAAGCCCGGCGCGGCCTCGCGCTGCCGCACGACCTCGAACAGCGGGTGGCGGGCCGCGTCGCGAATCACGAGCGCCCGTCCAGTGCGGAACACTTCCCGGATCTCTGGATACTTTCCGAGATCAATCGGGAGATCGCGTAGCTGTTCGTCGTCGCTGGTCGCGAGCACGTAACCCAGGTCCCCCGACTCGGCGAACAGCACGATGCTGCAGCGGTCCACGTGCGCCACCTGCGCGACGCGCTGCACCACGGTAAAGAGGATGTCTCTTATGTCCAGAGTGGAAGCGAGCTTCTGAGTCAGCTCCAACACGGTTTGCTGGTGACGTTCGCGTTGGCTAATGCGCTCGACGTACTCGCGGACGCGCATCTGCCCCCGAAGCCGCGCGATGAGCTCGGCCGAGCGGAAGGGCTTGTGCACGTAGTCGTCCGCGCCGGACGCGAAAACGCGCTCGATCTCGTCGTCCGACTCCAGCGCCGTGAGCACTACGACTGGAACTTCGGCTAGCCTTGGCGTCTGTCGGATGTGCTGCAAAATCGCGTAGCCGTCCGGCGCCGGCATGACCAAATCCAGCAACACTACCTGCGGCACGTGGTCGGCCAGGTAGGCCAGTGCTTCGGTACCGGAGTCGCAAGCCACGTTGCTGAGCCCCGCGTCGCTGAGCGTCTGGCACAGCACATGCCGACTGACGGCGTCGTCATCGACGACCAGGATGGTCTCTTCGAAGGCCACGAAGCCCTAGAGGCTAACACGCTACGGCCCGGCGAGGCGAAAACCAGCTTCTCGTCGTTTTGCGTTCCGGGAGGCTTCTCGGTATATACGGCCGCGTGAGTCGGGTCCCGCCGCACGCCTCTGGCTCCCCCCCTCCTCGCGAGCGGGCCGATGACCTCGAGCACCTAGAGGAGTTAGGGGACGATGCCATCATCGCTCAACAGCAAGGTGCGCACGCGCCCCAGCCCCGCGCGCAGGTGACCGAAGAGGCGCGTTCGGTCGTTATCTCGGACCACCCCGCGCCTGCCCCAAGTCCCCCTTCGGATCCGAGAATGCCCGCAAATTCGGGCACTCGTCGCCGTTCAGAGCGCACGGAGAAGACGGTCGTCATCAGAGACCGGCGGCAGGTGGAGGAGCTGCGGCGGCAGATGGCGCAGCACAAGGAGCGCCTCGCGCCGCGGGCCTCGTCGAACAAGGGTCTCGTCTTGTGGGTGATTGTGGGTTTGGCGGCGTTCCTGACCGGCGGGCTCGTGGCGCTGTTCGCTACACAAGACGTGAGCGAAACTCCGGCGCAAGCGGGACCCCTGCCATCCGCCGCGCCCGCGCCGAAGGCCGCGCCAACGAACACGAGCGAGCCACCTTCGGTCAGTATCGACGAGCTCCCGATCGAGCCCAAGTAGCGAGGCTATTCGGTGAGCTCGGGCGGCGCTGCGAGCACGTCGTAGCCTAGCGCCTGGAGCGGCTTCTCGATCTGCTGTCGATCTCCGACGACGACGACGAGCAGCCGCGAAAGGTCGATCGCGTCCGCGACCTTCGCCAGGGACTCGGGGGTCTCGGCGGCGAGGAGGGTCGGGTACTTTTGGTAGTAGTCCATCGGCAGTCCGTGCAGCCATAGCTCGGAGAGCGTGCTGCCGAGGCGCTGCCCGTACTCGAGGCGGGCCCCTACGGATTGAACTAGATCGGCGCGGGCACGAGCCACTTCTTCGGTGCGGATAGGCTTGCCCAGCTTCGGATCCTTGAGCTGAGCGAGCTCCTTCATTGCCTCCTTCAGCGCGTCGGCCGTCACGTCCGTGCGTACGCTGGTGGAAAGCAGAAGCGCGCCCCAGCTCCGGGTGGCCAGGTTCTGCGCGCGAGCGCCGTACGTGTAGGCGTGCTCTTCACGCAAGTTGAGGTTCAGTCGTGACGTGAACAAACCTCCGAACAGCGTGGTGAGGAGCTCGCGCTGCTCGTAGCCCGGCGCGCTCCGCTTGTTGGCGAGCTGCGCAATCATCAAACTGGACTGCACCGCCCCCGGCCGATCCACGAGCAGCAGCCGCTTGGTTTGCGGGGCGGGCGGAGCCGCGAACGCTTGCTCGAGCTCACTCTGGCCCTGCGGCAGCTTGCCCAGCGCCTTCTCTGCGCTCTGGGCGATCGCGCTCGGATCCACGTCGCCGACCACGACGAGCAGCGCGTCACCGGCGCGGTACGCCTTACGCTGAAACTCCACGACGTCTTTCAGCGTGAGTTTTTGCACGTCCACGGGGCTTCCGCTCACGGGGCTGCCGTGCGGCTTACCGAGCAAGCTGCCGAGCGTCGCCAGGGAGCCGAGCCGCTCCGGCGCTTGCCGTTCGCTACGGAGACCGTCCAGCCACTCGTTCTTGACGCGGTCGAAGTCGGCCGGAGCGAATGCCGGCTCGGTCGCGACCTCACCGAGCAGCTCCAACGCGCGGTCGACATCCTGAGTGAGCGCGGACAACGACAGCGACGAGGTGTCTCGCCCTGCGTCTTCGTCCAACGTCGTCCCCAGCTGCTCGATCTCTTCGGCTAGCTTCACGCCGGGGTGACGCTTGGTGCCTTCGGTGAGGAGGCGCGCCGTGAGCGCGGCCAGGCCGCTCTTGCCGGGCGGACACGCCGCGCCGCCGTGACGGAAAACCAGCGACAGAGACGCTACCGGGACCGGCTTCCGCGCGACCATCACGGTGAGGCCATTCTTCAGCTTCACCTGCTGCGGTACCGGAAAATGAACCTCCGACGCCGGGCCAGCGGGGGGCCGCTGGGCACGCCAGGGCTCCGGGTCCGGCGTCTTGGCTCCGGGCGCGCTGCCGGTCGGCTGGGTGCGGGGAGCCGGCTCGACTTTGCTCGTCTGGGCGCCGCCGCAACCCACCGTGATGCTCAGCAACAGCGCAATCACCCAAACCTGCTTCATGGCTTCTTCTCCCCAACGGCCGCGGCTTTGGGCTTCGGCTCCGTCACGACCGTCACGCGGCTATTCGCGCCCAGGTGCTCACGGAGCACGCGCTGCACGTCGCTCGCGGACACCTTCTCGATCTGCTCGACCCATTTCGCGAGGTAACCGGGGTCACCGGTGTAGTGATTGAATCGCTGCAAGAGCCCGGCGCGGCCGGTCTCGCCGCCCGGACCGTTGAGCAGCTCCAGGCTCTTGAGGGTCGTGAGCAAAATGCCGCGCTTGGCGCGCTCGAGCTCCACCGCGGTGGGGCCAGCCTTTTCCAGCGCGGTGAGCTCTTCGGCGAGCGCCGTCTCCAGCTGGGCCACGGTTTTGCCCGTGGCGGCGGTGGCGCTCACCGTGACGATGCCCGATAGCTGATTGGAGTCCTGGCTCGCGCTGACCTCGGACGCGAGCTTCTTCTCTACGATTAGCTTTTGGTACAGGCGAGTCGCTTTGCCGCCCGCCAGCACGGCCATCGCGACGTCCACGATCGGGTCGTCGATCGTGTAAGCGGGGGGCGTGCGATAGCCGAACGTCACTTGCGCGAGCTCGACCGGCTCCTGCACGACGTAGCGGCCGACCTTGACCGGCACCGGCTTCGGCGTCGGCGTCGCCTTCTTCGGGCGGTCTACGAGGGTGCCGAAATACTTTTGCACCGACGTCTTCACCGCCGCCGGATCGAAGTCCCCGGCGATGGTGAGAGTTGCATTGCTCGGCGTGTAGTAGTCACGGAAGAAGCCTTTCACGTCCGAAAGCGTCGCCGCTGAAAGGTCCGCCATGGAGCCGATGATGGCGCCATTGTAGGGGTGCCCCACCGGAAACAGCGCGTCCACCAGCTGCAGGTAGCTGGGACCGTAAGGCGCGTTGTCGAAGCTCTGCCGGCGTTCGTTTTTGACCACGTCGCGCTGGACGTCCAGCAGGCCCTGGTCGAGCACGTCCAGCAGGTAGCCCATGCGATCGCTCTCGATCCAGAGCACCATGTCCAGCTGCTCACGCGGGACGGTTTCGAAGTAGTTGGTGCGGTCGTAGCTCGTCGTGCCGTTGACGTTCGTTGCGCCCACGCTCTCCAAGAGCACGTCGAAGTCACGGCCGACGTGACGCGAGCCGGAGAACATCAGATGCTCGAAGAGGTGCGCGAAACCCGAGCGCCCCGGCGCTTCGTTCCGCGGCCCGACGTGGTACCAGATGTTGACCGCGACCAAGGGTAGGGACGGGTCGCGATGCAAGATGACGCTCAGGCCGTTGGGCAGCGTTACCTTCTCGAACGCGATGCGTGAAGCGCTGGCGGGGCTTGGCTTGGTCTCCGGCTTGGGCGCCGCCGGTTGCAGGGGCAACGCCCTTTTCGCGCCTTCACCCGCCTCAAGCTTGGTCTGAGCCAGAGCCGTGAGCGGCAGCGCGAGCAGGCCGATCGCGGTGAGCAGCAAGGCGTGTCGCATGGCCGTTCGTACGTGACTTTCGCGCCGAGCGCGAGCAGTTCCGCCGAGCGCGAAGGGGTGGTACGAGTACGGGACATGTCGCAAAACGGCTCGGGATACGGCGGTCCTCCTGGTTATCCGCCCGGCGGTGGTTACCCGCCGGGTGGTGGAGCTCCGCCTCCCGGCTACCCACCTGGCGGCGGAGGTTATCCACCCGGCTACGGTGGCCCTCCGCAAGGCGGACCTCCCGGTTATGGTGGCCCTCCGCAGGGCGGACCACCCGGTTATGGTGGCCCTCCGCAGGGCGGACCTCCCGGCTACGGCGGACCTCCGGCAGGCTATCCAGGGCCGCCCGCCGGCTTCGGGCCGCCGCAACCCGCAAAGAAGTCGAAAGCGTTGATCTGGGTCGGCATCGGCTGTGGCGGTTTACTGTTGCTGGCCACGATCGGCAGCGTTCTCGCTTACTACATGGCGAAGCAAGCGGCAGAAACAGGCCTCGCGGCGCTCAGCGCTGCCGCCGCTTCTGCAGCCGCGCCGCCCGCGCCGGGCGACGCACCCGCGGATGGGGCGACGGATTCTTCGGGCGCTCCTATCGGCGGCGCGTGCGCGAAAGCTGCGGAATGCTGCCGCAAGATCATCCAAAAGAGCAACGCGGGAGCGCAGGCGGAAGCCGGTTGTCTCGCGCTCAAGCAGCTGCCAGAAGCGAGCTGCGTACAGCCATTGCAGACCTACAAGCAGTCGGCCAAGCTCCTCAGCGTCAACTGCGACTGAGCTTCAGCGCCGCCTCCACGATCTCGGCTTGCGAGACGAGCACCAGCTCCGCCGCGTCTCCGAGCGGAATGAAGCAATCCGCGGCCGTGACGCGCGCGGCTTTCACGCCGGGCGCGCGCTCGTACAGTCCGGCGAGGAGCGCTTCGCTCACGTTCCCGCTGTGGCGTGACTCGTCGACGACCAGCACGCGTCCGGAAGCCTTGGCCGCGCGGAGCACGTCCTCCCAAGGCAGAGGTGCGAGCCAGCGGAGATCCAACACCTCGGCTTGAATACCTGCCGTGCCGAGCGCGCTCTTCGCTCGGAGGCACATGGCCACCCCGTTACCGTAGGTGACGAACGAAAGCCGAGGCTCTGGCGCCGCGTAGAGTCGCCCTCGGCCATATTCGGCGCCGGCCTTGGGCGCGGCCGCCAGCCATTGCCCGTCGCCCTCGCTCACCAGATCTTTGCGGTGGTAGAGCGCGATGGGCTCGACCGCTACCACCACGTGACCGTGAAGACGCCCGAGCGCGTGGGCGGTGCGGTACAGCGCGACCGCGTCGTCCGCGCGGGCTGGCACGCAGACAGAGATGCCAGGAATATCCCGCAGCACCGCGAGCGAGTTGTCGTTGTGGAAATGCCCGCCGAACCCTTTCTGGTACGCGAGACCGGCGATCCGCACCAACATCGGATTTTTCAGCTCGCCGTTCGAAAAGAAGCTGAAGGTCGCGGCTTCTCCTCGCAGCTGGTCTTCGGCGTTGTGCAGGTACGCGAGGTACTGAATCTCAGGGAGGGGGTAGAGCCCGAGCGTCGCCGCGCCGAGCGAAAGTCCCAAGATGGTTTGCTCGTCTAGCAAGGTGTTGAAGACCCGGGCGTGGCCGAACCGATCGAGTAGCCCTTTTGTCGCGCCGTACACGCCGCCCTTGCGGGCAACGTCTTCGCCGAACAGGAGCGCGCCGGGGTCGCTGTGCAAGATTTCCTTGAGCGCATAGCCCACGCCCTGGGCGAGGGTCATGGGCTCGGCGGCATCCGCGGTTCGCGCTTTCGCGGCAAACCCAGGTGGAATCGGCCGGGCCAGGCTCTGGGCGACTTGCGCGCGCGTGGTGAGCCGAGGCCGGTCGGCGGCGCGCTCCGCCTCGGCGGTGACACGAGCTTGGGCCGCGCGATCCAGCTCGAGCACCTCCGCGGCGCTCATCACACCGTGCGCCACCAAGTCCCGTGCGGCGCACCACACCGGGTCGCGCTCGGCCGCGGCTTCCAGCTCGGGACGCGAGCGGTAGGTCGTGTCCACGTCGCTGCCAGCGTGGCCGCCGAGTCGCACGCAAGACAGATGCAGCACCGCCGGCCGTCGCGTCGCGCGGCAGTGGGTGAGGGCGGCTTCGGCGACGTCGTAGCAGGCTTCGAGGTCGCTCCCGTCCGCCGAGAAGTAACGCAAGTGCGGCAGCGCCTCGAGCCGAGCGCGCGTCCAACCAGGCGGTGAGCGCACGCTCACACCGAGCCCGTTGTCTTCGCACACGAACAGGAGCGGCAATGGCAGGCTCTGGTGGGCGACCCACCCCGCGGCGTTGAAGGCGCCGAGCGCGGTGCTGTGGTTGACGCTCGCGTCTCCGAAGCTGCAAACCACGACCGCGTCCGTCGGCTCTTGCGCGAGCGAACGCTGCCGCTTCCATCCGAGCGCGTAGGCGAGACCCACCGCGCGCGGTAGATGCGAAGCGATGGTGCTCGTTTGCGGGATGATGCCGAGCGCGGTTCCCCCGAAGAGCTTGTGCCGACCACCGCTCACGGGCTCCTCGCTTGCCGCCACGAGCGAGAGCGCGATGTCCCGCACGCCGTCCCGCTCCGCGACCTGGCGTGACCGCTCGAGCTGAAGGGCGGCGCTACGGTAGTGGACGATCGTCGGATCCGTGACGCGCGTGAGTCGACCCAGCACCACGTTCGACTCGTGCCCGGCGCTTCCGATCGTGTAGTGGCCGGCGCCTCGCGCTCGCAGCTCCAGCGCCGCGATATCCAAGTGACGCGCGAGCAACATCGACTCGAGGAGCTCACGGCCGAGGCTCGGCTCGAAGCGCGAAGCCTTGCTACCCGCCGGAGTGCTCACGAGGCGCTCTCGCAGCCGCGCAAGGAGCCCGTTCAGTCGCTCGATGGACATGCTCCTTTACCTACATACTCGTTGCCCAGAATGGACTCCAGACGGAAAAATCCGCGGCGATCCGGCCGTTTTTGAAGCGGCCGTCGGAGTTCGGTTGGCCGGCTAATCCGAGTTGGGTTACTTCGATACTCTCCTCCCGCACATGCGCCTCGCCATCGTCGCCGCGTCCTCGTACGAAGAAAACGGACAAGTCGCACCGATCCCCAACGCCGAGCTGGATGTCGAGCTGTTCGGACGGCGGTTGGCCGAGCCGGACGCCGGCTTCATCGTGCACGCCTTCGACGCACAGCGCGGCCTGCCTGAGGGTATCGAGGAGCTGGCGCGCCACCACGGCGGTCGTGCGCGCTCGCTCATCTTCTACTTCTGGGGCTACGCGCTGCTGTCCTCGGAACGCGGCGCGACGCTGCTGCTCGACGGCCCAAAGTTGTCGAGCTTCACGCTCGCGCGTCTGCGGCGGCTCCTCCAGGAGGTCGCGGACGAGGCGCTCGTCGTCTTGGACGCGACGCTCGCCGCGGGGTCCGAGGGCGCACCGCTGGACGTCGTGCGCGCGATGGGCGCGGCGCTGAGCGGCGGGGACTCGGTCATTTCCAGCCTCATCTCCGTTCGCCCACCTCAGCGCCGTGTGGAGCAAGGCCCACCGCCGTTCACGGGGCTCGTGCAGATGATCCTCGACGCGCAGACCGGCAGTCCTACCGCGCTCACGCCGGAGACGCTGTTTCGAGCCATGCAGAGCGAGGAGGTGATGTTCGCCGACATCCCCGCTGCCGGCTGCTTCCTCGCGCGGCAAGACTTCGTCGTCGTGCCCGGCGCGGCGCCGAGCCTCACGCCGCCGCCTTCGCGCCTGCCGGCGCCGACCTCGCTGCCGCCCCCACCGCCGGTGCTCCCGCCGGCTCGGCACGCTTACGACGAAACCGAAGAGGTGACGGCCAAGCGCGCGGTCGCGCCGCCTCCGCCGCCTCCGCCGTTGCCGCCGCCAAACTCCGCCGCGCCGATCGCGCTCGTCGCGGTGCCGCCTTCGGATCCGGTCACGGTTCCGATCGCGCAGAAGGCGCCGTTTCCACCTCCGCCTTCGCCCATCATCATCACCCCGCCGAGCTCGATGGCGCCGGCGCCAGGGGGCGCGCACTCACCGGATGATCCGGCCGGCTATCGCTTCCTCTTCAACCACTTTCAACGCAAGGGTGAGGTCGACGCCGCGTACCGAGCCGCTCTCTGCTTGGAAGCGCTCGGCGAGGCGGATATCAACGAGAGCCTGCTCGTCAGCCAGCACGAGCCGGCTGGAATGCAGGCCGTCCGCGGCACGCTATCGTACGCGGACTGGAACGAGC
This sequence comes from Polyangiaceae bacterium, assembly GCA_029266615.1. Taxonomy (GTDB): domain Bacteria; phylum Myxococcota_A; class Polyangia; order Polyangiales; family Polyangiaceae; genus PMG-095. The sequence continues at coordinate 13,358 of JAQSWN010000064.1, forward strand.
GCCTCTCGAACGGGGCGCGCGAGCCGGAGGTGACCGCGCTGCTCCGCGCTATCTCTGGCGCGCTGCCACGCGTCGGCTTTCAGCACGTTCGCCGCCAGCGCCAGGATCGCGATCTCGGTGAAGAGCACCGTCAGGAGCTCGAGAAGAGCACGACCACGTTGGCCAAGACGTTGCATTGGGCTTCGCGCCTGCTGTGCGTGCCGGTCTCGGAACTGTACGTGCTGCCGGAGCTGCCCGGCTCTCTGGGGCTGACACCCGGTCCCGAGCGGCCGCTCGTCGCGTGCGCCCGTTCGCTCGGCAGCGGCTTCAGCTTGCCGGAGCTGGTGTTCCTCTGGTCGCGCGAGCTCGCCTTTGCTCGGCCGGAGGAGACCGCTCTCTGCTACTTCCCGACCGTCTCAGAGCTCACGCAGCTCTTGCTCGCGGCGCTCGCGGTCGGTGGCAACGCCAGCATGCGGTCGATAGACGGCGACGCCAAGCGGCTCGCCAGCGCGCTGAAGCGCGAGGTCCGTGGCCCGGAGCTAGACGCCCTGCAATCGGCGGCCTCGCGTTTGGAAGCGCACGACGTGGGCCGGCGCGCCGGGCACTTCGTGCGCGGCGCCGAGCTCGTGGCCGGGCGCGTCGGCCTCGCCGCGAGCGGAAGCGTGAGCGCAGCGCTAGCGCTTTCTGCGCGCTTTCCACGGGGGAGCGCGACTTCGGCCGCCGAACGGCGGGCGGATCTGCTGCGGTTCGCGGTGAGCCCGGAGCTCGGCCAGGTGAGGGCAGAGCTGGGCGTTGCGGTCGCCTAGCACTAGGCTCACGGGTTCGATGACGTACTCGGTCGCACCGGCGGCGCGGAGCGTGGAAGCGCTTCGGCTGCGAGAAGAAGCGGGAGCTTATAACTCACCATGGCGTCGCTTCGGTCCGTACTTGTCGGAGCGGCAGTGGGGCACGGTGCGCGAGGACTACAGCTCGTATGGCAACGCGTGGGAATACTTCCCGCACGACCACGCGCGGAGCCGTGCCTATCGTTGGGGCGAGGACGGGCTCGCCGGCCTCAGCGATCATCGTCAGCGCTTGTGCCTCAGCTTGGCGCTGTGGAACGAGCGCGATCCGATCTTGAAGGAGCGCCTCTTCGGCCTCACCAACGCCGAGGGCAACCACGGCGAGGACGTGAAGGAGCAGTACTTCTACCTCGACGCGACCCCGACGCACTCGTACTTGAAGATGCTCTACAAGTACCCCCATCGTGAGTTTCCGTACGCCGAGCTCGTGAGTGGCAACGGGCGACGCGGCATGCACGAGCCGGAGCTCGAGCTGCACGAGCTGGGCGTCTTCGACGAGGGCCGGTATTTCGACGTGTTCGTCGAATACGCCAAGGCGGGGCCCAACGACATTTTGTGCCAAATTACGGCCGTCAATCGCGGCCCCGAGCCAGCGCCGCTGCATGTCTTACCGCAAGCGTGGTTTCGCAACACGTGGTCCTTCGAGTCCGCCCACGACAAGCCATCGCTCGCTCTGGACGGCGACGGAGCGGTGCGGCTGGAGCACCCGCAGCTGAAGACGTTTCACCTCTACTTCGAGGACGCGACCGAGCTCCTTTTCACCGAGAACGAGACGAACGGGGAGCGGCTATGGGGCTTTCATGGCGGCGGACCTTTCAAAGACGCCTTCCACGACTACGTCGTGGGAGGAAGGCCTGAAGCAGTGGCGGCAGACGCGCGGGGCACCAAGGTCGCCGCGCACTACCGGCTCGATGTCCCTGCAGGGGCCTCACGCGTCGTGCGTTACCGCTTGAGCCAAACCGAGAACGCGGCGCCGTTCGCGGACTTCACGGCGGTGCTCGCCGCGCGCCTCCGCGACGCAGACGAGTTTTACGCGGAGCTCCAGGCGGACGTGCGAGATGCCGACGCGCGCCTCGTTCAACGCCAAGCGCTGGCCGGCATGATCTGGTCCAAGCAGTACTTCGGCTACGACGTTCGGCGTTGGCTCCTCGGTGATCCGGGCCAGCCCGCGCCGCCGGATGGCCGAAAACATGGCCGAAATGCCGATTGGGACCACCTCGTCAACGACGAGGTCATCTCCATGCCCGACAAGTGGGAGTACCCCTGGTACGCCGCGTGGGACCTCGCCTTCCATTGCATTCCGCTGGCGATGGTCGACGCCGAGTTTGCCAAGCAGCAGCTCGTGCTGCTCACGCGCGAATGGTACATGCACCCGAACGGGCAGCTGCCCGCATACGAGTGGGCGTTCGGAGACGTGAACCCGCCCGTGCACGCGTGGGCCGCGTGGCGCGTCTACCAGATGGACCGCAAGCAAACCGGCACTGGGGACATCAAGTTTCTGGAGCGCATCTTCCATAAGCTGATGCTCAACTTCACCTGGTGGGTGAACCGCAAAGACGCCGAAGGCCGCAACGTCTTCCAAGGCGGCTTCCTGGGCCTCGACAACATCGGCGTGTTCGATCGTAGTAAGCCCCTTCCCACGGGCGGCTTCCTGAACCAAGCCGACGGCACGGCGTGGGTCGCGATGTACTCGCTGAACCTGATGCGCATCGCGCTCGAGCTTTCGCAGCACAACGACGTCTATGAAGACATTGCGAGCAAGTTCTTCGAGCACTTTCTGCACATCGCGGAGGCAATGACGAAAGTAGGCTCCGAGGCGCACGGCCTCTGGGACGACGAAGACAAGTTCTATTACGACGTGCTGTGCGTGCCCGGTTCCTTCTCCGCGCCGATGCGGATTCGTTCCATGGTCGGGCTCATCCCCCTCTTCGCGGCCGAGGTCCTCGAGCCAGAGTTGCTGGAGCGGCTTCCCGGTTTCGAAGGAAGGCTTCGCTGGTTCCTCGAGCACCGACCGGACCTCGCGTCCCTCGTTTCGCGTTGGCAGGAAACGGCCAAGGAAGAGCGGCACCTGCTCTCGCTTCTGCGCGGACACCGAATGAAGAAGCTGCTCCTACGCATGCTGGACGAAACCGAGTTTCTTTCCCCGTACGGCGTGCGCGCACTCTCGCGGCAACACCTGGAAGCGCCGTTCGAGATGGACGTGCGCGGCGAGCGCTTCAGCGTGAAGTACCTGCCGGCCGAGTCCGAATCTCGCGTATTTGGCGGCAATTCGAACTGGCGTGGCCCCATTTGGATGCCCGTCAACTACCTCGTCATCGAGAGCTTGCAGAAGTTTCACCACTATTACGGCGACGACTTCAAGGTCGAGTGCCCGACCGGCTCCGGCCAATATCTCACCCTCCTCGAGATCGCGGAAGAGCTGTCACGTCGCCTGTGCCGGCTGTTCCTACGCGACGAGCACGGACGCCGCGCGGTGCTCGGCGACAGCGACTTGCTGCAAAACGATCCTCACTTTCGCGACTATGTGCCGTTCTACGAATACTTTCACGGGGACACCGGCCGCGGCGTGGGCGCGTCCCACCAAACCGGTTGGACCGGGCTCGTTGCGAAGCTGCTCATTCCGCGTCAGGGCAAGCGGGACAACCAAGCGTAGCCGGGCAACACGAGCGACAGAAACAGAACCGTGCTCACCACGAACACGGAGCTCGTCAGCTCCGTGTCCAGCTCGAAAAAGACGGCTAGGTAGTTTGCGAGTAGCGCGCTCGGCACCAGTCCGTACAAGATGAGGATGCGACCATCCAAGGGTCCGAGCCCGAACGCGAGCGCCAACCCGCCGTAAAAGAGCGGGTAGAGCGACGAACGGTACGCGAAAGAGACCGCATTTTCGCGCCAATAGCGGCTCAGCTGCGCGCCTTTGAACAGCAAGCCCACCGCCAAGCCCGAGCACGCCGTGCCTACGTAAATGAGCGGGCGCACGACGCTGCTTATAGCCCCCGGGCGCGGCACCCCCAGCAGGTTCAGTCCAAGGCCGCAGGTCAGCGTCGTGAGCGGCAAGAAGACGCGCGGATCCCGGACGTTGTCCAAGAGCACTTGGCCGAGCGAGCGCCCGGCGGCAGCCCCGTGCCTCGAATACATGCGTGCGATCGGGAAGCAGAACAGGAGCAGGTAGGGCGCGTTGAGTGCCTGGGAGTACGTCGCTTGGGCCAAGCCGGCCTCACCGAACAGCACCATCGCCACGAAGCCGAGCAGCGTGAAGCCGTTGTTGCTTTGGCTCATGGCCGCGATGAACGCGCCGCGCCGCGCGCGCGGATGCTCGAGCCACACGCTGACGAGCCAGGCGACGCCCGCCGACGCCAGCCAGCCGGAGGTAGCAAGTAGCGGCATCACGGCCGAAGTGCGATCGATGCGCGCGATCCAGATCGAGCACAGCGTGATGAAGGTCTGCGCCCCGTAGAACGAGAAATTGAACAGCTTGCGCGAAGCCGAGATCGGCGCGCCCCGCCGGCCCCAAAGCACACCGAGCGCGACGGGTCCAAGGACCCAGCCCACCACCGTGAGGTAGGGCAGAAACAGCTCGCTCATGCGCGGCAGCGCTCATAGCACGCGCGCGCCGGGCCAAACGGCAGGACTTTCGCTACGCTGCGCCACATGGCTTCCTCAACCTCGCTGCGCTGGGTCGCGATGGGCGTCGCGCTCGCGCTCGGGCTCGGCGTCTGGCTCTACCCCACCGACGAAAAGCACGTCAAAGCGGCCGCGGAAGCCATCGTCTCGGCCGCCAACGAGAGCTCCACCGCCCTCTCCGCGGCGCTGGACGAGCACGCGCTGCCCGGCGTGCGCATCAGCGTCGCCGAGTTGCCCGAAGCAGTCGAAGGCAAGTCCGCCATCGTCTCCGCGCTCAGCCAAGCCGAGCAGCTCGCTCAGAAGCTCCACTTCCGCGCCGAATCCATCGAGGTCACGGTGGAAGGCAACCGCGCGCGGCTCACCGCGGATCTCATCACCACCCTCCACCCCGAGCTCCCCGAGCTCCGTCGCCCGCGCGCCACCACCGCCCTCTTCGAAAAGCGCGCCGGCAACTTCCGACTCGCCTCCGCCGACATCGGTCCCGAACGCCTCGACCAACCCGAGGCCCGCCCCTAACCGCCGCGTGCATCTCTGCCGAATCAAGTTGGGGTGGTGACGCGCGGAGCTGTTGCTACTTGGGGGGAAGGCCCGGTTACGGGCAGCCCAGCGGGTCTGCCCACCAGCGCCCCACGTCAGGCGCGACGGATGTGCCAGGCCTTCGGCTGGAGGAAGGCTTGGATGCCGAGGGTGGAGAGCGTGGAGCCGATGCCGGAGTGTTTGCGACCGGTCCACGGAAGGCGCGGACTGACGCGGTCGCAGCAGTTGACGTACGCGCTGCCGACCGGCAGCTCCGCGAGGATTTGCGCGGCGCGGGCCTCGTTGGTGGTGTAGACGGCAGCGGTGAGACCGTATTCGGTGTCGGCCATGGCGGTGAGCGCGGCTTGGTCGCCGGGCACGCTGGCGATGCCGATGATGGGACCAAAGCTTTCGTCTTTCATCACGCGCATGTCGGGCTTGGCGTCGGCGATGACGGTAGGTTCGAAGTAGTAGCCGGGGCGGTCGACGCGCTTGCCCCCGGTGAGGACGCGGCCTCCGTGCCTTTCGGCGTCGTTGACTTGTTCGGCGAGAGCCTCGAGAGCGGCTTCGCCTCGGCAGAGAGGGCCGAGGTAGGTGGCTTCTTCCGTGGGCAGACCGAGCTGGAACTTTTTCACTTCCGCGACGAAGGCGTCCAGGAATCGCGCGTAGATGCGCTCGTGAACGTAGATGCGCTCCACGGCGCAGCAGCTCTGGCCGGCGTTGTAGAAGGCGCCGTCCGCCACGGCCGCGGCCGCGGCTGCGACGTCCACTTCGTCCGTGATGTAAGCGGGGTCCTTGCCGCCCAGCTCCAGCTGGAGGCGAATCATGCGTGGGGCCACGACTTCCGCGATCTTGCGGCCCGTGGCATAGGAGCCGGTGAAGAAGACCCCGTTCACGTCGAGCCGCAGCAGGGCCGCCCCGAGCTCGCGGCCGCCGATGAGCGCTTGGAACACATCTTTCGGGACGCCAGCTGCGTGTAGCAGCTCCGCGATCGCTAGACCGGTGAGGCTGCTGAGCTCGCTCGGCTTGTAGAGAACGGCGTTGCCCGTGAGCAGCGCCGGCACGAACACGTTGGCGCCGACGAAATAGGGGTAGTTCCACGCCGAGACGTTCGCGATGACGCCCAGCGGCTCGAACACGATGCGCTCTTCCAGGCTTTCGGAGGCGGTTCCGAGCACACCGCGCGGCGCCAGCTCCGCCTCGAAGTGCTCCAGGAAGAAGTCGATGCGAGGCAAGAGGCCGTTCAGCTCGTTGCGAGCCTGGCCGATGGGCTTGCCGACTTCGAGCGTGAGCGTCTGCGCGAGCTCCTCTTTGCGCTCCACCACGAGCTCGCGAAACCTGGTGATGATGGCCTTGCGCTCGCCCGGCGCGCGCTTGGCCCAGCTCTTTTGCGCGAGCCGGGCCGCGGCCAGTAGCGTCGGTAGCTCGCTCGTGGCCGTTTCCGGCACGCTCTTCACGACCTCGCCCGTAGCAGGATTAACGACGTTCATCGTAGGTGCGCGTCCCTTCTCGCAAGCAGATCCCAAAGCATGGCCGTCAGGATGACGACGCCGAGCCATAGCAAGCAAGCCACGAAGAGGTGCGTCACCTGGATGTAACCGGGCGCACCGAGCCAAATATTGGAGACGCCGACCAGCAGGGCGAGCCCGCCGCCGACGTAGAGCCCGAAGCCGACCTTCTGCACCGCAGGCGACGGGGTCGCGTCCCGCGCGCGGCTGGCGGCGTGCCATAGCCCGGCTACGCCGAGTAGCGCCAGGAGCGGATGAATCACGCGCAGCTTTCCGAGTAGGTGAGACGAAGCGGCTTGGTCGTTTTGCAGGTGCTCGAGGGCGCCAGCGCCCCGAACCGGATACACCGTGTCACCCAATGCGGTGATGGCTCCAGTCATGGAGACGAGCAGCAGGAGCGCGCCCGCGCCCGCGGACCAGAGCAGCGCGCGACGCAGGGACTGGGCCGCGTGCGGGGTGAGGGACGTATCTCGCTCCAAGCGCTCAGGGCTTCCGAAGTAGGTCGCGGCGGCTAGCGCGCCGATGAGCAGCGAGGTCGTGACCAAGTGCGCGGGCATGACGACGACGCGGTCGAACGACATGTTGGAGCCGACCAGATTGAGCAGCACGAGTCGCGCGCCGATCAACACCTCTACGATGATGAGGGCGAGCGCGGCGAACGCCGCGATGCGCGCCGGGTGGCGCGGCGGGAGCCGAAACGCCAAGACGGCGAGGCCCAGCACACCCAGAAAATCCAAGCCGGAAGTCGTGCGATGACTGAGCTCGATCCACGTCTCGACGCTCTTCGGCAGATGGGCGACCTCACCGTGGCAAGTGGGCCAATGCTGACCGCAGCCCGCGCCGGAGCCGGTGATGCGTACGACTGCGCCTAACAAGACGACGAGCACCGTGGCGACGGTCACCCAGCGGGCGACGGTCCCGAACGGTAACTTGCTCGAGGCGGGAGGAGCGGCTGCGGCGGTGGACGCCATGCTGCTAGCCATGCGGCGCGGTTCTGCCACGGCGCCCCGGCGCTGACCACCTGCCGCTCCGCGTTATAGTTAATAAACTTAAGAAAAAAGCACGTGCGGCGCCGGGAAGCCTTAGCCAAAAAATCGCATGATAATTCGAGGGTTTGTTGGGGGTTTATGCGCTCGCGATCTGGCTTCCGCGGCCGCTCCCCGTGAGAAAAATACGAAAGTGAGTCTCTGATCACATTTCTGCAAGTACTCGTTTTTAAACACATAAGACTAGCGTCCCGGATGTGGAACCGGTTCCAGGTACACCGTTGCGTGGCCCCGGACCGTGAGGTACCGTCACATCCCAGCTCGGCGGCAATCAGTCGCCGCAATTTTCCGAGCAAACCAGAGTCGAGGAGAGGTCCGTAGCCATGAGTCAGGCGTTCTTCCCGGGCATCGAGAGCATCCGTTACGAAGGGCCGAACAGCGAGAACCCGCTCGCGTTCCGCTATTACGACAAGGACCGGCAGGTCTTGGGCAAGAGCATCGCAGAGCACCTGCGCTGCGCCGTCTGTTACTGGCACAGCTTCGCCTGGCCGGGGTCGGACGTGTTTGGTGGCGGCACGTTCGACCGCCCCTGGTTCGAGGTGCAGAACCCGCTCGAGGCCGCGGAGCTGAAGCTCAAGGTCGCGTTCGAGTTCTTCCAGAAGCTGGGAGCGCCGTACTTCACGTTCCACGATCGCGACATCGCGCCCGAAGGCGCCACGCTCAAGGAGAGCCATTCCAACCTCGACCGCATCATCGCTGGTGCGGAGAAGGAAATGTCGCGGACGGGCGTCAAGCTGCTGTGGGGCACCGCGAACCTCTTCAGTCACCCGCGCTACATGAGCGGCGCTGCGACCAACCCCGATCCGGAGGTGTTCGCCTTCGCGGCCGCGCAGGTTCGCAAGATGTTGGACGTAACGCACCAGCTCAAGGGCGAAAACTACGTGCTGTGGGGCGGCCGTGAGGGCTACGAGACGCTGCTCAACACGGACATGAAGCGCGAGGTCGACCAGCTCGGGCGCTTCTTGACGTTGGTCGCCGAGCACAAGCACAAGATCGGCTTCAAGGGCTTGCTCCTCATCGAGCCGAAGCCGAAGGAGCCGACCAAGCACCAGTACGATTACGACACCGCCACGGTGTTCGCCTTCCTTCAGCGCTACGGCCTGGAGAAGGAGTACAAGGTCAACATCGAGGCGAACCACGCCATCCTCTCTGGCCATTCCTTCCAGCACGAGGTGGCGTACGCCTACGCGAACAACGTGTTCGGCAGCTTGGACATCAACCGCGGTGACGACTTGCTCGGGTGGGATACCGACCAGTTCCCGAACGACGTGCCGCAGCTCGCGCTCGTGATGGCCACGTTCCTCAAGAATGGCGGCTTTACGTCGGGGGGCATGAACTTCGACGCGAAGCTTCGTCGTCAGAGCATCGAGCCGGCGGACCTGTTTCACGCCCACATCGGCGGTATGGACGTGCTGGCCCGCGCGCTGCTCGTCGCGGAGAAGATCGTGGCCGACGGCAAGCTCGAGCAAGCCGTGCAGGACCGCTACGCGGGCTGGCGTACGGACTTGGGCGAGCGCATCGCCGGCGGAAAGCTGAGCCTGGCGGAGCTGAGTGACCTCGTGCTGGAAAAGGGCATCTCCCCCAAGCCGCGCTCGGGTCGACAAGAGGCGCTCGAAAATCTGGTGAACCGTTACGTCTGAGGCAACCGCTCAGAGCTAGTCCGAAAATCCCTCCCATCGCCCGCCAACGTGGCTCTGCAGGCGGGCGTGGGACGGATTCAGGACTGGATCTCAGTCCGGTTTGGTGGCGGCCTTGCTCTCGTCCTCGGGAGCCAAGGCCGCTGCTTGTTTTGCGCTCAGGGGCGAAAGGACGATGCCGAGTTGCCGACGAAGCTCGCGCGCGCGGCTACCGCGGATGAACGTCGCCGCGACCGTGCTGACGAACAGCGCGTCCATGAGTAGGGCAGGGATGACCAGGCTTTTCGGCGCCGCCGGTGCGTTCACCGGGTGCTGGGAGAGGTAATAGGCCCAGCCTTGGTGGAACACGACGCGTAGGAAACACACGGTGCTGCCGAGGCGAAAGATGGAGACGGTCCAGGACCGCCAGCGCTCGAATTCGGCCGGCTCTACCTGGGGAAAGGATTCGGCCCTGCGACCCTGGGCGTCCAGCTTGGAGATCGTGAACCAGATCCCCAGCATGATCGCGCAGATATCCAGGAAGTCGAGGTGGTGCACGGGCCGGGTGTAGCACGTTTGAGCACGTTTCCCGGCGGGGGAAGGCGACCACCAGGCCCGGCGTACCACCTGCTGCATGACACGACCGCCCTCGCCGGATCCCTACCTAGAAGCCAAGCTTCTCGGCATCTTGCTTTCGGGGGTCTTCGGCCAAACGCGCCCAGAGTGCTCTTTGGACGCCCGCCCTCGCCCTGAGCTGAGGCCCAGCGGCGTCCACCGTATCATTTTGCCCGAGCTGGACGACGACGAGACGCGGTGAGGTGACGCCGCTCAGCGCGGAGCCGGAACGACCATCTGGTCCGCGGGGGGGCGTTCCTTCAGGCACTTGTCGATGGCAGCGAGGATCTCCGCGGGTGCGCCGACGGGCAAGCGGGGGGTACCGAGCACATTGGTGAACAGCCGGTCCGGGTCGGGCCAGCCGTTGCGCTTGAAGTTCAGCCAAACGAACATGGCGCGGCCTTTGATGTTGGCGTCCGGCACACCGCCGCCGCGACCACCGTACCAAGCGCGCGAGTCGCTGCTGTTGTTGCGGTTGTCGCCCATCACCCACGTTTCGCCCGGCTTGACGCGGTAGGGGCCCTGGATGCCCTCGTCCCGGTTCTCCTCGTAGATGGTGAGGTAGGCGTATTCGCCGAGGTACTCCATGTAAAGCTCGCCGTTTTTGACGGTGCCTTCCGGTCCCTCGTCGAACTTGTAGTTGCCCACGCGGCAGCTCGGCACCAGCCAGCCGTTGATGCGCGGGTGCCCATGCTCCACGACGAGCTCGTCACCGGCGGTGGCAATGACGCGCTTGATGTAGTCGGGGTGCTCCGCGTTCGGGTTCGGCTCCGGGTACTCGAAGACCATCACGTCCCCGCGCTTTGGCGGCAGTCGCGAAAAAAGGCGGGTGTTGGTGAACGGGATGGGCGGGCCGTAAGCGAGCTTGTTGACGAAGATGTGGTCTTGAATCTGCAGGGTAGGGAGCATCGACCCGCTGGGGATCTTGAACGCTTCCACCACGCCCGCGCGCAGCAAGAACGCGACGCCGACGGCAACCCCAATGGACTCCATGTATTCGCGCAGCTCGCCCTTTTGCCAAGGCGAGAGGTGCTTGTTCACGAGTCGCGAGGCGCGGTCGTAGCTTTCCAAGAAGCCACGCTCGTCGAAGGTCTTGCGGTTCATGGCGTCCCGCAGGTCTTCCAAGGACTCGTTCAGCTCCGCGCGCACGTCCGACGTGAGCGACCGCTCCACGGCACTGCGGTTCTTCCGTTGAATGCGCTCCGCTTCGTCCAGCAAGTGGGTGGCTTGCTCGAACTCACGCCGCACCTTCTTCGGCACGTCGCTCCGCTCGTTGCTGCCGAGGTACTGCGCGCCCGGCAGCGAGTGCCGGTAGCTGTACAGCACCATCTCGAACACCGTGAAGAGGACGATGAGCGTCGGGACTGGCTGGTCTTTGACCCAGTACTGAACCGTTTCCCACAGCGAGCCCTGCAAGACTTGCTCTTCCGGCGCTACCAAGTTGTAGGTGAGCGCGGACAGGGCGGCCGGAACGAGCACGAACCAGAACGGCCAGAGAAGGTAGCGGTAAGTCTTGGGGTTCACGAACGCCTGAACCTCATTAGCACTAGACCTCCCAGGACAATTCGCGAATTCGTCGGGGAGGGCAGGGGGTTCTTAGTCCCGCGGGCCGAGCAGGAGCGCGTAGTCCACGCGCGCTGCCGCGTCTCCGGCGGCGGCCGCGGGAGGCTGACTTCGCCCCAGAGCGCCTGAATTGTCGAGAACCAGGTAGTACTGACCCTGCGGCAGCGGGACAGGCTGCACCGATCGCGCGCCGCGGGTGGCGGCTCCGTCGAAAGCTGGCGGCGCGAGCTGCGGGCATGGCCCGGGGGTGCGGACGTAACGGTCGAGCATCGCGTCCCCGATCGCCTTCGGAACCAGCTGGTAGTCGACGCTGTCCGCTCCGTCGAGCTCCAGGTTGACGAAGAGCGCTGAGTCGCTGTCCGTCACCGTGAGCGGCCCGATGTAGTCTTGACCCTGCAGGTGCACTTCCGTCCGCTCGTTGGCGAGCACGGTTTTGGTAGTCGAAATATCGAAGGGCTTGTAGGGCTTGTCACCCTTTGGCACGAAACCAGGGCCGAAGTCCGTGCGGCCATCGCTCCCGTAGCGAATGACGGTGAAGCCGCGCTTCAGCTGAGAATCCAGCACGTGCTTGCCCACCTCATTCGGACTGAGCTGTCCCGCGGCGGCGGCGATGCCAGCTTGTGCGAGCTGTGAGTCCACCGTCGTGAGCTGAAAGACGGCGGCGTCCACCGATTTGGGGCGGAAGTACACGTACAGCGCGCCGTCGCTCAGCTGGAAGTCCGGTGCGTACTCCACCAGGCCGCGCGAGGTGAAGCCCAGCTTGCCGGTGACGTTCGTCCACGCGTAACCTTTGCCGGTGTATTGCAAGACGAAGGACTTGCGCGCCTCTTCGTCGATGACTTGCGACTGGCAGCTCTCCGCGTAGAAGCGGCCCAGCACGGGCTCCCGATCCGAGAGCTTGAGCGCGACGCCGTTTTTCAGCATCTCCTCGCAGAAGCGCTCCAGGCCGAACTTGAGCATATCGAACCGGAGCGACTTGTTCGCAGGATCGTTGACGACGCCGGCGCCGAGAACGCGGAGCGAGCCGTCCCCCATGCTTTCGCGCGAACCGCAGCCGGCCAACGCGACGGATAGTGAGAGCACCCAGCGCAATCCACGAACGGCGAGCATCCGCGCCAGCATAGCTTGACAGCGCTTCGGGCCCCGCGAAAAAGTGTCGTAGTTGCCTGCCATGGTCGAGACCGCTGACAAGATTGCCGTTCTGGGCGCTGGCGCGTGGGGCACCGCGCTCGCACGCCTGCTCGCGGAGCGCGGACCGGTCGGTCTTTGGACTTGGCAGGAAGCGCACGCGCGCGCGCTCGCCTCAGACCGCGAAAATCGGGAGTTTCTGGCGGGCTACTCACTGAGCCCCCTGGTCACGCCAACGTCGCAGCTCTCGGACGCGCTGCTCGGGGCGAAGCTCGTCGTCGTGGCCGTTCCGAGCGAAGCTGTGCGCGCGACCCTCTCTCAGGCGCGGGCTCATCTACTCCCCGAGGCGAGTCTCGTCATCGTCGCCAAGGGCATCGAGCCGACGTCGCTCATGCTGCTGTCGGAAGTGACGCGCGACGTGCTCGGGGGCGCGGCGGAGCATCAAGCCGTGTTCCTTTCCGGTCCGAGCTTCGCGCTCGAGGTCGCGCGGGGCCTGCCGACGAATTTGGTGGCCGCGGGTCGCGACCCGGAGCGCTCTCGGCTGGTGCAACAGCGCTTCGCGAGCGACCGCTTGCGGGTGTACTCGAGCGACGACCCGGCCGGTGTTCAAGTCGGCGGCGCGCTCAAGAACGTGATCGCGATCGCAGCAGGAGCCTCGGACGGGTTGGGGTTCGGGCACAATACGCGCGCTGCCCTCATCACGCGGGGGCTGGCCGAAATGGCGCGCTTGGCCGTCGCGAAGGGGGGCAACGTGCTCACGCTCTCCGGCCTCGCGGGGCTGGGCGACCTGGTGCTCACTTGCTCGGCAGAGCTGTCCCGCAATCGCACCGTCGGTTTCGAGCTCGGCCGCGGGCGTCAATTGCCGGAGGTGCTGTCCGGGCTCGGGCACGTCGCGGAAGGCGTGGTCACGGCGCAAAGCGCGTACCACCTGGCGGAGCGGCTAGGAGTCGACCTGCCGATCACGAGCGAAGTTCACGCGGTGCTGTACTCAGGCAAGCCCGTCGCCCAGGCGGTGCGCGACCTGCTCTCCAGGCCACTGAGGAAAGAGGCGGAGTAGCGTGAAAAGAACCTCTGGCTTGGTGCTCGGCGGCGCCGTCTTCGTCGGCGCGTTCTCGAGCTCCGCGCAAGCGCAGCAGTTTCCTCAGCAGCAGTTTCCTCAGCAGCAGTTTCCTCAGCAGCAGTTTCCTCAGCAGCAGTTTCCTCAGCAAACACGGCAACGGACCTCGCTCGAGATGGGCACGCTCTATGGGGTGTCGGTGGCCTACGGTGCGGGCATGGGAATCTGGATCTCCACGGAAGTGGGCTTCGACGATCCGGCCCTGTTCCTCATTCCACCCGCGCTGCTCGGCGTCGCGGCGCCCATTGGTGTGTATTTCTTCGATCGTCCGAAGCTCAAGCGCGGCGTGCCGGCGGCGGTCGCGGCTGGCGCGTTGATCGGAGCCGGCGAGGGGCTGGGGATATGGGGCTACCAAGTCGTGAACGCCAAAGAAGCCGACGAATGGGGCTTTCGGGGGCTGGCGCGCGCCGAGGCGCTAGGGTCGACTCTTGGCGCGGCGGGCGGTTTTGCGCTCGGCTACTTTCAGTCGCCCTCGCCGAAGAGCAGCTTGCTGCTTTCGAGCTCCGTGGTGTGGGGCACCGCGGTCGGCGCGATGTTCGGTTATGGCGCGACGCACTCGCCGCAGCCGTACGGCGTCTCCAACGATGGCGCCGCGCTCGGCGGGCTCGTCGGCTTCAACGTCGGTCTCGCCGCGGCCGCGGGTCTGTCTACCGTGTACGTTCCGACCTACCAGTCACTCGCGGCGATGTGGCTCGGCGGCGGCATCGGCTTCGCGGCGTCTTTGCCTGTGTATCTTCTGTACGCGGGTGACGGCGGACCACCCGCGAAACGCGGTCTCATCTTCAGCGGCGTCGCGACGACACTGGGCATCGGTGCGGGCGCGCTCTTCACTCTGGGCTCCACGGATTCGGCGGACGCAGACAGTAAGCCGACCTTCGCGCAGGTTCACGGCTTTGCCCCGCTGGCTTTGCCGAACGGCGCGGGCATTCAGGTTCTGGGCTCGCTGCAGTAAGAACCCAAGAACTCGAGCGCCGGACGCGTCCGATGGCTCGAGGACCATGCGAGCTTTCAAAACGTTTTCTATTGGCGCCGCGCTAGTACTAGTTACCTCGAGCGTCGCCTCCGGCGCGTTGGCGCAGAACCAGAACCGAATCGACGTGTACCACTTCGATGACGACGACCTGATCGGCGCCACCTTGTCGACGACACCTCCCTTACTTCGGGTGCGACCGCGACCCGTCCGCGTCATGCTCCTCCGGCCCCGCGCTTCGTTCGTGGCGGAGATGCGCCAGTCGGTCGAGACGCTCTAGCGGAGGCGGGCCCCGGGGCCGCTCGTCGCGTGGACCGGGCGGAAGTGCAGCCAGGGACCGCCAAACTGCAAGAGATCCAAGCCCTTTTGCCCGGACGGGCTCCGCACGGCGGAAGCTTCTGATACCTTTCCGCCTGGATGGCAACGGTCCGCTTCTTCCCGAACGACGGCCCCCCGATTTTGACGGCGCTGCACAAGCCCGTCACGACCCTCGGCCGGGCGCTCGGCAACGACATCCACCTGCCGGACGCCAGCGTGGCGCACCACCATGCGCAAATCGTGTTCAACGGCCGAGACTTCCAGCTGGAGGAGCTCGACCGCGAGGGCGAAATCCTCATCAACGGCAAGAAGAAGCGCCGCGCGCGGCTGGCAAACGGAGACCGCTTCACGCTCGGACGCGCCCAGCTAGGCTTCAGTTTTTTCACCGAGGTTTCCCCGGCCTCCATGGCGCCGCCGGGCAGCAAGAGCGAGAAGGGCGACATCGAGGGCATCCGCCGGTTGCAAGCGTTCAGCGAAAGGCTGATGACGAGCCGTTCCGTGGACGAGCTGCTCGAAGCGCTCTTGGACGCGATCATCGAGCTGACGGGCGCGGGACGCGGCGTAGTCCTGCTCGTGGACCCAGGAGACGCGAAAGATACGGTGCCGCGCGTGCGCGCTTCCCGCAACCTGCAGCGCGAGGCGATTCAAGACGCTTCGGGGGCAATCAGCGACAGCATCGTGCGCCAAGTGATCGACACGCGGCGCCCCGTGATCGTGAGCGACGCGCTCACCGACACCACGTTCGGCAAGAGCGAGAGCGTGATCGCGCTCAAGCTCTCGAGCGTGATGTGCGTGCCCCTCGGGAGCCAGGGCGAGGCGATTGGCGCGCTCTACGTCGCGAACGACGAGGTGAAGCACCTGTTCGAGCGCCCGCAGCTGGATCTGATGCAGATCTTCGCCTCGCAGGCGTCGCTCATTTTGCAGAACGCGATGCTGCTGTCGGCCCTGCGCGCCGACAAAGAGAAGCTGAGCGCGGAGCTTTCGGACAAACGCTTCGGCGAGATCATCGGCAGCTGTCCTTCGATGCTCGAGGTGTTTCGCAAGCTGCAGAAGGTGGCGAGCACGGACATCAACGTGCTCATCACGGGCGAGACCGGCACTGGCAAGGAGCTCATCGCCCGGGAGCTTCACCGCCGGAGTAACCGCGAGAAGGGGCCGTTCGTCACCGTCAACTGCGGCGCCATTCCGGAGAACCTGATCGAGAGCGAGATGTTCGGCCACGTGAAGGGTGCCTTCACAGGGGCGATCGCGAGCCGCGCCGGTCAGTTCCAGCAAGCCGACGGCGGCACCTTGTTCTTGGACGAAATCGGCGAGCTCCCTTCGCCGATGCAGGTAAAGCTCCTGCGCGCGCTGCAAGAGCGTGTGGTGTTCCGCGTCGGCGACAACCGCCCCGAAAAGTGCGACATCCGCATCGTAGCCGCCACCAACCGGAACCTGGAAGAGATGATCAAGACCGGGGATTTCCGGGAAGATCTCTATTACCGGCTGAACGTGGTGAACCTCTGGCTGCCGCCGCTGCGCGATCGCGGCGATGACGTGTTCATCATCGCCAGAGCGCTCCTCAGCAAGCACGCGGACGAGCTCAACAGCCCCGTGCGCGGGTTCTCTCCGCAAGCGCTCGCCGCCATCAAAAAGTACGCCTGGCCCGGCAACATCCGCCAGCTGGAAAATCGCGTCAAGAAAGCGCTCGTTCTCTGCGACCGCACGCTGCTCGGTCCGGAGGATCTGGATCTGGGTCCCGAAGCGGAGCAGCCAATCGTCCCACTGGAGAAAGCGAAGGAAGACTTCCAGCGCCGTTACGTGCTCGAGGTGCTCGAGCGTAACAACGGCAATCGCACGCAAACGGCGCGGGACCTCGGCGTCGATCCGCGGACCATCTTCCGCTACCTGGAGAAGGAACAGAACCCGATGCCCAGCGGCGCCACGCAAAGCGCCGTCATCGATTCGGAGTAGCGTGCCCACGCTCGAGCCCGCGCCTTTGCTCGTCGAGCTAGGGCCCGGCGTCGTCAGCGCCGGGTACCGAGTCGACGATCACGCGCGGATCATCGCCGAGCTCGGCTCCGTGACCGCGTTTGCCGGCCTGTCGGAGAGCGCTGTCCCCAAGCGCCGCGCAGAGTTCTTAGCCGGGCGGTACGCGGCTCGGGAGGCACTCGCGGCGCTCGGGCTGGACGGAACGCCGGGACGAGACGAGCTCGGTTGTCCACTTTGGCCGACGGGCGTCGCGGGCTCGATCAGCCACGGCGCGGGTCGCGCGCTGAGCGTCGCCGGGCACTCGCGCGACGTGCACGGCCTGGGCATCGACGTCGAGCAGCTGATGAGCCCAGCCGTCAAGGACGAGCTACTGGCGCGCATCTGCGACGACGACGAGCGCTCCGTGCTCGCGAGGGTAAACGCTAGCGAGCCGGCCCTCGTCACGTTCGCGTTCTCGGCCAAAGAGAGCCTGTACAAATGCCTGTACCCGTTGGTCGGCAGGTTCATGGACTTCAGCGCGGCGAGCGTCGTGGACGCGAGCGCCACGTCAACGCCAAGCGGATTCGTAGGAGAGCTTTGCCTGGAGCTGGCCGTGGACTGGTCTGCGTCGTTCCCGCGCGGACGTAGGTTTCGGTCTCCTTTCGTCGCCTCCGACCGTCATGTCGAGACAGGCGTCGTGCTCCGCCCTTAGGGGCGTTCCGCGTCGCGCGTCGGTGCGCGCTGGTTGGGAGTTCGCTCTTAACGTTTTTTTAAACAATCGGGGCTTGCGGAACCGGGGGGGGGAATTATGTGAGCCCCAACTCAATAATCCGTGGCTAACCCGTCCCGCACCCCTGGTTCTTCGCAACCGCCTGGTTCCCGTAAGGCAGAAACGCTTGCTAAAGCGCCTATGCGGGTCCGGTCGCGTGGCCGGCCGCCCGTGATTTCAACGGAGCGTCTGCTCGAGGTGGCGCGCCAGGTCTTCCTGGAGTTGGGCATCCGCGCGACGACTTCGGAAGTGGCGTCTCGGGCGGGTATCGCCGAGGGCACCATCTTTCATCGGTTCAAGTCTAAGGAAGAGCTCTTCCGCGCGGCCATGAATTTCGATCCGGACGCAGAGGTTGCCGGCGCGGAGGCGCTCCTGTTGCGGCGCGGGGGGGGCGACTTGCGGTCGACGTTGGTCGCATTCGCAGAGCACTTCATCGAGATGGGGCGCGTCGCGCTGCCGGTGATGATGATGTCTTGGTCGAACCCGGAGCAGCACCTCTGCTCCGAGCGCAGCTCCGAGCGCGCCACCCACTACAGCCGCTTGCTCGGCGCGTTGTGTACCGTTTTCGCAGAAGGAATTCGTGTGGGGCGTATTGGTCCCGCTGAACCGGAGGTGCTGAGCCGAATGCTCATTGGCTCACTCCATCACTTTTGCATGACG
>JAQSWN010000279.1 GCA_029266615.1 Polyangiaceae bacterium
CCGCCAAGAGCTGCTCGTTGTTGGTGAAGTCGGTCGTGCCTACGACCGGGCCCTGGAACGCCTCCGCGAAGGTCGGCGGCGCGGCCAGACCGAGCACGCCTTGCACGCTGTTCGTCCACTGTTCGTTCGTGAGGCGGACGGCTCGGGAGTACTGCGGCTCACCCTTGAGGTTGAGCTTTCCCATCGAGCCGGGAGGGAGAGTGCTGGGGCCGGAGCCGCCGGTGCTCGGCGTCCCGTCCGGATTGGTGCCGGGACCAGGCCCAAGCCCGTCCCCACCCGCGTCCGGACCGTCGATGCTGGCCGTACAGGCGACGGCCGCGAGCGCCACGGCGAAACCGCCAAGCCTGAGAAAGTTTACACTCACTGTTGAACTCCTGTCCGATTTCGGAGGAAGACGCGTTTGACGAGCGGGGCGGCACGCGTGGGGAGGCCACTGCCGAGCAGTCGCGTCCAGGCCTGCGTAACCAAGGGCACCATTCTCTGCAGCAGTGACGCGTCCTCGGACTTCCCGTCATACGGACCGCGAAATGCCGGCATTTACTGTACAGAGTGCAAATTTCGCCTCACGCGCTAGGCGGTTTGGCGCGCGTTTGAACTAACGACGGATTCGGCCTCGGCAGACCACTGCGCTCGCACGCACGTTGGTTATGGCCCCTTACGAAGAGACTCGAGATGAATCCATCACGATTATTCACCGCTAGCTGCACCGCGCTGGTCGTCACGGCCATGAGCTTCGCCCTCCGCGGCGCTGCCACTGCCTCATGGGTTGCCGACCTGCAACTGAGTAACCAGCAGGCGGGTTGGATCAACGGTTCGGCCTTCTGGGGTTTCACCTTGGCCATGATCGTCGGCGGTCCGCTCGTGGACTCTTGGGGGCTGCGGCGCATCCTGAGCGTCGCCTTCATCGGCCATGCTGCCGGGATCTTGCTCACGGTGCTGGCGTGGGACTTTTGGAGTCTATTTGCCGGCACCGTACTATTCGGCATCGCCAACGGCTCGGTGGAAGCGGCGTGCAATCCGCTCGTGGCATCCCTTTTTCCCAGCAATAAAACAACCAAGCTGAACCACTTTCACGTCTGGTTCCCGGGCGGAATCGTCATCGGGGGGCTCACGGCGTTCGTCTTCGGGAAGCTCGGCCTGCCTTGGCAGCTGCAGTTCGCGACGATGCTGGTTCCTCTGGCCTGTTACGGGTTCTTGTTCTTCAAGCAAACCTTCCCGCAGACCGAGCGGGTACAGCGGGGCGAGTCAACGGGGTCGATGTTCGCGGCTTGCCTGTCCCCGGGCTTCCTCCTCATGGTCGGTTGCATGCTCCTGACGGCCGCCACCGAGCTCGGGCCAGGCCAGTGGATGCCCTCCATTCTCGAGCATGCGGGCGTCTCCGGAATTCTCGTGCTGGTTTGGATCACGGGCCTCATGGCCGTGGGCCGAATGTTCGCCGGGCCGTTCGTGCACAACCTTTCCCCCATCGGCATGCTGATCGCGAGCGCGGTCGTGAGCGCGCTGGGGCTGTACGCGATGTCGCACACGACCGGGACCATGCTCTTCGCCGCGGCGACGGTGTTCGCGTTCGGCGTGTGCTTCTTCTGGCCGACGATGCTCGGCTTCGTCGCCGAGAACTATCCGAAGACGGGCGCGCTCGGCTTGGCCATCATGGGCGGCGCGGGGATGCTGAGCGTGAGCTTCGTCTTACCCGTGATCGGCGCTTGGTACGACGCTGGCATCTCGGCGCGGACGCCGGCCGGTGCCGCCCCCTCGGGCGAGGCGCTGGCGGCCATCCAAGCGGCGGCGGGCTTGGAAGCGCTCGGAAAGGTGGCGCTACTGCCGACGTTCCTCACCGTTCTGTTCGTGGCGCTCGCGATCGGCAGGCGGCGTACCGCGGAAGTTCCCGCGCGCGCCGCCTAACTGGGAGGACGAATTTGTCAGCTGCCCGGAGCGCAGCGCCCCTGCGTAACGTCGCCTCGCCATGAAATTCATCTGTGGCGCGGCGGCGGTCGCGTACCTTGGTCTCGGTGGGGTGGCGCTCAACGCTTGCGGGAGCGACGCCCGGCCCGCCCCGACGCCGATGGAAGGTACGGCCTTGCCGAACGGCGGCCGGGGCAGCGGAGACGGCGGGGCCGGCGCGGGACAGGCGACCTCCGCGGGCGCCAACGTCGGCGGGAACGGCGTCGTCGGCGGCGCGGGGGTCGCGCCGAGCGGCGGGCAAGCCGCTTCGGCGGGAGCAGGCGGAGGTGGAGCCGGAGGGACCGGCGGCTCTGTGACGGGCGGCGCCCCGCCGACCGAGGAAGCCACCTTCATCCCGGACCCGTCTTGGACTTGCGGCAGACCGGGCGGCATCGTGGCTCCAGTGCGCGGTCGGCTCGTCCTCAGCGCGGAGTTGCGCCTGGGTGAGGCTCACGACGTGGGCGCGACGCCGTTCGGGAAGCGACGAGTGCAGGACGTGACGGGCGGCTCATTCGAGGGAGACAATCTGAAAGGGACGGTGCTCACCGGCGGGCTCGAGTTGGAGCTCGAGCTCTCGAATGGCTCGGCCGAGCTCGAGCAGCTGCACGTGCTCCGCACCGACGACGGAACGCTCATCTACCTCAGGAGCTGCGGCGTGGCGCCCGTCGCCGAGCAAACCGTGCGCATCGTCCCGCGCTTCGAAGTGAGCAAAACGAGTGGCCTGGCGTGGCTCAGCGACGCAGACCTCGTGGGCACCCGCCGCATCGATGAGGCGACCGGCACCGCCAAGCTCGAAATCTACGACGTCGAAAACGTGGCCGTCATGGACCCGAAAGTCACGCTCCGCGACCCCGCCGGCGAGCCCCAACAACGGTGGGACTGCACCGTGGCGCAAGGTAGCCAGGGCGCGACTGTGTTCACGGAAACGGTGACGTTGGGCGCTTCCCTCTCCGTGGGCCAGGGCAACGAAGGGTCGCGCAACATCATCCCCATCACGGGCGGTAAGGTAACCGGCCGTATCCAAGGGGAGGTGCTGCCGGGAGGTGCGGACTACCAGCTCGTCGGGGGCTCGACCCAGCTCGACGCGCGCTACACGCTAGCCGCATCCGACGGCGAGCTCATCTTGGTGCGAAACTGCGGCGCCTTCGGCGCCCTCGTGCCGGTGTTCGAGGCGCGCGCCGCGGGCCCTTACTCGTTTTTGAACCAGGGCGCTTTTCTCAGCTCTGATCCCGGCTCGGCGTCAGGCGGGGTGAGCATCACGGTTTACGAGAGGAAGTGAGCGCACGCCGTCCTCCGGCGGGGAGGGCTCACTTCAGGGCAGAGCGTACTTTTTCAAGATCGGCCAGGCTACCTGAGCGTTGCCCGCCTCGTGACCACCGCCCTGCTTGGTGCACAGCCTCACCTCCACCCCGCCCTTACACGTCGAAAAGGCGGAGCACCCTTGGGCGTCTTCCGCGGACGCACTTCCGGTGCACTCATTGAGCTGACCCCATTTCTCGAACGTGGTCTTGGCGCCTAGGAAATTGATGGGCATACCGGAGACCACGTCGGAGTACCCGCCCGCGTACGGCACGATCGGGTCGCTGGTGCCGCGGAAGATGACCACGCTGAGCGGCCGCGTCGGCTTGCAGTCGTCCACATTCTCTTTCAGGAGATCGAAAGCGGCCGGCGCCACCGCTGCGAAAACGTCCGACGCGTGGCAAGCCAGGTAGTGCGACATGCCGCCTCCCATCGAGAACCCAACCGCATAAACGCGCTTCGGGTCGATGCAAGCGGACTTCTGCACCTCGGCGACGAGGGCCTTGGCGAATGCCACGTCGTCCACGCTCGCAACGCAGCACGGGCCGACGTTCCACGCGCCCCCAGACGGTCCCTGCTTGCCGCTCGGAAACGCCATGATGACCCCCTCCGCGTCGGTCTTCGCCGGATACGGTGACCCCGTTCGCTCGGAGGCACCGGAGCCGCCGAGCGGATGAAAGTCCACGATGAGGGGGACGGCCGCTTTTCCGTCGTAAGCCGCGGGAACGTGCAGCTTGAAGTCGCGGCTCGTCCCGCCGACGGAGATCGTGCGATCCGTGTCGCCGGGCGCGAGCACCGTCGCCGGACAAGTGACTGGCATCGACGTCCCGCCCGCGGTCCCGCCGGCACCAGCCGAGCCGGCGGTAGCGCTTGCTCCGCCTGCTCCTGCCGCGCCGCCTGCCGCCGAGCCAGCCACCGAAATGGTCCCGCCTGCGCCGGCTATGGCACCGGTTCCCGAGCTGCCGGCGACGCCTCCGCCAGCACCGGCCCCGCCGGGTGTTCCGGCGCCGCCAACTGGCGCGCTTCCGGAGACGCCGGACGTGGTGCCGCCCATCGGCGCGCTTGGCGCTGGCGTAGGCTCGCTCGAGCCGCAAGCCATGAGCGCGGCGCTGACGGCCACGAAGGATAGAAGCAAGGGCGGTCGTCCGAAAAGCGGCGCGGCGTACATCGACCGCAACCGTACGAGGAGCCTCCTCGTGATGGGAGATGGCGAATTTGTCCCCCCTGACCTCGTGATCGCGTCAGCTACACTCGCAGTCGTCGGGCCAGAATGACCATCGAGCTCCTGATTCAGGCCATCGTCCGGCAAACGACGATCCTCATCGCGCACCTGGCAACTTCACGAGGTGCGCGCGCACCCTTGGCGCAAGTGGCCGACCAGGTCTTCATCGAGCTGGTGCGAGAGCTGGAGCGCCAAGGCGTGAGCCGCAAGGTGAGCGCGGACATGTTCGGCCTCGGCCTTCGCACGTATCGCCGCAAGATTCAGCGGATGACCGAGAGCGCTACGGAGCGCGGCCGCTCGCTCTGGGAGGTGGTGTTGGAGCACGTCCGGCAGCAAGGGCTCGTCACTCGCCTGGAGCTGCTCACGCGCTTCCCTCACGACGACGAGGCTCAGGTGCGCGCCGTTCTGCGCGAGCTCTGCGAAAGTCAGCTGCTTTTTTCTTCGGGCGTCGGGCCCAGCGCTTCCTACCGCGCAGCCTCGAACGACGAGCTCCTGTCGCTCAAGCGCAAGCAGGGGGCGGAGGGAGCGGACGAGCTTCTGCTCGCCCTCATGTTCCGCGAAGGCGCGCTCACTGCGCGCGAGACGGCCAGCCAGGCCCAGGCGGACTTGGCGGAAGTGGAAGCAGCGCTCGAGCGGATGTTGGCCGCGGGCCGCCTCGAACAGCTCCCCGGTGAGCGAGCCGAGGAGCCTCGCTACCGCGCCAGCCAGCTGATCGTTCCGCTCGGTTCCCCCGTCGGCTGGGAAGCGGCCGTCTTCGACCACTTCAAAGCGCTGGTTACGACGGTTTTGACCAAACTGCGCGAAGACCGCGCGTCCGCGCCCGAGGACCAAGTGGGCGGCAGCACGTACACCATCGATGTCTGGAGCTCTCACCCGTTGGCGGACGAGGTTTACGGCGCGCTCGGGCGGATGCGCGCCGAGCTGAGCGAGCTGAGGCGCCGGGTGCTCGCCGTCAACGCCGACCAACCCGTGCCGGAGCAGCACACGCGCGTGGTGATCTACGTGGGACAGGGGCTCGTGCAGGAAGGCCACGACCATGCGGATTGAGGGCGGCGCCATCCGCCGAGCGTGGGGGCGGGCACTCCTTACGCTGGTGGCCCTGTTCGCGTTCCACTGCCAGAGCTCGCGCGACGAGCCAACCGGGGGCGAAACGCATTTTCTTCAGCGGTGCAGCGAAAGTCTGTCTGACTGCGGCCCTGGATTGGTCTGCGCTTGCGGCGTCTGCACCCGCGCGTGCGCGGAGCCATCCGCTTGCGAAAGCTTCCCCGAGGCAAGCTGTGTCACGCGTTCAGAGGACGCGAGCTGCGAGGCCCCCAGCGCCGCGTACTGCGACGTGAGCTGCATCGCGGACCAAGACTGCGCCGCGTTGTCAGCGCAACATCGCTGCTACGACGGCGCGTGCCGCATGGGTGGAGGCTCCGCTTCGGCATGCACGAGCGGAGCTACCGAAGCCAATGAGCTCGTCGTTTTGGGGGACAGCTTCTTCGCCGTGGACCATCGCACCACGGCGTTCCTCGAGGACCTCGCGCGGTCGCGCGGAGCCCTCTCGCCCGGCGAGCGCTACCGCGATCACTCGAGCGTGGTCGGCAACACGCTCGCGCTGCTCGGAGCAGGTATCGGGGACCAATATTCGGCCGCGATCGCCGAGGGCCCGATTCGCGTCGTTCTCATGACCGGCGGCGGCGCGGACGTGCTGATCGGGGCATGTGAGGTGATCTCCGAAGAGTGCGCGCTGCTCACGGCGGCGGCCAGCGAGGCTCGCGCGCTCTTCCAGCGCATGGCGGACGATGGCGTGGAGCAGGTCATCTACGCCTTCTACCCGGACCCCAGCGACCCCGAGCTACGCGCGGAGATCTCCGCGCTCCGGCCGTTGCTCGAGAACGCCTGCGACGAAAGCCCTCTTCCGTGCGCGTGGGTCGACTTGCGCCGAGTTTACGCCGGGCACGAGGAGACGTACCTCAACGTCGAGGGCACGGTCCCCACTGCCGAAGGCGCTCGCGCCAACGCGGCCGACCTTTGGTCGGTGATGAGCGCGGGCTGCATCGCGCAGTGAAGGGCGGCCTTCAGCGCCCCAGCACCCAGCCGAGTCCCGGCAACACGTGCTGCTCCCCCAGGGTCGGATCTTTCAGGTCTACGACCTCCTTCGCGAAGTTCGTATAGAAGACGCGGCCTTTACCGGGGGTCCGATACCACGACACGGGGACCTCCTTCTTCGCGCCGTCCAACCACTGACACTTGACGAGCACCTTCGTATCCGGGCCCACGAAGTCAGCGTTGTCGAGGTTGCCCTCGTACTCGAACGTGGGGGCGAGGCCAGACGTGGTCGGGTGCGGCTCGACGGTGGTGCAACTGCTCTTCCCATCGAAGTAGCCGTCCCCGCCTCGCCCGCCCAGCAGCTGGTTGTACGAGCTCGGCGGGCTGGCACTTTGGAAAGTGACGGATGCGCAGTGGGTCCCGAACAGCCCGCCGCCGGCTTCCACGAACGCAGCCAGCGCGGCGCTTTGGGTGGCGCCATTGCTGCCCTTCCCGAAAGGCTCGAAGCAGGTGTTGATCATTCCCACCCCGCTCAACGTGGCCAGCTTCGCGGGATTGATGACGGCCGGGTCGTCACTCTGCTCCACGTCGTAGCCCCATTTTTCCAGCTGCGTCGTGAGGACGCTCAGCTGCTCGGCCACAGTGGCGATGGCCAAAGTGCTAAAATAGTACAGTAGGACGGGCTTTTGCACGGCAGGAGCCGAGCCGCCGACGCCGCCCGTACTGACGCCTCCGCCTCCCGTAGTCGCGGCGCCGGCAGCTCCACCGCCACCTTCGCTCACGGCGAGACCGCCCGCGCCGGATGTCGCCCCGCCCGGGCTACCGCCCCCACCCCTGCCGGCCGTCGTATCTTGCCCAGAAGAGCCGCCGAGCCCCGCCTGCGGCGAGCCGGCCCCTGAGCTCCCTCCCTGCGCCGAAGGAGCGCCGCTGCCACCCGTGGGCGGAGCCGGAACCGGCTCGCCCCCGCACGCCGCGATGCCCCCCGCGACCATCAGCCTCAGCAATAGCCGCGCCCTGGAGCTCATCTCAACAAGGTACCCGACTGCGAGCGGCGGATCTTGCAAGAGAGGCGCATCCTTTTCTTTCACGGATTTCGGCGCGGCGCACCACTGCTTCCATTGGATGTCGCTGCGACGAAGCGTTCCCAGCCGAGCGGATTTTACAAGCGCGGGTCCGCGCCGACGAGTCGACGCGACCCGGCGGGCGAAAGACTTTCTCGCCAGCGTCGTCTCGCCCACCGGCTTCGAGGTGCTGTTCGAGCACCTGGGCGACGTCTACTTCTTCGTGAAGGACCGTGAAGGCTGCTTCGTCCGCGTCAACAGCAGCTTTCTCAAGCTCGTGGGGGCGAGCAAAGAGGAAGACGTGCTCGGGTGGCGCGACTCCGA
>JAQSWN010000280.1 GCA_029266615.1 Polyangiaceae bacterium
TTGAGAGGCGCGAGACAGATGATCCTCTTCCTGTGCCAGACGAGGACGAGGGGGCCCGAGCGTCGCCTCCGAGTAAGTACATGTAATTCAGGAACTAAATGCCGGCCGCAGCCGAGCCGGAGAGCGGACCCGTCAGCAGCCGTTCGGGCCTGAATGCGACGCGCTGCGACACCTCCGTACAGCGTGGCGCCCACACGCCAATCGTCGCGGCGCTCGAGCGCTAGTCCCTAAACAAGCAGACGCGTGCGCCTATCGCTCGTTTAGGGACTAGCGGCGCGTAGACAGCCGAGGAATGCCGCTCAGGGCGGGATTCGGCGACGAGCTCAAAGCTTGGACTTGAGTCGTTCCAGAAGGCTCAGCGCCTCGAGTCCAGTCAACCGATTCAAATCGAGGGCGCGCAGGGTCTCGATGAGCTCGACTTGATTGCGCGACTCGGCCGAGCGCTCGCCGAACAGCGAGAGCTGGGGGGCTTTACTGGCCTTGGCACGGCGCTCAGGCGCGGCCTCGTCATTGCGCTCTAGCGCCGCGAGGAGCCCGCGCGCCCGCGCCAACACCGGCTCCGGAAGCCCCGCTAGCTTCGCCACCGCCACGCCATAGCTGCGGTTCGCCGCGCCTCGCACGAGCCGATGCAGGAAGACCACGTCGTCGTTCTGCTCGCGCGCGCTCACGCTGTAGCTGCCGATGTTCTTGCTCTGCTCGGCGAGGTTCGTAAGCTCATGGTAGTGGGTCGCGAACAGCGCGCGGCAGCCGACCACCTCGTCCAAGTACTCGGCCACCGCCCACGCGATCGACAGACCGTCGAAGGTACTCGTGCCGCGACCGATCTCGTCTAAAATGACGAGCGAGCGACGGGTGGCGGTCCGCAAAATTTCCGCCGTTTCGCGCATTTCCACCATGAACGTGCTCTCGCCAGCGGAGAGGTTGTCGCTCGCGCCGACGCGGGACAGCACGCGGTCCACCACGCCGATGCGCGCCGCGCGTGCGGGGACGAAGCTGCCCATTTGCGCCAAAATCGTGCACAGCGCGACCTGTCGCAACAGCGTGCTCTTGCCGGCCATGTTCGGGCCGGTGACGAGCCAAAGCCGCTCCCCGGAGAGGTCCAGCTCCACGTCGTTCGGCACGAACTTGCCGCGCGCCGAGAGCCGTTCGACGACGGGGTGGCGAGCGTCGCGAAGCGACAGCACCTCGGAGTCGTCCACCTTGGGTCGCACGTAGTCGTGACGATGGGCGACGTCGGCGAGCGCGGCCGAGACGTCCCATGCCGCCAAATGCTCGGAAAGCGCGGCTATGCGCGCAGCGGCCGTGCCAGCGCGCGCCACGAGCTCCGAAAGTAAGGCGAGCTCTCGCTCTCGATGTCGTTCCTCGGCGTGGGCGATCTTGTCGGCGAGCTCGTCCACTTCGGGCAGCGTGTAGCGCTCGCCGCTGGCCACCGTCTGCTTGCGGCGGAACTCCGGCGGCACGCTGCCGGACTTTCCGCGGCTGACCTCTATGTACCAGCCGAACACGCGCGTGTAGCGGATTCGCAGCGTAGAAATGCCCGAAGACTGTCGGAGGCGCTCCTCCAACGCGACCATGCGCTCCGTGCCGCTGATGCGAAGGCCGTCCAGCTCTTTGAGCTCGGCGTCGAATTCGGGCCGGAAGATCTCGCCCTGCTTGGCGAGCGGCGAGGGGCGTTCCACGAGCGCGCCCGCGAGCTCCTCCGCGAGCTCCGGCACCGTATCGAGCGCCTCGCCGGAGAGACCCAGCACCTCGCGCAGCTCCGGGTCCGCCACGTCCAACAGCACGCGGGCCGAACGCGCGGCGGCGGCGAGCCCGTCACGAAGCCCGCCGAGATCGCGCGGGTTCGCCTCCCCGAGTGACGCGCGCACGCTGAGGCGCTCGAGATCGCCCAAGTCCGAGAGCGCGGTCCGCAGTGACTCGCGCAGGCGCGCGTGCACCACGAACAGCTCGACCTGATCGTGGCGGCGCCGAATCTGCGCCACGTCCACGAGCGGAGCGAGCAGGCGTCGCCGCAGCAGCCGCGCTCCCGCCGGCGAGCAGGTCGCGTCGATGGCGCCGAGCAGCGTCGCCTGCTTGTTGCCGGAAACCGACTCCGTCAGCTCCAAATGCAACTGGGCGACGCGCTCGATGAGCAGCGTGCTTGAAGGCTCGAAACGGGCGACGCGGCGCACCGGCAATCGCCCCCGTGGCAAGCAGGACTGGGCGAAACGGAGCGCCCGCGCGACGGCTCGCTTCACCTCGGGGCCGAGCTTGCTTTCGTCTTCGGGCAGCTCGCTCAGAGCCTTCGCCTCTTCGACGCTGGTGAGGGGCGTGTCTTCACGCAAGACAAGCCGAGAGAGGCTTCGGGCGGCGGCTAGCGCCGACGCACGCGCGTCGTCCGCGCCTTCGGCGGCGCCGAGCAGCAGCTCTTTCGGGGCGGCGCGGCCGAGCTCCCCCAAAAGCCGCGCGACGTTCGGCAGGCTTCCAGCTTGAAGCTCCCCCGTCGACAAGTCATAGAGCGCAACGCCGACGACGCTGGTCGTCAACTCCACCGCGCACAAGTAGTTGTTCGTGCTCGGCGCGAGCTGATCGGTCGCGGTCACGAGACCGGGCGTGATCACCCGGACCACCTCGCGCGGGACGATGCCCTTGATTTTAGAAGGGTCCGCCATTTGCTCGCAGATGGCGATCTGCTGTCCCAGCTCGAGCAAGCGCGAGATGTAGCCGTGGGCCGCGTGGTGCGGGACACCGGCCATGGGGATTTCGTCGGGCTTGCCGCGGTTACGCGCGGTGAGCGTGAGCTCCAAGAGCTTGGCGCCGAGCACCGCGTCGTCCCCGAACATCTCGTAAAAGTCCCCCATGCGAAAGAACACGATCGCGTGGGGATAGGCGCGCTTGGCCGCCGCGTGCTGCTGCATCACCGGCGTCTGAGGACCCGCCATGACTCGCTCAGTAGAATGGCGACGGCTTGACGATGCCGAAGGTGTCCAAGCTGAGCAGGGAAAGGCCCTGACTCGCGCCGTCCACCACCGCCAGCTGCTCTGGCTGTGACAAGTACTGAATCGACTGCGGCGCCACGACCGAGGACAGACTGACCAGGCTCATCTCCAACGGCGCGAAGCCGCCCGACGTGTTCCAACTGAACTCCGCCCCCCGCGCCGAAGGGCGACGGCCCCTGTAGACGGCGAAGCGCTCCGTGAGGCCGTTGAAGATGCACCCCTGGGCTTCGGACCCGACCAGCGAGCGGTACTGGCTGTCGTTTTGCTCGTAGACGCAAGCCACCTCGCCCTCGAGGCTGCAACCGACACGCAGGCTCAGCGCGTCCTGCGGGGAGTCCTGCCCGATGCCCTCGCGGGCGCATGTCGGGCTAGACACCTCGAACACGCGGCTCTTCTGCCACTTGTAGAGGGGGTTGCAGCTTCGAACGCAGCGGCGATCGGCGCCGCTCGCCACGATGTCGTGGCGGAGCTGGCCGCTGCGAAGTAGCACCCAATGCCTGTCGCCACGAATCCGATAGCGTAACGCGGTGGGAAAGCAGGCGTTGACGTCCGCCAAGGTAACGGCCGCGTCCATCGGCTGCACGGTCAGGCGGTCGGCGAAGGCCTGCGTGATCTTCAGGTCGCGTGTCAGCGGCAGCACCGTCTGCGCGCCGATGTCCGCGAACTGAGTGACGCAATCGGTGCGAGTCTTCGCGGCGCCCTGCCAGTACGTATCCGCTTCTTCCGGGAAGCCGGACGTGATCTGCACCAAATCCCCGTGAATCAAGCCAAACGCTTCGGCATCCGTCGCCGAGAGGCCCAGCTCTTTGGCGCCGAGATCCGCCATCGCCGACGGATCGTGAACGCCGGCCGCGCAAAACGCGACCGACGCGTCTTTGAGCTCGCCGGTGGCGGCATTCAGGAAACCCGAGCGTAGCTCGACGTCGCTCAGCGCCCCTTCGTAGGTGAGCGAAGAGCGACTGTCCGCCGCGTAGGCCCGCGGCTCGAGCGGCGGCAGGACCACCGAGTTCTGGGTCGCGAGGTCCTCGGAGGCCTTGCTATTCGGATCGATGGGCAGCGGGTCCCCGCCGCCGGAGGCGCTCGTGTAGAGCGTGGCGCCCACGAACACTTCCGTGCTGTCTTCCTTGCCGACGAACGGCACCGCCAGCAGCCGCGGGCGGTCCTCAGGTGCGCTCGAGGTTTCTCCTTCGGGGACGCGCAGCTGCGGGAACGTGCGCAGCGACGGGGCGCGGCCAACCAGGCTGTTGTTGAGCATCAACCGCGCGCTGCGCGCACGATGCGGCGCGACGATCCGGCAGCTTTGCTCGTTGGTCGTGAGCGGCTGGCCGCTCTCGTCTAGGTAAGGGACGTCGGGGGTGTCGTTTGCGCACCCGCGGAAGTCCGGCGTGCTGGAGGCGTTCGGCGTGATCGGCCTCCGGCAGTCGGAGTCGAAGTCGTCGACATCCACGATTTCGATTTGCCCGCTCGTGAGCAGCACGAAGCCGAACAGACCTCGCAACAGCCCCGGCCGAGCCCCGACCGTGAAGTCACGGTTCGGGCGGGCAAGCGCGCCAGGCCCGCTCTGAACGGCGGGGTCCGGAGTACAACGAACGCCGAACTCGGCCGCGCCGGTGTCCGGGTCCACGTAAGGGATGTCGCGGTAGGCAAACACCACGTCGTGCGCGGGCGCCCCGAACGTCAGCCGGTCCGGTTTTTCGCCCGGGAGCTCCGGCGAGCCAGGCCGCACGATGGGCGTCGGGTCGATAGAGCCCGGGCTCACGTCGAAGGCCATCACGGTGGCGTGCGGTTGGTCTTCAGCGTCCACCGCGTAGACGTATTGCTGACGCGCCGGTGTCAGCGGGCTCACGGCTACGCGCCGCGTCGTAACGATGCGCTCCGGCTCGCGCAGTGACATCGGCAACAGCGGAGAGAGCTCCGTGATGCCGCAGGCATTGGTGGTATCCAGCACGTGGATCACGGGCGCGGCTGCGTCCGCGATGTAGAGACGCCCTTCCGTCGCGGCGAATCCGGCCGGCCGCGGTGGACGACTGACGGGCGCGGGGGCCATCGGCGCCGGCACCTCCGAGCAAGAGTCGACCGGGAGCAGGTCCGCCGGAAGCGTTTGCGTCACCCCCGCCGGAACGTCCGCGCGGAGCTCCAGGTACGTGACCGGGCACGGGTCGAAGGTGCCCTTGTCACGGTTCAAGATTGCCTGGGCGTCGATGACGCCGATTCGCCCGCTGTCCGGCAACGAGACGATGAGCTTGCGTCGTTGCTCGAGATTGCCTTCGCCCTTGTCCAGGTCGGCCCCGGCGGCAAGCGTCTCGTCAACGTAGCGAGGAGCCTCGTTGCTCGCATCGCCGACGCAGCTCCCGCTGCGGTCCACGACGATCGCGATCTCGCCGGGTGTCTCGTCCAGCCTGCATGCGTTCCACGTCGTCAGGTCGCGTGGGGGCTCGTTCGTCGCGGGCGCGGCCAGCTTCTCCGTCGGCAGTGCAAAGATGCCGTTCTTGCCCGCCTCCGCGGTGGCTACGAACGAAGAGAGCCCGCCGGGCGTCACCGCCATCGACACCGGTCGCCCACCGACCCGCAAAAAGCCATAGCCGGGCGTGCTCGGGTCGATGTCGATGACGTGGCCTTCCGTCACGTTCACGACCGCGACCTCGTCCGTGAGCGTCTGCGAGACGAGCGCCATGACCGAGAGCTTGTTCTCAGGCGCCTCGTCGTCTTCCTTGTTGCGATCCGGACAATCGCTGTAGGGGCGCCCTCGCCCGCTCGCGTCGCGGCACAAGAACACGGCTTTTTCGCTACCGGACAGCGAGCGGAGCTCCTGAGCGGGTTGCCGCTCGGTGCAGCCGCTCAGGGTAGCCAAGCCCAACAGAGCCAGGAGCGAGCCAACGGACAGAGACGAGTTCACTTCGAAGACCTCGGGGGCTTGGGACTGCCCAGCGTCGCGAGCATGCTCCCGTAAGTGGCAGGGTGGCGCAGATCCAAGCTGTAAACGCCGACGTACGAGTCAGTGAAATGACCCACGAAGAGCAACGCTCGCTTCTCGTCCACGATCAGGGCGTGGGGACCGCGACCGGTCAAAATCTCCGCTTCCATCCGCGCGCGTAACGGGTCGTAGACGAACACCCGCCGCGAGTCGAAGCAGGCGACGAACACGCGACGCTTGAGCTCTCCGTCGGCGGTCGTCACGTTGCCCAGAGCCACGCGGGCCGGACCGACCGTGAGCGGGACGCTGTCGAAGAAGAACGGAAACTGCTCCGGGGGGCGCGTGCGCCCGATGAGCAAGCTCGATGGGGAGCGGTTGGCGACGTACACGTCCAGCGGTACGAGGGCCGCTTGCTCCAAGCACGCCTGGTCCCCTCCGCAGCGGGCCTCGGCGGCTTGTCGCGCGCTCGAGTCCACCGCGACCCCTCGTGAGTCCGACCCGACCGAGTTGGCGGTGATGCCGACTCCCCCGCCGTCCACCAGAAACGGGCGAGCGTCGGCGGAAGAGCTGTCCGGCGCGTAGCGAATCAGGCGTACCTGCGCCGAATCTCGAAAGGTGAGCAGGAACGTGTCGCCTTCGGTCGGCTGAAGCGACGCCGGGTTCGGAAGCGCCGCGATACCGACCGGGCGACGCGGAATGCGCTCCGAGCTGAGCGCGAACTGCAACGAAGGGCCGCTCGGTCCCCAGTCGTTGACGAACAGCGAGGCCGTGCCCGTCGTCTGGTTGGTGACGACGATGGTGCCGCCGTACTCGCTCGCGTCGACCGCGAAGGGCTCCGCGTTGAGGGTGATGCCGCGGGTGTTGTCGGTGGGCTGGTCGCCCGCGCGGTGCGCGTCGTTGCAGTTGCCGTCGTTGCCGGCTTGCCCGCAGTCCATGTACCCGCCGTCGATGTCCAGCCAGTGCAGCGTGGAGTCGCCGCGCACGGGCACGAACAGGCGCGTCTTGGTGCCGTCTTCGTTCTGGCGCAGCACCGCGTCCGTCGCGAAGGCGCCGATCTTGACGCGGTCGTGCACCTTGGGACTGACCGGGTTACAGCGGCCCGGGTAGAGCAGCCGCTGAGACACCGAGCGCTCGCCGTTGATGCAGGGCTGGTCGAAGCCGTCAGGGGCACACATGCCGCCTGGCTCGTCACAGTCCTCGATTCGGGGCAGCTGATCGGCGATCAGCTGGGTCTCGTACGACTGGATCGCTCCCGCGTTGTACTGGAGGTCGAAGTCGCTCGAGACGACGAACAGGTGCTCGTTGTCCTTGTCGAAGGCGAGCCCGACCGGAAAGTAGATATCGTCGACTGGAACTGCCACGCCGTCAGACGGGCCGAAGCAGCCGCTGAGGAGCACGGAGAACAGGGCGGATGTAATGAGCCGGCGCATCGGCGCCGTGGCTTGTACAACGCCGAGGGGGGCTTGGAAAGGTCAGCCGAGGTCTAGAATGATGACGCCGCGCTCGGGGTCATCCTGCTCGTCTTCGTCGCGGTGGGGCCGAGGAGCCGGGCGGTAGGCGTCTACGGGCAGCTCGACGCGCGGCTGTTCGCGCTCGATGCGCCGACGCTCCTCCTCTTCTCTTCGCCGAATCTGGTCGATGATGAAGGGAGGAAGCATGGGCCGGCCTCGCTTTCGCGATGAAGGACCGAGGTTAGACCTGGCCGAGACTGGCCGAGTAAACTTGGTCCTTGACAGAAATCTAGCTACCGGCGCCCGAAGGTCAAGCTCTGTAAACAACCGTCTCGTGGGCCGGGGTTGGCGCTCGTGTAGGCTCAAGGGGCTGGTATACAAAGCGGCCAGATTGCTCCAAAGGTTTAGCTTGCTGCTGCGCGTCGTAATGAGCGCCCTCGTGGTCGCGGTCGGGGTGTGCCTGCCCCGGCCAGGGCTCGCCGCGTTCGACGTGAGCGATACGTCGTGGGAGGGCACGAGCGAGCTGTTCGAGC
>JAQSWN010000439.1 GCA_029266615.1 Polyangiaceae bacterium
CGGCCGACCAAGAACTCGGGAACGCTGTTGTCGATGGACGCCGTGCAAAGCACGACCGTTCCGCCGGCGCGGTAGAGCGCGGAGCCCTCCGCGAGGCGATGAAAGCCAGGCTCCACACCCACTGGACGGATGGCTCGGGCGTCTCTTTCCTGGCGCATGGCTAGCCTTCTACCGGAAGTTTCGGTGGCGTGAAACGTAGGATGCAATTGCCCCCCAACTTGGGAAAACCCCAGGTCCCCATGCTACCGTAACGACGCACCCTTTCGGTTTGGGGCAGAGAAATCGCGTATGTCACTCAGCACCGGCGACATCATCGACGCCAAGTATCGGATCGTCCGCCTCATCGGCGAGGGCGGCATGGGCGCCGTCTACGAGGGCGAGAACATGCGCATCCATCGCCGCGTGGCGATCAAGGTGCTGCACGCCGGCATCGCCCAAACCGGGGAGGCGATCGCTCGCTTCGAGCGCGAGGCGCAAGCCGCCGGTCGAATCGGCTCCGAGCACATCGTGGAGGTGTTGGACCTGGGCACGTTGCCGGCCGGCGACCGCTACATGGTCATGGAGTTCATGGACGGCGACGCGCTGTCCGCGCGCATTCGCAGCCGTGGTCGCCTCACGGCCGCGGAGGTGTACCCCATCTTGCACCAGCTCTTGGAAGCGCTCTCCGCCGCGCACAGCGCCGGAATCATCCACCGCGACTTGAAGCCGGACAACGTGTACCTGCTGAAGAGCCGCGGCGGGAAGGCGGACTTCGTCAAGCTGCTGGACTTCGGCATCTCCAAGTTCAATCAGCTCAGCGGCGACAGCGGCTTCAGCATGACGCGCACGGGCGCGGTCATGGGCACGCCGTACTACATGGCGCCCGAGCAAGCCAAAGGCGCGCGGGACTTGGACCACCGCGTGGACCTGTACGCCGCGGGGGTCATTCTGTACGAAGCGATCACGGGCGAGGTGCCGTTCAACGCCGACACGTTCAACGAGCTCCTGTTCAAAATCGTCCTGGAAACGGCGCGTCCCGTGGAGCAGGTCGTGCCCGGTGTGGACCCGAATTTCGCAGCCATCGTGAACAAGTCGATGGCGCGGGAGCCCGCTCAGCGCTTCCAAAGCGCGCGTGAATTCCAGCAAGCGCTCGAGCAGTGGGCCGCCGGCGCAGGTCCACAGTTCGCGGCCGCCCTCAACGCCTCCGCGCAAGCCCCGGGCGGCGCGCGCCGACCGATGCCCAGCGCGGACTTCGGCGCGGTCGGTACCGGTCAGTATCCAGCCGCACCCGCGCACACCTTGGGCACCGGCACGCCAGGAAACTGGGCCAACACGGGCGGTATCGCGCCGGCCGGGGTCCCCCCCAAGAAGAGCCACACCGGGTTGTTCATCGCCCTGGGCGTAATGGGCCTCGTCGTGGTGGGCGGCGGCGCCGCGCTCGCCATCGGCCTGTCGAGCTCGAAGGAAGAAGCCGCCGCTACCGCGCAGGCGGAGGCGGAAAGGGTCGAGGCCGAAAAGGCCAAGGCCGCCCAAGCCGAAAAGGCAGCGCAAGAGCTCGCCGCCCAAGCCGCCGCGGAAACCGAGAAGGCCAAGGCGGAAACCCAGCAACTCAAGGGCGAGGCCGAGAAGGCCAAGGCCGCCGCCGCCGCCGCCGAAGCGGCCGCCGCCGCCGCAAAGGCCGCTGGCGCGGCAGCGGCCGCGCCGCGCGTCGCGGTGAAACCCATCGCGAAACCCGAACCGAAGCCGGTGGCGCCTCCCGCGCCGACGCCCACCGCTGCCTCCACCGGGCGAAAAATCCGCACGTCGCTGTGAACGCGCTGGTTCCGGATCCCGAATCGGGGAGCAGCGACTTGCTGCGTCTGTCGGAAGTGTTCGATAGCCTGCAAGGTGAAGGCGTCAGCATGGGCAAGCCCTGCCGCTTCGTGCGGCTCGCTCTGTGCAACTTGCACTGCCACTACTGCGACACGAAATACACCTGGGATTTTAAGCAGTTCGACTACGACCGGGAGGTCCGCGAGGCGTCCGTTGCAGAGGTCGCTCGGCAGCTTTGCGAAGCGCCGGCTCGGCACGTCGTGGTTACCGGCGGTGAGCCGCTGCTACAGCAGCGCGCGCTCGCCAAAGTCTTCGAGCGCGTGCCCTCGGAGCTGTTTCTCGAGATCGAGACGAACGGCACGCGCGTCCCCGTGCCGGCGCTGCTCGCGCGCGTGAATCAGTGGAACGTCTCCCCCAAGCTGTCGACGGCGGGCGACCCCGAATCGGTCCGCATCAAGCCGGACGCGCTGGCAGCTCTCCGCGATACGGGGCGCGCGTACCTCAAGATCGTGGTCAGCACGGATGGAGGCGCGCTCGCCTCGCGTCGCGGCGTGGTCACAAGCGTTGAACGTGCGGTTTTCGAGCCGTTTGCACGTCGCGCTCTGGGGCGGCCGCCGCGGGACGTAAGCGCATGCGGGCCAAGCTGTCCCTCGCGGCGCTCGGCGTCTTCTGCGCGTCCATGTTGGCGGGAGCGATGGTGTATCCGGGCGGCAGCTGGCTGCGGCCGCAGAGCCTCGGTTTTTCGCCCACGGAGAACTTCTGGTGTGACTTGATGCGGCAGCCCGCGCACAACGGTGCGCCGAACCCGTGGGCGCCATGGCTCGGCACGCTCGCGTTCGCCGCGCTCGGCGTAGCGTTGATACCGTTTTGGCTCGAGGTGTCCCGGCTCCTCGCCGCGCGCCGCGCGAGCTTCGTGCGCGTCGCCGGCGTCGTGTCCGCGGTCTGCACCGCGCTGGTCGCGCTCCTGCCCTCGGACAGGTTTCCGCACCTGCACCCGCCGATCGTGCTCAGCGCCGGCATCTTGGGCATGATTTGCGGGCTGCTCGTCGGTCGCCTGGCGCTTTTGCAAAGACGAGAGCTTCCCCTGTTCGCGGCCGCCTCTTGGCTTTTGTTGCTCGCCGCGAGCGCGAACCTACTGCTCTACCTGCGTGCGATCTACTTTCAGGCCGCAGAGACAACCGCCTTGCCGGTCGCGCAGAAAATCGCGACGTTCGGCTTGCTCGTTTGGATGGTCGCCGGGCTGCGCGCTAGCGCAAGTCTCCCCAAACCGTGAGCGCGGCCGACGTCTCGGGGTCGAGCTCTGCGCGCTCGCGCGGCCCGAGCAGCACGGCTTTGCGCGCGTCCGCGCTCAGCGCGTCGAAGGTACCGAGCCACAGCGCGCGGGCCGCACCGGGGCGCTGGTCGAGCGCGTCGTTGATGCACGCAGGGTCGATCTCCGAGGCGCACAAGCGTGGAACTTTTCCCGTGGTTCCGCGCAACAGCCAGCCCGCCAGGCGCGCTGAATAGTCGCGGTCCGCCGACGCCACGTCGACGTCCCCCGCGAGCGCCGCGACGCCGCTGCCGCGCGCGAACAAGTCCCCGGTAGCGCCCGCCGGCACCTCCAGCCCGAAAGCGCGCGCCGCCGTGATCGCCACCTGCGCAGCCGTGGTCGGAAGCGTTACCTCCTTGCCGGCCAGAGCGTCGCCAGGAAAGCGCACGACCAGCGGGAGCAGCAAGCGATCTTCGGTGAGCGGGGCAAGCGGCTCGAACGGGATCTCGGGCCCGCTCCCGAGCCCCACGTCCGAGGTGACGACCAAGAGCGTGTCGTTCCAGGCCCCCTTCGCCTTCAGCATCGTTACGAGCTTGGCGAGCGCCGCGTCTTGCTTGGCGAGGGCCGCGTCGTGTAACGCTCGAAGACGCGCCCAGTCGTCCTCACCGATCTTTCGCGCCGCCTTCTTGGCCCTGTCCCGCAGCGCGCCGAGGATGATCCCTCCGCGCCGAGGATCCAAAATACCGTTATATTCCGCCGGCTTGAGAACAGCGGCCTCTTCGCGCGTCAAGTCCCAGGGCGGGTGGCCACCTCGCAGCTGCACCACCACGAGCTGCGGCGTCGTGCTGCCGGCCAAAAGCTCTCGCTCAAGGAAGGCCTGAGCGCGCGCCAGCGGCTCCGTCGCGGGAAGGTCCGCGACCGGTGAAAACGTCTCGAACACGTCGAAGCCGGAGGAGAGACCGAACGGCTTGAAGCTCGTTGGCACACCGGTGAACAGCGCGGTGCGACCGCCCGCTTCTTTGAGCGTCTCCGCAAGCGTGGCGAGCTTGGCCCGCACCTTGTCACCCGGCCGCTGCACGCCGTGCACGGCCGGCGAAACGCCAGAGACGAGCGACGCGAAAGATGCGCCCGGCACGCTGGAAGGCGCTCGGTGCGCGCTGAACACGGCCGAGTG
>JAQSWN010000281.1 GCA_029266615.1 Polyangiaceae bacterium
AGCTCCGCGGGGCGCGCGCTGTCCGCGGTGACGTAGCGAGAGACCGCGCTGACCACCGCCGGCGCGCCGTGCAACACCGAGTAAGCACCGGAGAGCACGACTTTGCCCGGCGCTTTGGCTTTCATTCGGGAAACTCCGCAATCTGAGCGGCGTCGGGTCCCGGTGTCGATTCCAAAACGCGCAGCACGCCTTCCACGTCGCTCAGCGCTCGCTTCATCGCCGCTACGTGCTGTGGCTCGACGAGAACTTTGACGTGGGGACCGGCGTCGATCGTGAAGCAGGCGGCGACGCCGCTTCTGCGTGCGGCGCGCACGGCTTCGATCACGGCGAGCGTCGCGGGGCGGAAGTAGATGAGCGCAGGGCTCGCCGCAAGCATCGACGCGTGCATAGCGAGCGCGCTCTGCTCGGCGGCGGGGGCGAGCCGCGCAAAGTCTTTGGCGAGCACGGCCGCCTTCACTTCCGTGAAGAGCCGCGGCGCGTCCGCCACCCACGCTGGGTAGTAAGGGCTCGTGCTCGCGGTGTGCTGCATGCCGTCGGTGGAGCCAGTGTCCTTGGCGACCTCGCTCGTGACTGCTACCAGCATGCAAAGCGGCCAATGCTCGGGCGGGGCGACCCGCGCCGCCGATTCGGCGCTCGCGCCCAGCTCCACGAAGCCGCCGAACACGGAGCGCGCTGCCGAAGCCGAAGCGGCCCGTGAAAGCGCGCTCACCCGTTCCACTGGCACGGGAAGGTCGAGGGCGCGCACCGCCGCGAGCGCCAGGGCCGCGAAACCGGAGGCGCTCGAAGCGAGCCCCGACGCGGTGGGAAAGTCGTTGTGGGAGCGCACCCGCGCGAAGGTGTCGACGCCGGCCAGCGCCCTCACCTCGCTGAGCAGCTTGGCCGCGCGCGCGAGCGGCTTACCCAGCTGCGGCTTGCCCCCCAGCACCAGCTCGTCTGCGGCAAGCTCGGACGAGAACCACACTTCCGTCGTCGTGCGCATGTTCTCGAGCGTGAGCGACAGGCTCGGCACCGCGGGCAGGTTCCGCGCGATGTCGGCCTTCCCCCAATATTTGGCGAGCGCGATGTTGGCGTGCGCCCGCACGACCGCGCGCTTTTCGTTCACGGCTCTGCTCCCGGTTGGAGCGACGCGCCTATCTCCGTAGAAAACGCGGAGAAGCCATCGCTCTTCAGCGCGGCCTCGATCGGCGCGGTGTCCTCGCAAAGCGCGATGACGGCGCCGCCACCACCCGCTCCGGTGAGTTTGGCGCCCAGCGCGCCGGATTCACGCGCTACGGCGCAGGCGCGCTCGATCTCGGGAGTCGACAGGAACATGCCGGAGAGGAGCATCTGGTTATAATTCATCAACTGGCCGAGCCCACGGACGTCGCCGGCCTCGATGCAGAGCCTTGCATTTTTCACGAGGGACTCGATGCCGGACAGCGACTTGGCGAGCAGATCCGGTCGGCGCTCACCCAGGCGCTGCACGCTTTCCACCATCTCCTTCGTGCTCGCCGGCGGCCCCGCGAGGCACACGACGAGCCTCAGCGGCACGGCCACGAATAGCGGCTCGATGCCGGCGGCTTTGGTGAAATAGATGCAACCCCCGGAGTAGGCGGCCGCGGCGTCGACGCCGGACGGATTGCCGTGGAACACCTTTTCCCAGGCGCCCGCGGCAGTCAGCACTCGCTCGGGCGTCTCCGCCTCGCCCTGGGCCGAAAGTAAGGCGCGCGCGACCGCCACGCCAATGGCCGCGGACCCGCCCAGACCGGAGCCGAGCGGCACGCTGGCCTCGACCTCCACGCGATGCGGCCCCACGCCGAGCGCGCCCGCTGCTGCTTCCAAGGCCGCCCGCAGCTCGGGGCCAGCATGCGCGCCCACCCGAAGCGCAAACGCATCGCCACGAACCGCCGTTGCCACTGCGCCGAGCCGAATCCCCGCCGCGATGGCGGGCATGCCGTACACGACGGCGTGCTCACCGAGCAGCAACGTCTTCCCGTTGCCGCGACCCGTGCCGGTCATGTGCGCCGGGAGCACAACGCCTGAGTGGCGTCGGTCAACAGCGCGCGGCCCATCGGGCTCACGGCGCCGCGCGCGAGCTCCGCCAGCGCTTGTTCGGACAGCTCTTGAATGCGCTGCTCTACGAGCTCCGGCGCGCCGGTTGCCTGAACGGCTTCTAGCGCTGCGCGTAGCGCCGGCTCTTTGGCGCGGGGATTCTCCAGCACGCGGCGGATGACCGTGAGCTCCTTCGGCTTGCCGCGCCTCAGCACGAGCCGCAAAAGCAGCGTTCGCTTGCCGCTCACCAAGTCGCTCGCCAAGGGCTTGCCGGTTTGGGCGGGGTCTCCGAAAAGGCTGAGTAAGTCGTCCCGAAGCTGAAACGCGACGCCCGCCGGCCGCGCGTAGCGAGACAGCGCGGCGAGCGTTGCCGGCTTGCCACCGGCCAAGAGCGCCCCGAGCCTCAGCGGGCCTTCCACCGTGTAGCTCCCGGTCTTGAGCGCGTAGCCGAGCTCCACGTCCTTGCCCTTGCCGACCATGTCCAACTGCTGCCCCGCGACCGCGCCCAGCTGCATCTCCGCGAAGGCCGAGAACGCGTCCCGCAGGCGTGCCGGTTCGGCTTTGACCTTGCTCAGCGCGTCGCAAGAAAGCGCGAGCGCGTAGTCGCCCGCCAAAATCGCAGACGCGTTGCCCTTGTGCTCGTCTTGGAATCGCTCCGCGAGCGCGACGTGCACGGAAGGTCCGCCGCGCCGCACGCGGTCGCCGTCCATCCAGTCGTCGTGGATCAAGAAGTAGGTGTGCAAGAGCTCCAGCGCGACGCCGGCGTCCAGCGCGCTGTCCAGCTTCGCGGTGGGCGACGCGGTGCGGAGCCCGGCTACCACGAGGGCCGGCCGCAGTCGTTTGCCGCCCAGCATGGAGAGGCGCCGGACCTCACGCGCCAGGACTTGCACTTCCGAGCCGAGCGGGCGCGAGCCCACGACGCGCGCGTCCAAGAAGGCGCCCAGCCGCCGCTCGATTTCCGGCTTCACACTCTCCAGTAGCGCGATAAAAGGGTGCGCTCCGCGAGGCGAAACGGGCTCGGATTTTCGGGTTGGGAGGCGGCGCGCGGCCATTTCGGGCGGAGCCTAATGCACGGTTTCCGCCGTGCCATCAACAATCGCTTCGCGCGACATTTCGCCGCCGCGTAAGACATACTCGTCGCTCATGGCCGACATCTCTCGCCGCAAAGACGATCACCTCGAGCTCGCCATCTCTGGGGACGTCGGCTTCAAACGGACCACCACCCTGTTCGAGCACGTGCGCCTCGTCCACGACGCGCTCCCGGAGCTCTCGGTGTCCGAGCTGGATACCTCCGTGGAGCTGATGGGCAAGAAGCTGCGCGCCCCCATCCTCATCGCCGCGATGACGGGAGGGAGCGAACGCGCCGAGCGTATCAACAAGGAGCTTGCCCGCATCGCGGAAGAGCGCGGCTACGCGTTCGGCCTGGGCAGCCAGCGCGCGATGCACAAGCACCCGGGCAAGAGCGCGACCTACGCGGTGCGCGACGTAGCCCCGAGCGCGCTCGTGCTCGGCAACGTGGGCTTGGTGCAAGCCGCGCAGATGTCGGATGACGACGTGATGCGCTTGGTGGACAACGTCGGGGCGGACGCGCTGTGCGTGCACCTGAACCCCGCTCAGGAGCTGATTCAGGAAGAGGGCGACCGAGACTTCCGGGGCGGGCTTCAGACCATCACCCGTCTGCTGCAGCTCGGACTGCGCCTCGTCGTCAAAGAGACCGGCTGCGGACTCTCTGGAAGTGTTGCCGCTCGCGTGCGAGGGCTCGGCGTAGAGTACGTGGACGTGTCAGGAGCGGGGGGCACTTCCTGGGTCGCGGTGGAAACGCACCGCGCGTCTCCGGCGCGCCGTCCCCTCGGTGAAGCGTTCTGGGAGTGGGGCATCCCGACCGCGGCGAGCGTGGGCCTGTGCGCGCCGCTCGGCTTTCGCGGCATCTTCGCGACCGGCGGCATCTCGAGCGGGCTCGACATCGCAAAGGCAATCGCGCTCGGCGCCAGCGCCGGAGGCATCGCGCGCAAAGCGCTGCAGGCATTGGAGACGGGCGGCGTAGACGGCGCGGGCACCTTCTTCGACGGCATCGAGGCGGAGCTGCGGGCGGCGATGCTGCTCACCGGGTCCCGCAACCTGCACGCCCTCGCCAAGGCGCCGCGCCTCGTCACGGGGGAGCTCGCGCAGTGGCTCGAGCTCGGCCGGTAGCCGCTACTCTTCGTCCTCGCCCGCGTCACCAACCGGAGGGGGCGGGTGCGAGTGCGCGGGGGACGATTGGCGCGTCTGAAAAGATAGGTTCGACGCCTCCTGGTAGAGCTCTTTCGCGCCCGGAAAATCCGGCTGCTTGCGCATGAGCTGCACCAGCTGCGCAATCGCGGCAAGCGGCGGTAACGTGCCGTCGTACAAGTCGAGCTTCACGCGCACGACGCTGAACGCTTCTTCGCTGCGAGGCACGCGCGCGAGCGCGGCGCGCGCACCTTCGAGATCCCCGGCGTCGAGCAGCCGATCGATCGTGGCCGGATCCTGCGTGGTCATGCGCCTCCATCTTATCCCCACTTTGGCCGCGGCAAGCGCCTGGATGAGCCGTCGTATTTAAGGACTTAACTACATGTAACCACTTCGTAATCGTGCTCGAAAAGCTCGGGCTTTCCGGGGCGTGCTGCATGCCATTTGCGATAGCCGCGGTCCTGACGTCTATACTGGGAGACTCGTCATGACGAAGGACAGGAAGCACGGCCCAACGGGAAGTGACGCGCCGACCGCGGACCTCAAGAGCGAGCGCGACGAGTTCCTGAAGAAGTTCAGCGGCGGCGCCAAGCTGACGGAGGAGTTCCTACGCGAGTTCGAGCAGCTGAGGTCGCGGCTGCAGCTACTCGAAGCGGAGAACGCGGGCCTTCGCGCCAAGGTGGAGGCTGACGAAGCCATCCGAGAGCTCCTCGCCAAGATTGACCGACTGGAAAGCGAAAAACGGGAGCTCTTGTCCCGCTTCCATCGCGCCGAGGCGAAGAGCAGCGAATTTACGGCCCGCGTCCAAGAGGTAGAAAGCGAATTCGCCAACTTGGCGAACCTCTTCGTAGCGTCGAACCAGCTGCACGGCAGCCTCTCACCGCCAGCGATTTGGACCCAACCGAGGGAACGGTCCAGCGACCGGCCGCCATCATCCCGCTGACCGTGGACGACAGAACGGTCGGCGTTATCGCCATCTTCGCCACCTTGGCCCAAAAAAAACGCTTCGACACGGTAGATTTCGAGCTATTCAAGCTACTCGGGCAACATGCCGCGGCAGCGCTCGTGAGCGCGAGCCTGTTCGCGCATACGGATCGAAAGCTACCCGGACTCGAAGCCTTCCTCGACCTCAGCGTTTGACACGAACATGGCCGAATACTCCTGCTTGATTGTCGAAGACTCGCCGATGATGCGGCAGCTTCTGGTGTTCGCCCTCG
The DNA here is from genome assembly GCA_029266615.1 of Polyangiaceae bacterium. Lineage (GTDB taxonomy): Bacteria > Myxococcota_A > Polyangia > Polyangiales > Polyangiaceae > PMG-095. Next base: position 5,457 of record JAQSWN010000281.1, read on the forward strand.
CGCGCGTCCGAAACCTGCGCGTGACCGAGGCGGACGACGGAGTGGACGGGCTGCGCAAGCTCGCCTCCGCTCGCTACGACATCATCGTCACCGACATCAACATGCCCATCATGGACGGGTTGAAGCTGGTGAAGCGGGTGCGCAGTGATCCGATTCACAAAGACACGCCCATCGTCATCATCACCACCGAGGGGTCGCAGGAAGATCGGCAGCGCGCGCTGCAGCTCGGGGCGAACGCCTACATTACGAAGCCCATTCAGGCTCCGCAGGTGATCGCGACGGTCAAGGAATTGCTGAAGATCGATTGACGGGTCACGCTTCGGAGCCGAAGCCATGACCTGGACGAAGATCTGTGGGCTGACTAGTCCTGGGGACGCCGAGCACGCGGCCCGCTCCGGCGCGAGCGCGATCGGTCTCAACTTCGTGCACGGTTCCAAGCGCCGCGTGACGCTCGAGCAAGCGCGTCCAATCGTGGAGGCCGTGCGCGGCAGCATCGAGCTCGTTGCCGTCGTCGCCAACCCGACCGATCTCGAAATCAAAGAACTGCTCGAGCTGGGCATCGATTGGCTGCAGCTTCACGGGGAAGAGCCGCCCGCTCGCGTCTCGCGCCTTCTCCCCCACGCCTTCAAGGCCGTCGCCATCGAAGACGCTGCAGACGCCCGTCGCGCCGCGAGCTTTCCCGGCGAGCGCCTGCTCGTGGACACCAAAGTCTCGGGCACGTCGGGCGGCACTGGCAAGGTGTTCGACTGGCAGCTCGTCACCGAGCTTGCCCGTCAACGTCAGCTCATTCTCGCGGGAGGGCTCACCCCGAAGAACGTCGCCACCGCGGTGCGCGTGCTCGCTCCCTGGGGCGTCGACACGGCAAGTGGCGTGGAGCTGGTACCGGGCGTCAAAGATCCGGAGCTCGTGACCGCATTCGTCCTCGCCGTGCGCGGCGCGGTCTGAGGCCTCCCGCCGCCTCGCCCGGGGGGTCGGTCAACGCTTCGTAAAGAGCGCGTCCGTGGCTCCCCGCGCGTCGCGGGCTCAGCGCCGCGCGGCTCTCGACGACGCCGCGCCCGCGCCCGCGCCCGCGCCCGCGCCCGCGCGGCGACTTGATTCGGCGGAGATCCGCGCGGGGCGGCGGAGCGCCGGGTCAGCTCGGCGGGGGGGCCGGCAACGGAACCGTGAACGGCTCGACGGAGATGCCGAGCTGAGAAGTGGTGACGATGACAGCCGACGCGTGATCGCCGGCGGGCGCCTCGCCCACTGAGCCGACGTTGACGATGCGCACGTCCGCCACCGTGCGGTCGAACGGGACGTGGCTGCCGCCGCACACGATGATGTCGCCGGGCTCGTCCCCGAGCAGCGCCAGCATCTCGTCCTCCGACATGTTGACGTCGAAGGGCTCCGTGAAGTCCATGGGCGAGCCGTGGACCACGAGCAGAGTGTGGCCGGATTCGATGGGGAGCCGGGCGATGGGCGGAAGCTGGCCGAGCCGCGCCACGATGATGTCCCCGAGCTCTCGATGGGTCTTGCGAAGACGGTCGATGCGGGCGCGCTCGGCCTCGCCGGTAGCGCTCAGCTTTTCAGGGTCGATGGCGGCGAGCGCGCGATCCCCAACCCCCTGCGTGCACAGGGCCCGGTGTTGCACGAGGAGCTTCCACACCTCGAGCGGCTCCGGTCCGGGGAAGCACAGGTCCCCGCAGGCGATGAGCTGGTCGAACCCGAGCGCCTCGCCTTCGCGGATCACTGCACGCAGCGCCGCCGCGTGGCCGTGAATGTCCGAAACGCACAGAAAGCGCATGTGTCTTCTTCCCTAGAGCACGGTTTCGCGCGGGACAAGGGAGGTATGCTGCCTTGGACACTTCGGCCACAAGCCCGGGCATGACGCACGACCTCCGAACCCTCGCCTTTCACCTCGACCCCGAGCGGGCCCCGATCATTTCTCGGGAGCTCGCGGGGGTGGAGGGGGCGGAGCTGGGGCTGGTGCTGGGAGCCGCCTACCCGGTCTTAGTGCCGCAGCGTCCGGCGCTGCTGGAGGCAATCGCCCGCCTCGCTCGGGAGGGGCTCGCGACGCGGCGTTTGCGACGCGACATTCTGGGGCGATTGACGGACGCGGTCGCGGGCCGCAGCGCTGGGGAGGAGTGGCAGCGGGCGCTGCAGCGCGCGGTGTGGCTCGAGAAGGTGCGGATCGCGCTTCGCGAAGCCCTACCGGCGCGGCTAGGCGGCGCCGAGCTCCCGGAAACGGCGCGCGAGCTCGCAGAGCTGGGCGACGCCGTGATCGAGGTCGCGGTGGAAGAAGCAACCGCGGAGGTCGCCGACCGAAGGGGCGCCCCGCGGCACCCGGATGGCTCCGGTGCGAAGCTGTGCGTGCTCGGCATGGGTAAGCTCGGCGGGCTGGAGCTGAACGCCGGCTCCGACATCGACGTGGTGTTCGTCTACGACAGCGACGACGCCGAGGGCGACCTCACGCCTCACGAGTTTTTCACCCGTGTCGTACGGCGCGCGGTGTCGCACATCGAGGCTACCGCGCCGGAGGGCATGATCTTCCGCGTCGATTTGCGGCTCCGCCCCGAGGGCTCGCAGGGGGCGCTCGTCAACTCGTTGTCCGCGTTCGAGCGGTACTACGAGACGTGGGGGCGATTGTGGGAGCGCGCAGCGATGCTGCGGGCCCGGCCCGTGGCCGGAGACCTGGAGCTGGGGGCGGCGCTGGAGCGCGAGGTGATCTCACCCTTCGTGTACCGGCGCGAGGTAGATCCCAACATCGCCGATGGCCTCACGGACATGGTGATGCGCTCGCGCGCGGAGCTCTCCCTGCACCCGGCGCGCGACTTGAAGCTCGGCCCCGGCGGCATCCGCGAAGCCGAGTTTTTCGTGCAAACGTTGCAGCTGATTTGGGGAGGCCAGGAGCCTAGCCTGCGCGTGCGCGGGACGCTGAACGCGCTCGAGCGGCTACGGCTGCGCGGGTTCGTGACTGACCGCGAGGCGCGCGACATCGCGCGGGGCTACGTGCTCCTGCGCCGCGCCGAGCACGCGATTCAGTGGAGCACCGGCATTCAAACCCACCTCTTGCCCACCGACGCTCGAGAGCGAGAGCGGTTGGCGCGCACGCTCGGCTACCCAGACGCGGTCGCGTTCGAGGCCGAGCTTTCCACCCTGCGAGAGCGCGTTGGCGAAGCCTTCGCCTCGCTCACCCCCGGGACGAAGCGGGCCCGGCCCCGGCAGGGCAACTTGGTCGCGTGGCTGCGCGAAGGCGACGCGTCCGCGCCCGAGGAGCTAGGAAGAGCCGCCCAGCGCTTGTTCGCGAGCACGGAGGTGCCGGATCATCTGCGCGCGCTGGCGCGGCGCCCGGACGGCTTGCTCGGTGCCATCACGCAAGAGCAGTACCCGGACCTGGCCGACCGCGTGCTCGCGGCCCTCCTGGAGTGCCCGGATCCGGACCAAGCCGCGCGCTACCTGCGCTCCGTGTTCCAGCGCATCTCGGCGCCCGGCGCGTACGTGACGGCGCTGGCCGAAGATCCGCGCGCGCTTTCGAGGCTATTCACGGTGCTCGGCTCGAGCGGTTTCGTGGGTGAGTCTATCGTGACGCGGCCCGAGCTGCTCGACGTAGTTTTGTTCGGGCAAGGCTTGGTGAGCGACGTGCACGCGGCCGTACACCACCAACTCGAGGACGTGATGCGCCAGTTGGACGGCCTCGAGCCGCTCGAACGGGACGAAGCCGTGGTCGGCGCCGTGCGCCAGGTCAAGAGCCGCATCTTGGTCGAGGTCGCGATCGCGGATTTGGCAGGCTCTATTGGCACTCGGCAGGCGACGCGCACGCTCTCCGCGCTAGCCGACGAGATCATGAACGCGGTCGTGCGCTACCTGCTCGGCGATGCGCAAGGCTTGTGCGTGCTCGCGGTCGGCAAGCTGGGAGGCAAAGAGATTGGCTACGCCTCGGACCTGGATCTCATGTTTTTGTACGAGCCCAGCGCGGCGCCGAACCCGGACGAAGCCGCGGCGTACTTCTCGCGTTACGCGCAGCGCATCATCCGCATGTTGTCCGAGCCGCACGCGGGCGGGCCCGGCTACGTCATGGACACCCGGCTGCGCCCCTCCGGCTCGCACGGCTTGCTGGTCGCGTCCGTGCGCAGTTTCGCGAGCTACCACGGCCTCACGGAGCGCGACGGCGCCACCTCGCGTCCTTCCGGCTTCGGCGGCGGGGCCGCGTGGGAACGCCAGGCGCTGATTCGGGCCCGATTCTGCGCGGGGGACGTCGCGCTGGGAGCGCGCGTGATCCGTATCGCCTCGCTCGCCGCCTACGAGGGAGGGCCGCCCGCGGCCGCGGAGATGCACCGGCTACGCCTACGAATGGAGCGGGAGCTGGGGCGTGAACGAGCGACGCGCAAGGAGCTCAAGGTCGGGCGCGGCGGCCTCCTCGATATCGAATTTTTGGCGCAGTGGCTGCAGATGAAGCACGGCAGCGACGAAGCCATCCGCACGCCGGACACGGGCGAAGCGCTGGAGCTACTCAGCCTGCGTGGCTATCTACCTCGCGCCGACTACGAAGCGCTGCGCGATGCGTACCGCTTCTTGCGGCGACTCGAGCAGCGCATCCACGTGCACCGCGGAGACGGCACGAACTGGGTGGACGCGCAGGCGTTGGGGCTCTCCGGCATCGGCCGCCAGATGGGCTTTCAACGGAGCGCTACCAAGAGCGCGGGCGAGCAGCTGTTCGAGCGGTACATCGCGGTGACGGACACGGTCCGGCAGTGTTACCTGCAACTGCTCGGCCTCGACGCGGCGTGAGCTACCGCGCGGTTGGCACCGAGCGAGGCAGCGCACCGGACGGCTCGTCATCGCCTTCCGCCTCCGGGTTGGCCTTGGAAGCGTCGCGCTTCACCAAGCCGACGACGACGCGCTTTTTGCTGCCGTCCACCGTCAACTTCCGCGTCCAGTAGCCGTCTCGCACGATGCGGAGCTTGACGGGTTGCCCGTCTTTCACCTTCACGCTGACGGGCATGGGGCCCAAGTCCTTGTCGCCCAGCAGCACGCGCGCGTCGAGCGGGAACAGGACGAGCGCGACCTCGGTCTCCGGCGCGCCCTCGTCGACTTCCGCCGCGGAAGGGAGCGGCGGCGGGAGCGGCTTGGGCTCGGCCTGCGTTACCTTCGTGACGACGGTAGGGGCGCGGTGCCGCAGCATCCAGAACATGCCGCCGGCCACGCCCAGCAGCAGTAGCAGCACGAGCGGGAACGGCACCCCGCCTCCCCCCTTCACCGAAACGGGAGGAGGAACCGCGCCCGCGTCCGCGTCCGGCAACGTGACGAGGTCTTCTCGCGATGCCACGGGTGAGGAAGGCGGCGCCGGCTCCGCGCGGACGGGCATCCCCGCCGCCAGCCGCGACAAATCCGCAGCGAGCTCCGCCATGCTCGCGTAACGCGCGTCTGGATCCTTACGAAGGCACTTGTGAACGATGGCCTCGAGCTCTTTGGAGACGTCCGGCTGGCGCAGCGAGAGCGCCTCGGGCTCTTCGGTCGAGTGCATCGAAAGCACCGCCAGCGCGCTCTCCCCGTGGAAGGGCGCGCGGCCGCAGGCCATCTCGTACAGCATGACTCCCAGGGCATACACGTCCGTACGACCGTCCGTCGTTTTGCCCGCCGCTTGCTCGGGGGACATGTACGCGGGCGTGCCGAACACCGCGCCCGCCTGGGTGAGGCGCGCCTGACTGACGCCGAACTTGGCGATTCCGAAATCCAAGATTTTGACGAAATCCGGATCCCCTTCGCGCTCGCACAAAAACACGTTGTCCGGCTTCAGGTCGCGGTGAACGATGCCGGCGAGGTGCGCGGCGTTCAGAGCCTCCGCGATTTGCACACCTATCTTCGTGATGCGTGGCAGTGGAAGCGGCGCCCAGCCTTCGATGAGGTCCGCGAGGGGCCGCCCCTCCAGGTACTCCATCACGAGGTAGGCAGTGCCGTCCGCGAGGCGCCCGAAATCGAATGTTTCGACGATGTGCTGGTTGCCGATCGAGGTCGCCGCGGTCGCCTCCGCGTTGAAGCGTTGAAGCGCTTCCGCGTCGCTCGCCAGGTGCGCGCGCAGCGCCTTTACCGCGACCAGCTTGCCGACCGCGGCGTGACGCGCGCCGTACACCACGCCCATCGACCCGATGCCGAGCACGTAGTCGATTTGGTAGCGACCGTCCAAGAGCTGGCCGGTGAGGTTCTCCCTCTCGCTCAGCGAAGAGGTCGGCGGGGGCTCCGGCGAGTCCGCCTTCTGCAAAGTCCGTAGCTCGCCTTCCAGGTCCGCCTCGGTGAGAACGGCGTCGTAGCTGCGGCGGTCTTCGTCGTCCGCGCCCTCCACGAGCAACAGCGCGCGGCGCTTTCCCGGCGCGGGCGCGCTCGGCGGCAACGTCTTCTCGCTGTCGGTACGGGGCCGCACGCGCGTCTCCGTGCCGGGCCGTGAAGCCTCCACTTCGTGAACGGGGGAGCTCGGCCTCTCGCCGTTCATTTCTGCGCCGCGAGCAGGCGCGCCGCGTCGATGGCGCCGTACGTGAAGATGATGTCGGCCCCCGCACGCCGCAAGCACGTGAGGCTCTCCAACAAGCCGCGCTCGTAGTCCAAGAAGCCGCGCTCGGCCGCCACCTTGAGCATCGAGTACTCGCCGCTCACGTGATAGACGGCGACGGGCAGCGAGGAAAGCGCGCGCACCTTGGCGACGATGTCCAGGTAGGGCAGCCCCGGCTTGACCATCAGGATGTCTGCACCCTCCGCTTCGTCCAGCCGCACCTCGCGCTCTACCTCGCGGTAGTTGGCAGGATCCATTTGGTAGGTCTTCTTGTCCCCACTCTTCGGCGCCGAGTCGAGCGCCTCGCGGAAGGGCCCGTAGAAGCAGGAGGCGTACTTCACGCAGTAGCTCAGGATGGAAACCTGATGGTGCCCGGCTTCGTCCAGCGCCTCCCGGATCGCGCGCACCCGTCCGTCCATCATGTCCGACGGGGCCACGACGTCCGCGCCCGCCTCGGCGTGAGATACGGCCATCGCCGCGAGGATGGGCAGGGTGACGTCGTTGTCGATGCGGCCGTCGATCACGACGCCGTCGTGACCGTCCGACGAATACGGATCCAGCGCGACGTCCGTGCACACCACGAGCTCGGGCAGCTCCCGCTTCAGCGTGCGGATGGCGCGCTGCATGAGCCCTTGCGGATTGGTGCTCTCGCTCCCGCGGGGATCTTTCAAGTCGTCCGTCAGCGCGGGGAACAGATCCACGGCGGGCACCCCCAGCGACAGCGCTTCGCGAGCGAGCTCCACCGCGAGGTCCACGCTGAGCCGGTGCTGGCCGGGCATGGATT
>JAQSWN010000282.1 GCA_029266615.1 Polyangiaceae bacterium
TACGAGCTCATATTCAAGAGTGGGGCGAGGCGGTCAACCTGACCTTGGCCCTCAAGGATCCCATCTTCGACGCGGCGGGCAAGACGATCGGCGCCTTCCAGGCCGTCGGCGACGTTGGTCTCTCGGGCGCGGCGTGCATGGCGAGCTCGCTGACCGCGGCCGCGGAAGCCAAGGTAAGCATCGAAGTTTCCGTTTCCGCTAGCGCCAGTGTCTCGGCCGGCTGAGCTTCAACGGAAGCCACGCAGCGCGGTGCCGCCGCTGAGCATGCTCGTGAATGGCTCCGCGAAGAACATGTACGGATGGACGACGTCGAGCTTGCTGGCGTCGTCCAACCGGGCGACGAGCTCGCCTGGAATCTCAAGCGATAGCGCGGCCACGTTGCTCTCCAGCTGAGAGCGCTTGGTCGCGCCGATCAACGTCGAGCCGACGCCGGGACGATTCACCACCCAGCTCAGCGCGACCTCCGCGGGGGTCTTGCCGAGCTCCCGCGCCACCGCCAGTAGCACGTCCAGGATCTCCCAGTTTTTGGCGCTGAACTTCGCGAAGCCGGGATTGCCGGAGTCTTTCAGGGTCTGAAGTCGTCCCTCTCCGACCCCGGTGCTTCCCTCGCTTGGGCGCTGGTACTTGCCGCTGAGGAAACCGCTCGCGAGAGGGCTCCACGGCACGACGGCCATCCCCAGCTCCCGCGCGAGCGGCATGTGCTCGCGCTCGATGTTGCGCTCCACGAGGGAGTACTCGAGCTGCAGCGCGACGACCTTCTCCTTCAGGTGTTGCTCAGCCAGCGTCTGGTACCGCGCCGCGTACCACGCCGGCACGTCCGAGAGCCCGACGTGCAAAACCTTGCCCTCGCGCACCAAGTCGTTCAGCGTCGTCAGCACTTCCTCGATGGGGGTGACCTGGTCCCACGCGTGCAGGTAGTACACGTCCACGTAATCCATGCCCAGCCGGCGCAGTGAGCCTTCCAGCGCGCGGCGGATGTTCTTGCGGCCATTGCCGCCCGCGTTGGGATTTCCGGGCTCGGCGCTGAAGCTGAACTTCGTGGCGACGACGACGCGGTCGCGCAGCTTGCGCTCGGCCACGAATTTGCCGACCAGCTCCTCGCTCTTACCGGAGGTGTAGCCGTCGGCGGTGTCGATGAAGTTGCCGCCAGCTCCGACGTAGTAGTCGAACAAGTCGCGGCAAGCGTCTTCATCCGCGCCCCATCCCCAATCCGTGCCGAAGGTCATGGTGCCGAGCGCGAGAGGGCTGACCCGTAAACCGGAGAGACCGAGCGTGACGTAGTCGGTGAGTTTCATGCCGCCAATCTGTGCCCGAGCCTCGGTCGGGAGAAGACGCGCAATACTGGATAGACTATGAAGTAAAACTTAAAGATGTTGGGGCAGCTGCAGGGCCTGGAAATCTTCGTAATCGTTGCGCAAGAGCGCGGTTTCTCGGCCGCGGCGCGTAAGCTGGGCGTCAGCGCATCGGCCGCGTCGCAGGCCGTGCGTGCGCTCGAGGAACGCCTGGGCGTCACCCTGCTGCTCCGCACGACGCGCAGCGTGAACCTCACGGAAGCCGGGCAGCAGCTGCTCTCCCGCGTCGGTCCGGCGCTCAATGAAACCAACGCCGCCCTCCGCGACGTGAAGCAGGCGCTCGGCCGCGTCCAAGGCACCTTCAAGCTCACGGTGGGGCGCGTCAACGTGCCGCTGGTGGTAGAGCCGCTGCTTCGTCCGCTCTTGGCGAACTTCCCCGAGCTTTCCATCGAGGTGTCCGTGAACGACCGCTTCGTGGACATCGTGAAGGAAGGCTTCGACGCCGGCGTTCGGCTGGAGGAAGCCATCGAGCCCGACTTGGCCGCGGTTCGGCTGCTGCCCCCATTCCGGCTGCTGGTCGTCGGCTCGCCCGCCTACTTGGCGCTCCACGGGCGGCCCAAGAAGCCGCGAGACTTGTTGGGGCACGACTGCATCACGTACCGACTGCCTGCGACCGGCTCTACCTACCGCTGGGAGCTCGAGCGCGCCGGTCGTGAAGAGCACGTGGCCGTCAAAGGGCGCCTCGTTTGCAACGACTCCGCGCTGATGCTGCGCGCGGCGCGGGACGGGCTCGGGCTCGCTTACTTGCTGGAGCCCGAAGCCGCGCCGTTCATCGCACGGGGTGAGCTCTCGATCGTGCTGGAAGACTACGCGCCGCGCGTCGCGGGGCTATTCCTGTACTTCGCGCGCGGCGCCGAAAAGCAGGCAAAAGTGCGCGCTTTCATCGACACCGCACGCCAAGTACTGACTCAGAAGTGAGCCGCCCTCACAACGTTTCGAGGTAATCCGTCAGGGCTCGCAGGTCGTCGCCCTTCAGCTGACTGACGACGCCATGCTTGCCGGTGTCGCACGTGGTGAAGCGATCCAGCAGCGTCTTCGCGCAGCCGTCGTGGAGGTACGGCGCGCGCGCCCACAAACCGACCAAGCCCGGTACCTGGAGCTGGCCGTCCACACCGCCCACGTCCACGGTTTGGTCGTTGCTGAAGCGGCTGCCGGTGTGACACGTCGCGCAGCCTACGGTGGCGTCGTTGAACAGCTCCTTGCCGCGCTCGACGCTGGGCGTGCTGTGCGCCGCCGGCGCGGGCATCCCCGGCAGAACGTCCAAGTAGCCGGCGAGCGCCATGTTTTGTTCCTCACTGAGCTCGGGCCCGCCCATGCGGCCCTGCATGACGTCCCCCGTGAGCGCGCCGAAGTCCGTCTCGAGGCCGTCCCAGTGGAATGGCTCGGTGCCGAGCAAGCCACCGCGCAGAGACTGCGTGCGGCGTGGACCAAAGCCCGAGAAGTGCCAGGTGCGGCCGTCCTCGTGACCTTCGGGGTGACAGGAGGCGCAAGCCAGGCCAGAGCTCGTCTCCAGGTGGAAGAGCACGCTCCCGGTATCTTCCACCGGCTCTCCCGGTAGTGAGATTCCGCGCGTGCCGACGACGAGGCTGCTCGGCTCGCGGTATTGGAGGATGGGCGTGTCGCCGGCGAACGCCACCGCGACGAGTTGCCCGCGAGGAATCTCCACGGGGGTCGTCGCCTCGCTGTCGACGAACATCTCCACCGGTCGTGTCGAGAAGCCGAGCCGGCTCGACGCAAGCAGCAAATTGCGCCCGAACCGCGAGCCTTCGGTCGGGTGCTCGACCGCCGCCGCCGCGAGGAGGAAGCGCCCGGAGACGGGCGACTGCGCGACGTCGACCGGCAGCGGCGCGGCGAGCGCCACGCTGGTGCCTTGAGCTTCGCCGCTTTCGTTGACGGTCGTGATGGCGGTGCTGACCATACCGCCCGGCGCGCCCGTCGCTCCGTAACCCCCGGGGCTCGGCACCACCTCGCCCGCGAAGGCGCGCTGGTGAACGACGATGACGCCACCGGTAGCGCCTGGCACCATGCGCCAGGCCACCGAGGAAACGCTCTCCCCATTGCCGAAGAGGCTAGGCAAGAGCGTGCGTCGCAGGACCTTGCCCGTAGTATCCAGGCGCAGCACCTGCGCGGTGCGGAACAAGCTCACCCACAAACCGTCCGACGCGACGACGACGTCTCGCAAATCGCGGTCGAGCGTCAACGTACGGACCGGCTTGGTCTCCGCCGCGTCCGTGGACAAAGTGACGAGCGTTCCCTCTGCGCATGCGACGTGCACGACGCGTTCTGCGCTGGCCACGCCGCGCGGGTACGCGCACACCGCGCGCGTGCCGAGCACCTCGCCCTCCGTGGGGTCCACGCTGACGAGCTTCCCCGTGCCGCGCAGCGCGACGTGCACGACGCCTTCCGCGTCCTCCACGGCGCGCCCCGGCTCTGCTCCCGCTTCGAGCGAGATGGTTCGCGTCACGCTCGCCCCCTCGAGGTCCACGACGAACAGCTGGTCCCGGTCCGGGTCGGCCACCACCGCCCGCTTTTGGTCCCGAAGGACCAGCAAGGTGCCGCCGCTGACCGGCCGAAGCGCTCGCTCGGACCGGGCGACGTCGCCGGGGAGCGACGACTGCTGCGCGAAGCTATCCGGAATTCGTTCCCCGCTACTCGTCCCTGGCCCGACGTCGATAGCAGGTGTTGGCCCGATGATTGGACGCCCCGGGTCTTGATCACACCCCATGACCGTCAATGCGACGATTCCCATTCCCCAAACTCTGTTCAGCATGGCTCTAACCTCCCAAACGCTCCGCAACCGTAGCAGCCCGGCCCTTCGGCCACCACTAGCGAGGTGCGGACGCGAGCGCGCTTGCGTAAAAGCTAGAGTTTTTCGCAAGTTCCTCGACGTAGCCTCGGACGTCAGCCCGCGCGCCGCCGCCGAGCTTCGCGAAAGGAATGACGTCCTTCTCCGGCACGAAGCGGAACGTGAAGTTGATGCGCCGGGTCCGGAAGCCATCAATCTCCGGCGGCAAGGCGACCCCTTCGCGCTTGTCCACCCGCTGCACGCGGTGAAAGACGCGGTCCTTGAAGAAGGTGCCGCCGAAGATCTGCAGGCTGCCGTCGTCCAACCACTGCGAAGCCAGCGGCGCCTCGCGCTCACCGATGCGCGCCGACTTGACGAACTGGAACAGCGCTCGCTCGCCGATCGATAGCGACGCCACCGGGCCGGGCTCGAAGTCGCGGTGCTCACCAACGCGCGCCGTGTCCACCCACCGCTCGCCTTGCCTCCGTGCCCCGTAAAAATTCACGAGGCAGGTGTTGAGCCGATAGCCGGGGGGAATATCTTTGCGGGGGAACAGCTTGGCGATGCGGCGCTCGCTGTCTTGCGCCACCTTGGCCAACGCTTCCGGAAACGGCTCGGCGGCGACGCAGCGGTCCTGAGTCCCGCGCGGCGGACGGTAGTAGTCCAGGCAGGCGAACTGCCAGTTGCCCAGCCAGTACACGGGGCGGAGCAGCTCCCGCTGCGTCTGGCCCGCGGGCGGATCGCGCAACGTGGAGTAGCGCTGCTCCCAGATGGGCCGAAGCGTCGCCAGCCACTTCATGAGCTGCTCGCGCTCCCTCGTCTTCAAATAGGCGGGGAAGTAGTGGTGCCCGCGCGGGTCGTGGAATTCTCGAGCCGAAGGGGCCGAACGAGGCAGCGGCGGCGGGGCCAAAACGTCAAAAAGCGCTTACACGAGCGTGGCCCGAGCGTGAAGGGCTATACTCGCGCCATGCGTTTTCTGGAGCGGCTCGGCCGCGCGATCCTGATCCTGACGGTGTTCGGAATCGCGTCGTATTTCTCCATGCAGTCCGGGACGGGCGGCTTGTGGCGCGGGCTGGAATCGGCGCACGCGGTGACGGCGCCGGGGCAGCCCAAGGCTCCTTACGACCTGACGCAGCTCGTGGCGGTCAACGAAACGCTCAACACCATCCGCACCAAGTACGTGGACCCGAGCCGCGTGAAGCCGCGGCAGATGTTCCTCTCGTCGCTCAACGAGATTCAGCGCGAGGTCGCGCAGGTCATCGTGCGGCACGAAGACAAAGCCAAGGTCGTCAAGGTTCAGGTGGACAGCGAGTCTGCCGAGTTCCGGGTCGACAACGTGCAGGGCCCTTGGGACGTCGCGGCTCGGCTCCGCGAGGTGTTCAGCTTCCTACAAGCGAACCTCAAGGACACGGAAGTGGATCTGCGCGAGGTGGAGTACGCCGCGTGCAACGGCATGCTGCGCACGTTGGACCCGCATAGCGTGTTCCTGAGCCCCGAAGCCTACCGGGAGATGAACCTCTCCACGTCCGGCCACTTCGGCGGCCTTGGGATCGTGATCAGCATTCGGGATCAGGCGCTCACCGTCATGCGCCCCATGCCGGGTACGCCCGCCGGTCGCGCGGGTCTCAAGCGGCTGGACCGCATCACCAAGATCAACAACGAGAGCAGCCTCAACATGCCGTTGGACGACGCGGTGGGTCGCCTGCGCGGCAAACCCGGCTCCAAAGTCACGGTGTGGATTCATCGAGACGGCACGGAGGGCTGGCCCGGCTCGCGCCCGTTCGAGCTCACGCGCGAGGAAATCCAGGTAAAATCCGTGGACTATCGCGCGCTCGGCAACGGCGTTGGCTACGTCCGGCTCAAGCAGTTCCAGGCGTCCAGCTCGGACGAGCTGGACGAAGCGCTGGGAGAGCTCGGCAAGAAGGAAAAGATCAAAGGCTTGGTCTTGGATTTGCGTGGCAACCCGGGCGGCCTATTGGAGCAAGCCGCGAAAATCGCGGATCGCTTCCTAGACGACGGTGTCATCGTCTCCACCGTGGGCACGTCGGAAGGGCGCGAGGAGAAGCGCGCCACGCGGCACGGCACGGAGCCGAACTACCCGATCGCGGTCCTCGTCAACGGCTCGAGCGCGAGCGCGAGCGAGATCGTGGCGGGCGCGCTCAAGAACCTGGACCGCGCCGTCATCGTCGGGCAAACCACGTTCGGTAAGGGCTCGGTGCAGTTGGTGTTCCCGAACGTGACGCCGGAGCACGCCGCGCTGAAGCTCACCATCGCTCAGTACCTGACGCCGGGGGACATCTCCATCCAGGGCGTGGGCGTCGCGCCGGACGTCGAGCTGGATCCGATGACGGCCGACAACTTGGAGATGGATCTGTACCGCTCCGAGCGCGCGCTCCGCGAGCGCGACCTGACCAAGAGCCTGACCGGCGCGGCCAAGCACCCCACCGAGCAGTCGTTTTTCCGCATGCGCTACAACCTGCCCGAGTCGGAGCGCGCGAAGATCCGCGAGCGCGGCGGCGACATCGAGGACGAGTTCGAGCTCGACATGCCCATCAAGATCGCCCGAGATTTGGCGGGGAAGATGGCGCAGGGCAAACGCCCGGATCAGCTCCGGACGGTCAAGCCCGTGCTGGAGAAGCTCCAGGTCACGGAGCTGGACGCGGTAGCGGCCGACTTGAAGCGTATCGACGTCGACTGGGCGGCGCCGCCCAAGGACTTCGCGAACGCGCCCAAGCCCGGCGACTTCGAAGTGACGGTCAAGACCGATCGCCCGAACGACACGGTGACCTCCGGCGAGAGCATGTCTCTCAAGGTGTCCGTCAAGAACAAGGGCGCGGCGCCGGTGTACCAGCTGCGGGGTATCACCAAGAGCGACGGCCCCTACTTCGACGAGAAGGAGCTGGTGTTCGGGAAAATCGGCGCGGGCGAGACGAAGACGGCGACCGTGCCGCTCGGCTTCTGCGACCTGGAAGGGCACAAGCCCGGCTCGACGGAGCCGGTGCCGCTGGACGCGAAGCGGGTCTGCAAGGTCCCGTTGGACGCCGACACGCGGGCGGACGTGGTGAAGGTGCGCTTCTTCGCGGAAGGCTCGGAGCCGCCGCAAGAGGCGGAGCTTCGCACCACCATCACCGCGCAGCCGCAGCCGATCTTCGCGTACACGTACCAAATTGCCGACAATCGTCCCGGCAATGGGGACGGCCAAATTGCGCGCGGCGAAGGCGCGACCGTGTATTTGACGGTCAAGAACGTCGGCAAAGGCAAATCCTTCGAGACACAGGCCAACCTTCGTAACCTCACCGGTGACGGCCTCTTGCTGCACGCCGGTCGTTTCGACGTCTCCAACCTCAAGCCGGGCGACACGCGAACGGTAGCGTTCACGTTCGACGCGCTGGACCAGCTTCAGGAAAACTCGATCAACTTCGAGCTCAGCGTCACCGATCGCGATCTGCGCGTGGGCTCGAGCGAGAAAGTAAAGCTGCCGCTCACCAAGAGCCCGCTCGCGCTCGTGAAGGCGACGGGCAAGGTCGCGCTGCAAAGCGTGGCCGGTGTGCGCGGTCAGCCGCTCGGGGCCGCGCCAGTGGTGGCGGAGTTGGACAGGGGCTCCGTCGTCGAGAAGCTCGGCACCTTCGGGCCCTACACGAAAGTCAGCTTGGGTGACGACCGCTTCGGCTTCGTGGAGACGAAGGCCCTGAAAGACGGCGCGGCCGGCGCGGTGAAGGTCGCCTTCAAG
>JAQSWN010000283.1 GCA_029266615.1 Polyangiaceae bacterium
GTATTCGAGACCAATGATGCAGGCTAGCCGGAGCCGGTCGCGGGCGGCGAAGGTCTCCAGGCGCATCTCGGCGAGCTTCCCGTTCGGGATCGAGACGACCGTGCGATCTAGCGTGCGGATGCGGGTGGAGCGCAAGCCGAGCGACTCGACCGTGCCAGTCAAGTTCTCGACTCGCACGAAGTCACCTTCCCGGAAGGGTTGGTCGATGCCGAGCGAGAATGCGCCGAATAGGTTTTCCACCGTCTTTTGCGAAGCAAGCGCGAGAGCCAAGCCGCCAATGCCCAGGCCTGCGATGAGGCTGGTCACGGGGTAGCCCAACGCCGAGATGAGCAGCAGGATCGCGGCCACGGCGACCAAGGCTTTGCCCATACGGCGCGCCAACGGAATGAGGGCGCGCGAGCTCGGATGCTCGAACGAAAACTCGGAGCTCCACGACAGCTCCGCCACGACGTCCACCAAGCGCCAGAAGGCCCACAGCACGTTCGCCAGCAAGAGGGCCCGCAACACTTGCTGCACGAACAGCTCCGCGGGCTCGTAAAGGAGCAGTTGCGGCAAGAGCGCGCGCATGAAACCCACCGTAAAGGCCAACGCCACCGGGCCGCGGCTCCGCGCTAGAATGCGGTCGTCCCAAATCGTAGCCGTGCGCTTGGCGGCGCGTCCCAGCAGGCTGCGGACGAGCGCGCCGGTCAGCATTCCGAGCGCGCTGCCGACCACGGCCAAGAGCCCCAGGCCCGCCCACTGCCACCACAGGAGGTCACGAGGCCCGGTGCGCAGCAGCGGCGCGGGCAGGTGTTGGCGCAGCCAGCGATCCGGCAAGGCTTCGTACCAATCGTCGATGCGGGCGACGGTGGAGAGCGAAAAGGCCCAGCTTTTGCCACTCGAGTTGCGTGCAAGCCGGACCGGCTCGCTCACGGTGCCCGTAACCGCGACCGTGCCGATCTGCTCGTAACGCGCGGGGAGGCCGTCGTTGAGCGCGCCCGCGTCCTGGTCCGACACCTTGTCCCAATCCACGATGACGTGACGATCCAGGACGTCCCGCAGGCGCTGCGCCAGCGTCGCCCGCTCTCCGTCACGAGCGCGCGGCACCTCCAGGAACGCACCGGCATCCGCGTACCGCCCGAGGCGCGTCAGCTCGGTGAACTTTTGCAGAGCGGCGCGCGGCGAACCGGGTGCCACCTCGGCTTCGAGCGGCTCTTCCGAAGGGCCTCTGTTTGCCGGGGGAGACGCGGCGGGTGCGAGCACGGGAGCGGCGTGGGAGGTTTCCGCGAGCGCGGCGAACGCGAGCAACATCAGCGCAGCGAAGGCGCGGAGCGGCGCGCGGCTTTTAGGGCGAAGCATGAGCGTTCGTTACCACCGCGACTTCGCGGTTTGGCAAGCATGTTGCTTGCAGTCGCAGGCATGCCGGAAAAGAGCACCCTAGAACGAGCGAAGCGGGACCGCGCCGAGGGCAAGGCTGCGTCGACACAGGCCGGTGAGTTCATCCGCGAAGAGATGCATCATATTCGCGAGGGCAAACACGGCGCCCGCAACGCCAAGCAAGCCATCGCCATCGGCCTCTCCAAGGCGCGACGCGCGGGCGTCGACGCGAAGCCGACCGCGACCGCGAGTAAGAAGGTCCGGCGCAAGGCCGCCCAAGAGAGCGCACGCGCCGGTCGGAAGCCGAGCCCGCGCCGCGCCCGCGCCACCGAGCGCGCGTTGAAAAAAGAGCCGCACGCCGCAGCCTCCAAGACGGCGCTGTCTCGTCGAGCCAAGGCTTCGGCTGAGAGCCGACGCAAGCGGGGCGGACCAACGTCGCCGCGCGCCGTCGCACAGCGCGCGGCGAAGACTCGGAAGAAGAACGCCACCCCGCGTCGTGCGCGACCTAAGGCCTCCTCTCCAAAGCGAGCACCCCGCAAGGCAGCCTGACTCACCTCCGCGCGGCTGACGCACGCTAGTGCGCCCCTTGCGCCTGCTGACTCGCATCTGGCGCATTTGCTGCAACGACTCGCGCGCCTTGCTCGGCGCGCCGCGGCGCCGAGCGGGGTATTCGGGACGCTAGCAACGAGGAGGCTATATGTTCGCAAAAAATCTGTTCGGGTGGTCAGCGCTCGTGGCGCTGATTGGTAGCGGTGTCGCTGCATGCAGCGGGGCAGACGTGTCGACGGACCAGGGAGACCCAGAAGCCGTCGGTGCCCAGAGCGAAGAGCTCCGGGGATCCAAGCGGTGCGCAGGCCCCCGAGGCTTGTCTTGCGATGAGGGAGAATTTTGCAACGGCCGAGTCGGACGCTGTCCCGACGCGCGGCACGGCGGGCGCTGCGTCGAGCAGCCCGAGGCGTGCACCAAGATCTACGCGCCGGTGTGTGGATGCGACGGCGTGACCTATGGCAATGCGTGCATGGCCGCTGCCGCGGGCGTGAGCGTCGAAAGTCGCGGGGCTTGCAAGGAGGCGCCCGCCTTCTGCGGCGGTATCGCGGGCATTCCCTGCCCGAAGGGCGAAGCCTGCATCGACGACCCGAGCGACGACTGTGACCCGGACAACGGCGGCGCAGACTGCGGGGGCATCTGCGTGGCGGCCCCCGAGCCGCCTGCGTTCTGCGGCGGAATCGCGGGCATTCCCTGTCCGAAGGGCGAAAGCTGCACCGATGATCCGAGCGACGACTGCGACCCGAGCAACGGCGGCGCCGATTGCGGCGGCATCTGCGTGAGCGAAGGCGATGCGTGCGGCGACGTGACGTGCGGCCCGGGTACGGTATGCTGCAACCCACTCCGCGGCATTTGTACGAAGCCGGGGATGGTCTGTATCCAATAGACTCCGCATACCTGGAACCGACAAATGAGCTTCTGCGAGGGGGCGGCGACGTGCCAGCCCCCTCGCAGTCCCCAAGGAGAAACGATGCGTGTACTAATTGCGTCTGATTTGAGCGAGGCGTCGGACGAAGCACTGAAGCAAGGCGTCGAGATGGCCGGAGGAGGCCCCATCGCGCTGTGCCACGTCATGCCCGAGCTCGGGACGCACGCGCTGTTGGCGCAAGACTACGAAGTGGACGTCAACCGGCAGGTTTCCCTCCACCCGCGCCTCGTGGAAGCGCTGCGGGGGCAGCTGTCGCGGCTCGTCCCGGACGCCGCGACCCCGGACATTTTCATCGAGACGGGGTCGGACTACGACCAGATCCTGCACCGCGCCGAAGCATGGGGTGCCGAGCTCATCGCGCTGGGCACACACGGTCGCAGCGGGTTGCGCCGCTGGCTGCTCGGCAGCGTCGCGGACCAAGTCGTGCGCTCCGCGCACTGTCCCGTGCTGGTGGCGCGACCTTCGCCTCGCGGCGCGGTACTCGCCGCGACCGACTTGTCGGAGCCCGGCTTGCCCGCCATCGAGGCAGCCGCTGCGGAGGCCGCTCGACTTCAGGAAAAATTGGTCGTGATGCACGCCATGGAGCTCCCGCGCGAAGGAGACGCGGCAATGGGGCTACTGGGCGCGCTGCCCGCGCTGGACACGCCGGAGGTGCGTGGGCAGAAACGCGCGCTGGCCAGTCAGATCATCAACGGTGCGCTCACGCGCCTGGGCGCAAAGGGTGAAATCGTCATCGCCGAAGACGACGCGGTGGACGAGACGCTACAGCTCGCCGGATCGCTCCCGGCGCGGCTCATCGTCGTGGGCACCCATGGCCGTAAAGGACTGGCGCGCGTGGTGCTCGGCAGCCGTAGCTCGCGCATCTTGGAGAAGGCGCCTTGCTCCGTGCTCGTCGCGCGAAGCGTCACCGCAGCCGCCTAGTTTGGACGATGCGGGCGCGGGCATGTGACTTGCTACCTCTTCGGCCATGGCAAGCGTCCAGCCCGCGCGTGTGACGACGGATCACGCGAACGCGCCCGATCCCAAACCGGCGAAAGGGGTCAAAATCGCCGTCGGGTTCGCACTGGCGTTGCTCGGCGTCGTCATCCTCGCTCTTTGGGCGATGGTGCGGGCGCTGGGCTGAACGGGGCGCGCCCCACCAATCGAGGCGTCACGCACCGGGTCATTTATACCCAGGTGCGCCGATTCGAGGCGTTCTTTCGTGCAGTGAGGGCGGCACGCGTTTCGCAATCTTTTCGTCATCCCGCGTGCGACGAAAACATCCTAAACGCGTCCGAACCTTCGACCGGCGGCTCTGGAATCGCTTCTGGCGCATAGCCCGGCCGTTCTGGTTGGGTGACCAGCGCTGGGCTGCGGGCGGGCTGTTGGCGTTGCTTGTCGTTTTGCTGCTGGGCCGCACGCAGTTCAACGTCCTGTTCAACGAGCAGACGGGCGAGTTCACTTCGGCGCTGGCCGCGAAAGACGCGGGTCGTTTCTGGAAGGCAATGCAGGTCTTCGGCCTGGCGCTGCTCGCGGCCGTGCCGCTGTATGCCTTCTACTACTACGTGCGCGATCGCTTGGGGCTGTCGTGGCGGCGGTGGCTGACAGGGGATTTCCTGCGGCGCTATTTCGCACGGCGTCAGTTCTACGAGCTGGCCGGCGAGGAGGCGTTGGACAATCCGGACCAGCGCATTGCCGACGACATCCAAGCCTTCACCCAAAAGTCGATGTTGTTCCTGCTCGAGCTCTTGAGCGCGGTGCTTACGCTCATCGCCTTCAGCAGCGTTCTTTGGGCCATCTCCAAGCTGCTGGTCGGGATTTTGATCGTGTACGCCGCGATCGGTACGGTGATGACGTTCGGAGTCTTCGGCAAGCCGCTGATCGGGCTCAACTTCCAGCAATTGCGGCGCGAGGCGGACTTTCGCTTCGGGCTGATTCGCGTGCGCGAGAACGCGGAGGCGATTGCGTTTTATCAAGGCGAGCAGCGCGAGTCGGCTCACGTGGCCGAGCGCTTCGCCGCCTTGTACGAGAACTACAAGCGGCTGCTGCGGCGCACGCTAGGCCTAGACTTCTTCCGCTACGCATTCACCTTCGTGACCTACGCGTTGCCGATCGTGATCGTCGCGCCCCGTATTCTATCCGGCGAGCTCGAAGTGGGCCGCGCGGTGCAGGCGGCCGGAGCGTTCGCAGCCATGCTGACGGCGTTGTCCGTGTTCGTGGATCGCTTCGAGACCCTGAGCGCCTTCGCGGCAGGAGTGGAGCGCCTTCACCAGATGGACCGGCTGCTGGACAAGGGAGCGGCGTCGCCCACCGCGGGGCAATCATGGATCGAGTCGGTGGAAGGGTCGGAGCTCGCGCTCGAGAGCGTCACTCTGGAAACGCCTGGCACGGGGCGTCTTTTGGTGGAGGGCGTCACCCTCGGCGTCGCCGCTCAGGCGGATCTGGTGATCGTCGGCCAGAGCGGCGGCGGGAAGAGCTCCCTGCTGCGGGCCATCGCCGGGCTCTGGCGGCGCGGTTCCGGCACGATTCGGCGGCCGGAGCTTTCGCAAATGCTGTTTCTGCCGCAGCGTCCGTACATGATCTGGGGCTCGCTCCGCGAGCAACTGCTCTATCCCAACGTGGACCGCGAAGTGGACGAAGCAGAGCTGCTAGACGTGCTCCAGCGCGTCAACCTGGGCACCCTCGTGGGGCGTTGCGGGGGGCTAGACTCCGTGCAGGACTTCGCCAAGATGCTCTCGATTGGTGAGCAGCAACGCCTCGCCGTCGCACGCGTGCTCCTCTCCGCGCCGCGCTACGCCATCTTGGACGAAGCGACGAGCGCGCTCGACGCCGAAAACGAAGCCATGCTCTACGCGGAGCTGAAGCGCACGCGAGCAACGCTCATCAGCGTAACCCATCACCCCGGGCTACTCGCTTACCACACGCAGGTGCTGGAGCTGCTCGGCGAAGGGAAATGGGCTCTGCACGACGCGGCCGGCTACGGACTCGCGCCCGGGCTGGAGGAAGTAGACGACCTGAGCTCCGGGGTCGTGCGAGCCAAGGCGAGCAAAACGCTCAAGCACCATCCCACGCGAAAGGTGCGCTAGCGGCTCGGTTTGCGGTAGCTTTCCCGCGCTCTGAGCCCTCCGTCGCCGCCTCACCTCTTCACGCGCATCAAGTGGGCCATCTTCGTGGCTTGCGTCGCAGCGCTCACCTGGGGCGTCCTCATCGAGCCAGGCCGCTTGGTCGTCCGGCACGAGGAGCTCGAGCTCCCGCATTGGCCCCGTCCGCTATCCGGGCTGCGCGTCGCGCTCCTTTCGGATCTGCACGTCGGCGCGCCGTTCTGGGGAGTGGAGCAGCTCTCCACGCTCGTCGAGCGCACCAACGCCGAACAACCCGACCTCATCCTGCTCGGCGGAGACTACCTGGTCGGGAGTGAGCCCGGCGCAACCCCGGTACCGGCCGAGGCCATCGCCGAAAAGCTGAGCGCGCTGCATGCGCCGCTTGGTGTTCTGGCCGTGCTCGGCAACCATGACTGGGACGACGGCCAGGTGCGTCGCGCCTTCGAGCAGCGCGGCATCCGAGTTCTGGAGGACGAGCGGGTGCGTCTCGAGCGTGCGCGGCAGGAGTTTTGGGTCGTGGGTCTCGCGGATCAAATCACGCGCCGCTCGGAGCCACGCAAAGCCGTTTCGGGGGTGCCGCCCAACGCGCCGTTTCTGCTGCTCGTGCATGAGCCGGACGTGTTCGAGTCTTTCGGAAGGCTGCGCATCCGTCCCTCGCTCACGCTGGCTGGGCACACCCACGGCGGGCAGGTCATGTTGCCGCTCGTCGGTCGGCCGGTGGTGCCGTCGGAGTTCGGTCGCCGCTACGCTTATGGGCACGTGGTGGAAGAGGGGCGACACCTTTTCGTGACGAGTGGCGTCGGCACGAGCATCTTGCCCGTGCGCTTCCTAGTTCCGCCGGAAATAGCAATCCTCACGCTACGTTAGACTCTAGACGCTTAAGACGCCGCGCGCTCTGTCGTAGACTTGCTGAGGGTGGAGGCATGAACCGCACGACGTCGATACCGGTGGCAGCGCAGACCGAGCTTTCTATCAGTCACCGAGCGCGGGGGCTCTTACTCGGTACCTTCGGGGATGTCTTCTTCGCGATTTGGTCCACGAAGCCGACGCCAGAGCTGTTCGAGCTGGAGCGCTCGGGGTTGGCGGCGGCCGTGCATGCCAGGCCCGGACGCGCGCTCTTCCTGTGCGTCGTGTCGCCGAACGCGGATCCGCCCGAGCAAGCGGAGCGCGACGCGTCGGCGCGCATGATCACGTCGCATGGCTCCAAGCTGCTGGGCACCGCCTGCGTCGTGGAAGGGAGCGGCTTCCGCGCCGCAATCACGCGCACCGTGCTCACCGGCATCGTGCTTTTCATCCGGACGCCTTCGCCCGTCACGTTTTTCGATAGCGTGAACGGAGCTGCGCTTTGGATGCAGCGTCGAACGAGGGGCTGCGATCTGAGTCAGCTCGCCTCCGAGGTCGACCAAATTCGGTTTAGCTGACTCTGACGGTTGCGGCTGGCATGAGGCGTGCTCTTGTCGCCGCATGGCTAGTGTACTGATCAACATCGACGTGGACGACATGGAGCGCGCGATCGCCTTCTACACGGCCGCCTTCCAGCTCGAGGTCGGGCGTCGGTTCGACGACGCCTTCGTCGAGCTGCTTGGCGCCGAAGCGCCGTTCTACCTATTGAAAAAGGACGGGGGAACGCCGCCCTTTCCGGGGGGTGAGCCGGGCCGAAGCTACGCCCGTCATTGGACCCCCTTCCACCTGGACCTCGTCGTGGCAGATCTGGACGAGGCCGTCGCGCGGGCGGTTGCCGCTGGCGCCCGCGTCGAAGGTCCCCCGAGCCGACATCCCTACGGTCGGCTCGCCCTCCTCGCGGACCCATTTGGTCACGGCTTTTGCCTGCTCCAGTTCCAAGGCAAAGGCTACGACGAGCTCCCGCACACCGCGGGCTGACCGACACCGCTCCCCGTCGGATCCCCACCGTCTTATACTCCGTGGCACCCATGGCCGCACCGCGCGAGGTCACG
>JAQSWN010000440.1 GCA_029266615.1 Polyangiaceae bacterium
AGCCCGGCTGAATCGCGTTGTAGACCCTCCAAAAATTACAACTTGACAGCAACGTTGACAGCAACGCAGCTCAGTTCGGCTGAACAAGGACGCGGTCCATAGCGTCCGCGGCCGCACGCAGAGCAGTCGGCATCACGTGGGAATAGAGGTCGGTGGTTAAGGCGAGCTGCGAGTGCCCGAGGATCTCCATCACCACGCGTGCTGGCACGTTCTGCGCAAGCAAGAGAGACGCGCAGGTATGCCGCAGGTCGTGGAAGCGAATGCGGCGAACGCGTGCTTTGGCGATGAGTTCATCGAAGCAGCGGTTCAAAATTCCGCGGTTCGATCACCGTGCCGACCGTCGAGGTAAAGACCAGGCCGGAGTCGACCCAGGCCGGTCCAAGCGCAAGGGCTTCGGCAGCCTGATTTGCGCGGTGGGTTCGGAGCACTTTCGCCGAGGCTGCAGGAAGCGGAATTGTACGACGCGACTTGTTGGACTTTGGAGGACCGAACACAAGGCCAAACTCGGGCAGCCGCTGCACGTTTTGCCGGACGTGGAGCACTCCGCCTACGAGGTCAACGTCGTCCCAACGGAGGGCGAGCAACTCGCCCTTCCGCAGGCCCAGAGCCACACCGACCGCGAACAGTGCATGCAGGCGATGATCCGCGCTTGCCGCCAAGAAACGGCTCGCCTCCTCAGTCGACCACGGTTGAACCTCAACGCGCTCGACCGATGGCGGCCGTACCACACTCGCCACGTTCCGTTCGATCAACTCCTCGCGCATGGCCTCGTTGAGCATTGTGCGCAGGGTGCTGTGGATGATGTGGATCGAGCGCGCGCCCAGTCCATCGGCTGCTTTGTTGGCAAGCAGCGTTCGCACGTGGGTGGGGGTCAGCGCGCGAAGATTCGTACGGCCAAGCGTCGGAATGATGTGCAGACGCAGCGTCTCCCGGTAGCTCGAGAGTGTTGATGGACGCAGACTGGACCCGACGACGTGCTTCAGCCAGTGATCCGCGAAGCGCTCGAGACTCCAAGACTCCACGGCGAGGGGAAGGCCCGCCTTGGTCTTCGCGATTAGAACCGCTAGCTGGTCAGCGACGTCCTTGCGGGTTTTGCCGTACACAGAGCGGCGTACGCGCGTTCCGTCGGGTCGCAAGACATAACACGCAGCTGTCCAGCGCCCGTCAGCGCGTCGATAGATCGAGCCCTCACCGTTCGCGCGCTGGTTCATACCAAAGCGTCTTGCTCGGTCAGGCGTTCGACGTACGCATGAACCGCGGCCACCGGAACTCGACGCGACTTGCCGATCCGCACGCTGAGCAACTGGCGGGTGCGCATGAGGTCATAGACGCGGGATCGGCCCACCCCGAGCGCTTCGGCGGCCTCTTCGGGGCTAAGCAGCAACTTCTCCATGTACTCCTCCGATCTGTGCCTGCGGGAGGTCCGTCGGCGTCCCCGCCTTGTGCTGATGTGATCTTCGAATCGCCCGCAAGGGCGCATCGCGCTCTTCAAGTTCGCTTCGCTCACCCTGACCGTAGACGGATTGCCTGGTCGTCGGGGAGGCCAAGCGGAGTGGTGGACGAGGGGCCCGCGTTTGACAACTCGATCACAGCTTGCTCCCTACCTAAGACAAATTGGACTCGTCGGCGGTCATCCATCGGCAGCGTGTCCAAGGATGTCCCCGCACGTCTAATTTTCCTTAAAAATAAGGATTCTGCACGTGGGCGTATTTCGGTGGACAAACCCCAGTGGTGGTCAAAATGGTGGTCAGATCCATAGCCAAACTAAGCAACCACCTCACCCTCCTCCAGGAGACACCCGCCAGGCCGGCGACTCCAGCGACGGCGCCGGCCTAGCTTCGCAGAGTTCGAGGCGTAGTCCGCTGGGCCCGCAAGCGGCACATCATCCTTATGGCCTTGCCTATGCGTTCGGGCGAGCTGACCACGTATAGGTTCGCTGGTGGCAGCGCCTTTGGCGGTGCCTCACCGATGTGCGTCCAGCGGGCCACCGCGGAGGGGGCGATTCTGTTGGGCGCGCTGCTCGTTGTTCGCGAACGCGTGGCTCGTAGTGCGCGAAGAAGACCTTTCCGGCAAGATCTCTGCGGCTGCGCACGCCTGTTTTGTCGAAGATGCTTTTGAAGTGGTGCTGCGCGGTGTGGGGCGAGATGAACAGTGTCTCCGCGATCTCGGTGGTCGAGCAGCCCTGCAGCACGAGACGGGTCACGTCCTTTTCCCGGTCCGTCAGGCCGTAGACGGACATCAGCAGCGACGAGATGCGGGCCGGGTGCGCGGGCTCGACGATGACGGCGACGCGCCGCGACACCGGCGAGACGAGCGCGGCGCCGTGCAAGACGATCCACGTGCCGGATCGGCCCAACACCCGGGCCATCGGAATCTCCCCAGGCTCACCGGGAGTTTCGGCCGTTCGCACGGCTCGCGCCGCCACGGCCGTGATGGCCGACGGGACCCGGCGTGTTTCCCACTCGCCGTCGGGCAGGTCCGCGAGCCATCGCTCGACGCCCGGGGTGACTGATTCCACCCGGAGGTTCGAGTCGAGGACTACCAGGCCTGGTGCGTTCGACCCGTCCGGGTCGACCGCTTCCCCAAAGAGCAGCGCGCGGCGCGCCCCTTCCGCGAGGTATGGCGTCACGGCATGCAGGAATGCCTTGTCGGCCGCGTCGAACATCGGTTGGCCGGGATCGCGGTAGAGGCTGAGGGCACCCCAGACGTCGCCTGACCGCGTGCGCAGAGCGGCGATCATCTCCTGATCGCCTCCGAGCTGCATGTTCGCCTGCCAGCGAGGGGAGCTGGTCGGATTCCCCATGGTGGCCTCATGGAGTGTCGAGAGGCCAGGGCCCGAGCGGGCGATGTCGGCCAGCTTGTGTACGTCGTCGACGAAGTATTCGGCCTCCAGCCACTCCGGTGGCACTTCGGGGACTCCCTCGTCGAAGTGGCTGGTGATGAGCAGCGTTGCAGGGTCGAGGGTGAACCAGCAGGGCGCCCAGTAGTGGGGGATGGCCGAGGCGATCGGCTCGGCGCACTCGCGCCAGAGGTGCACCAGGTCGAGCCCCTGGCCAGAAAGCCGGACGATCTTGTCGAGCGCTCGCTGCTTGGCAACGGTCGCCATTGGGCGAGCATAACGCCGGGCCGGCGGGTGCGTAGATAGCACCTTTGTGGGATACCGGGCACGGCTTCTTCGCCGTACGTTGAGCTGACCGCGAGCGAACCGAGGAGGTCATGACCATGGCTAGCGTGGCCGAGCGAGGGCGTGGCCTATGGTTCGCCGCAGTTGCCCACCGTGTGCGTGCTGGAGATCATCACACCGTCGGGTGTCGAAGACCTGTTCAAGGTGCTCGGCCAGCCCGGGAATAGGCACGACCCCTCCGCGTTTCCCGCGCTGGTCGCGTCCTCCGGGTGGGAGGTGGACTCTGAGGGTACGGCCGAGGTGGCCGAGCGGTTTGGACCGATGTTCTGATGACGGTGCACGCCCGGTCTCCGGAGGATCTCGAGATGCTGCTCGAGGACGCGTTCGTGCTCCGGGACGCCGCGGTCCTCGCCGATCTCTTTGAGCCGGGGGCCGTCGTAGCCAGCGTCGACGGCCAACACCGGGTGACCGACATCGGAGACGCGATCTGGGAGCTGCGCTACTGGTCGGATCCTCGCCGCATTGTCTACAGCGCGCGCACGGCCGTCGTGGTCGGCAGCCGA
>JAQSWN010000065.1 GCA_029266615.1 Polyangiaceae bacterium
AGCCGCACGCGCGCTCGGCAAGATCCGCTCGGAGGACGCACTCACG
This sequence comes from Polyangiaceae bacterium, assembly GCA_029266615.1. Lineage (GTDB taxonomy): Bacteria > Myxococcota_A > Polyangia > Polyangiales > Polyangiaceae > PMG-095. The sequence continues at coordinate 47 of JAQSWN010000065.1, forward strand.
GCCCTCACCGCTGCGTTGACGACTTCGCACCCCAAGGTGCGCCGCGCGGTCGCAGGCGCCCTCGGCGCGTTCAAGAAGCCAGAGGCGGCCAAGGCCCTCTCCGACTTGCTCCGCAAAGAGCCGAGCTACCTCGTCACGGCGGACGCAGCGCGCTCGCTGGGTCGCACTCGGCAACCGGGCGCGCTGGACGTGCTCAAGTCCATCGTCGATCAATCCTCCTGGGCGGACGTCGTGCGCGCCGGTGCGCTGGACGGCATGGCCGCCTTGCGAGACGAAGCGGCGCTGGACGCGGTCATCAAGCGCACGCGATATGGCGTACCGACCCGTGGCCGCCGCGCGGCCGTGCACGCGCTGGCGACGCTAGGAGAAGGCCGTAAAACTCGGGAACAGCTGGAGGATTTGCTGGACGACAGCGACCCTCACTTCAAAATCGACGTCGTCTCGGCGCTCACGACCTTGGGCGACAGCAAGAGCCGTGGCGCCATGCGGCGCGCGCTAGCGCACGAGCTGGACGGGCGAGTCTCGCGTCGCTTGCGCGAAGCGCTCCGCGACATGACCGAAAATCAGGGCCAGGAAAAGAAGCGCGTGAACGACGAGCTCGAGTCCGTAAAGGACGAGCTGACAGAGCTGAAGACGCGCCTCGCCAAGCTCGAAGGCCGCAAGACCGAAGCCCCCAAAGCAGAGAAGACGCCGGCTGCGCCCGCCAAAGCCGCACCTTCGCCGACGAAGAAAGCCGCGCCGACGGTGAAGGCCAAGGCGAAGGCCGCGCCGAAGAAGAAGGCCAAGGTCGTCAAGAAGGCCAACAAGGCCAAGCGATGAGTGACGCCGGCGTCGGGTGGCGGCGGCGAGGAAGCATCGCGCTGGTCACGCTCGAGCGACCCGAGCGCATGAACGCGCTGTCGCGCGCGCTCGTGACGCGCTTCGGCGAGATCGGTCGCGAAATCGCCGCCGACGCGGAGGTACGGCTCGTGATCGTGACCGGCAGCGGCGACAAGGCGTTCTGCGCCGGCGCGGACCTGAAGGAGCGCGCCGCCATGAGCCAAGACGACGTGCGCGCGCTGCTGCTCTCGTACGAGACCGAGCTGGGTTGGCTAGAGACTAGCCCGGTTCCGACGTTGGCCGCGATCAACGGCGCCGCGCTGGGCGGGGGGCTGGAGCTGGCGCTGCTTTGCGACTTTCGCATCGCGGCACCGCATGCCGTCCTCGGGCTGCCGGAGACGAGCCTGGGGGTGATTCCCGGAGCGGGCGGCACCCAGCGCCTGGCCAAGCTGCTCGGGGAAATGCGCGCCAAGGAGCTGATCTTGCGCGCCGCGCGCCTCACCGCGCCGGAAGCGCTCATTTTAGGCATCGTCAACCAGGTGATGCCCAAGAGCGAAGACTTCCTCCACGAGGTGATGGCGTGGGCGGATCCGATCCTCTCCGGCGCGCCGCTCGCGATCCGGGCCGCGCTGCGCGCCGTGCGCGGCGCGGCGACGCGCGACTTGCACGAAGGGCTGGCGCTAGAGCGGGAAGCCTATGAGGCGTGCTTGCAGAGCGAAGATCGGCTCGAAGCGCTCGCGGCGTTCAGCGAGAAGCGCAAGCCGGTCTATCGCGGTCGCTGAAGCGGCCCCTATTTGGCGGTGGAGGGAGGCTCGACGATGGCTTTGGGCTTGCCCTTGTCCACCTTCATCTTCACGTGCACGAATTGCTTCACGGGGCGGCGATCCTCTTTCGTTTCCCCGAGGCCCCACAGCGCGACTTCCATGTCCAGCGTTTCCCCGATGGCGAGCACGCGGCCGCCCTTGTTGGGAAAGTCACGCGAGAAACTGATCGAGCTCGCGCCGATCGTGAGCTCCCCTTCGCCCTCCCGCGAGTCCGGGATGCGCTCCGCCTCCGTGCTGCCCTTCTTGAACACCGCCGCCGCGAACGCGATCGGGCCGTTCTTGGGGTTGAGCAGAACATGGGTTTTGCCGTCCGTCGCCTCCGCTTTGACGCCGATCTTGGCGCCCCAGCCTTGCGCTACCTGCTTCGCTTCGGCCGAGACGAAGAAGCGCACGCCCGCCACCTCGACCTTGAGTCCCTCCGGGGTGACGACGTACTTCACCTCGCGCTGAGCGTTCGGATCCTTCGCGGGAGCGGGAGCCGGGGTCTCGTCGACCGCGGCCGGCTCCGGCGGTGGGTCCGCGCTTGCCGTTGCCTCGGCCGGCGGCGCCGCCGTCGGCGCCTCGACGACGGTCTCCCCCAGCGCCGCGTCCGCGCTCTTCGGCTCCTGCGTCGCTTCCCCACCGCAGCCGCTCACGGACGAGCCGAACAGCCACGCCCCGAGCAAGACCTGAACTCCGACGCCGACGACCGCGCAGCTCTTCATCCCCCTCAAGATAAGCCGAGCCGCGCGGAGGAACAACGCCTCTTCAGCGCAGCTCTTTGACTGCGCTCGCCGCCGCCGCGACCGTAATGGAGACGAGCGGCTTTAGCTCGGGCGCGAACAACGCCACGCGCAGCTCCTCGAACGCGAAATGCAGGCTCTGGGCCGCCGCCTGGTCGCGAGCAGCCGTGCGCTTCGCCAGAAACGCCTGCCATACCGGGAGGAACGGCTCGGCTTTGCTGGAGTCTTTGCGCGGGTCGTGGATGGCGCGGCTGAGCCTGGCTTGCGCGGCGCGGAGGTAGCGCGGGTAGTGCTCGAGCCGGAGTACCGGCACGTGGCGCAGCAGGTCGGGCGGGAACAGATGCTCCAGCTGAGCGCGGATGTCTTCGCTCGCCGCGAGCGCGCTCGGCTGCTTGGCGGCTGCGGAAAGCGCACGCAAAGTCTTTTCTAGCTCCGCGTTGGCGGCAGCGATGGCGCGCGCGGTGTGCTCGAATACTGCGGGCAAACGCGGCGAGCCGGCGGCGAGGAGCCTTTGGAAAGCCACCTTGTCGCGCGGTAACGAGGAAAGCTCGGCGAGGCCGAACGCCTCCGCCACGACCCTTTGCAGCACCAGCTCCCGAAACGCGTCTGCCTCCGCGCGCGGAGCCGGCAACCCAGGCCGACGCGTGAAAGGCGCGGGCGCGCGCTTGCCGAGCGCGGTCAGCTGAGTCTTGAGCGCGAGCTGAAGCAAGCGCCCGACCCCGCCGCGGTGCGCGTGGTCGGCGGCGTCGTCCGTCTCGAAAAGCTCGACATCAACGGCTTTGTGTCGATCGACGAGGGCCGGGAAGGAGCGCACTTCCGTGCCCAGTAGCTTGCGTGTCACCACGCGCGGCAGGGCGTCGAAATCCCACGCAACCAGGCCCGTACGTTGAAATTGCGCTGGCGGTGGCGCTGCGCGCAAGAGCTCGCGAGCGCGCTCCGCGTGTTGCTCCAGCAGCGAGGGCACATCTCGGCTTTGGGCGACGACCTGCGCCCGCTCGCCGACGATGCGGCAGTTGAAGTTGAGGTACGCGGGGATGGCGTCGAAGCGGAGCGCGTCTTCGGGGACGTCCACACCGGTCACCTCGTAGACGGCGCGAACCAGCGCCGGCCCCAAAGCCCCTTGAAAGGGCGCCAGGCGCTCGTGAACCTTGGCCGCCAGGTCCGGCTTCGCCGACAAATCCCGTCGCAACGCGCGCGGGAGCTCTTGCAGCAGCGCCGACACCTTGGTCTTGAGCCAGGGCGGAATGGTCCAAGTGAGCTCGCCCCCGCCCAGCTGCGGCAAGAGCGCGAGGGGGATGGTCAGCGTCACGCCGTCGTCGTCTGCTCCGGGCTCGAAGCGGTAGCTCGCCGGCACCGCGACGCCTTGGAACGTCAACGCGTCCGGGTAGTCCTCGGGGCGTAGCTCGCGTTCGCCGGCCAGTACGTCGGCAAGCGTCAAGCAAAGCAGCTGCGGCTCCTTCTTCTCGGCGGCCTCGCGAAAGGCTTCGAACGTCTTGCCGTTGACGACGTTCTCGGGGACGCGGCGATCGAAGAACGACAGCAAGAGCTCGTCGTCCGCGAGCATGTCACTCTGGCGCGCCTTGTCGCGCAAGCGCGCGACCTCCGCCCGTAACCGAAGGTTGTGCTCCTGAAAGGCGCCACGGCTGCGGTACTCGCCGCGCACCAGTGCATGCTCCAAAAACATCAGCCGGGCCCGCGTTGGCGCGATGGTCGCGTAGTCCACGCTATGATCTTTGAGCACCGGTAGGCCGAACAGGCTCGCGTGCTCGCGCACCGAAGCCCGCGCGGATTTTTCCGACCAATGCGGTTCGGAATAGCTGCGCTTGAGCAAGTGCGCGCCCAGCGTGTCCAGCCAAACCGGGTCAATTTTTGCCGCCGTCCGCGCGAAGAGTTGGGACGTCTCCACGAGCTCGAATGCCATCACCCACGCTGGCGGCTTCTTGGCCATCCCCGAAGAAGGGTGGAGCACGAAGCGGGTTTGACGCGCGCCCAGGTACGCACGCTGTTCCGAAGAGTACATGCCGATTCGTGACAGCAAGCCCGTGAGCAGCGCGCGGTGGATTGCGTCGGCGCGGCCGCCCTCCACCTTCTGAGCCGGGGCCCGCTTGGCGTTGCCGGCGACGCCGAGCTCTTTGACGCCCTGCTCCAGCTGGCGATGCACCTCGAGCCACTCGCGCACGCGCAAGAAGTTGAGAAAGTGCTCCTTGCAGGCACGTCGAAGCTGCCCGGTGCTGCGCGACTCTTGTTCGCGCACGAACGCCCACAGCTTGAGGAGACCTGCGAAGTCCGAGCCTTCGTCGCGGAACTTCGCGTGCAACTGGTCGGCCTTGGGCTCGAGGCCGCGCGGCCTTTCGCGCGGGTCCTGCACGTTGAGCGCCGCCGCCAGCGCCAGAACCTCCGCCAAACAGTCGAGCTCGGCTCCAGCCAAGATCATGCGACCGATGCGCGGGTCCACGGGCAGGTGCGCGAGCTTCCGTCCCACCGGGGTGAGGTTTTTGTCGTCGTCGAGCGCGCCGAGCTCCTGCAGCACGCGGTACCCCTCGCTGATCGCGCGGCTATTGGGCGGGTCCAAGAACGGAAAGTCTTCTACGTCGCCTAACCCGAGCGACTTCATCCGCAAGATCACGCCCGCAAGGCCGGTGCGCTTCATCTCTGGATCGGTGAAGGCTGGTCGCGCCGCGAAGCTCTGCTCGTCGAACAACCGCACGCAGATGCCTTCGCGCACGCGCCCACAGCGCCCTTTGCGTTGGTCCGCGCTCGCCTGCGAGATGGCCTCGATTTGTAGGCGAGTCGTGCCCGTCCTCGGATCGTAACGGGAGAGCCGCGCGATGCCAGTGTCGACCACGTAAACGATGCCGGGAATGGTCAAAGACGTCTCGGCCACGTTCGTGGCCAAGATCACGCGACGCTGCGGGATGCTCGCGAATACTTTGGCTTGCTCGCCCGCGGAGAGTCGCGCGTACAGCGGCTGGATGACGGTGTGGCGCAGCTTGCGCGCCAAGAGCGCTTGCTCACTTTCACGGATCTCCCGCTCGCCGGGCAGGAACACGAGCACGTCCCCTCGCGGGTCCAGACCGGTGACGTTCTCGACCGCGTTCGCCACCGCGTCCGCCAAGTCCAACTCTTCCGCGGGCGGCTCGTACAGCACCTCCACGGGAAACGTACGGCCCTCCACCTGAATCACGGGCGCGCCGCCGAAGAAGGTAGAGAAGCGCTCGGTCTCGATGGTCGCGGAGCTGATGACGAGCTTGAGGTCGGGGCGTTCCGGCAAAATGCGCTTCAGCCAACCGAGCAAGAAGTCGATAGTCAAGCTGCGCTCGTGAGCCTCGTCCACGATCAACGTGTCGTAGCCGGACAGCAGTCGGTCACCCTGAATCTCGGCGAGCAGGATGCCGTCGGTCATGAACTTGACCCACGTCGCGTCCGTCACTCGATCTTCGAAGCGGATTTGGTAACCCACCTCCTGGCCGAGCTCGCACTCGAGCTCTTTGGCGACGCGCGTCGCGACGCTGGTGGCGGCGATGCGACGCGGCTGCGTCACGCCGATGCGACGCTTCCCGCCCCGCCCCATCTCCAGCATGATCTTCGGCAGCTGAGTCGTCTTACCGGAGCCGGTCGCGCCCGCCACGATGACGACCTGGTGCTGCTCGAGCGCGTCGATGATGTCCGGAACGCGCGCAGAGATGGGCAACTCGGTCGGGAACCGAATGCGCGAGCGCTCTTTGCTTTCTTTGCGGGGGGGCGGGCCGGACACGAAAGGCGGCGACATAGCACGAAAACGGCGCCCGGCCGCACTCCCCTGGCTCTCGCCGGAGTTACAGCCGCGCCAGCAGCTCAGCCTTCTTCGACTGGAATTCCTGGTCGGAGATGATGCCCTTGTCGCGGAGCGACCCGAGCCGCTCGAGCATGGCGATCAAGTCGCCCCCGGGCTCGCCATTGCTCGAGCCCGTGAACACCGGAGCCGGCGGAGGCATGGACGGCGGAGGGGCAACGTTCGGGTTCTGCGAGCCGCCACCACTGACGATAGGCAAGCTCTCCACCGTGAAGGTGCCAAACTGGCTCGTGAACGACTGCGAGCCGTACGCCCCGCCTTGCTGCTGCTGCACGCCGCCGATCTGGTGGTCGAGCGTGTCGTAAACGGTGACCTGACCGTTGTGCTGGACGGCGAGGCGACGCGCCTGAGGAAAGTAAGCGTAACGCGAGTCGTTCTGCCCGCCGCTGGAGCTCGGGCTGCCCAAGTCCGAAGGCCACCAGTTGTAGCTCCCGAAGCTGCCGTAGCCCGAACCCTGGAACTGCGACTGCTCGTGAGGCATGGGAGGAGGCGGCACGTAGGCCTGGTTGTTGGCGGTAAAGTTGGACAGCTCGCTGCAGATGCCGCTCACCGTTCCTTGCAGACCGTAATTGAACATGTCCCCCACCATGGTCATGCCGCCGCGCATCCACTGACCGTTGCCGCCCAGCTCGGGATGATAAAACTGGGCCATGGTACCGCCGCCGTTGATGACGGCGATCAACAACGCCTTCACGGCGTCCGCGCTGACGCGGTAGCGGTCTGCCAGATTGAAGACGAGTTGTTCGGCGGCCGGCGTCAGCTGTTGCATGTTGGTTCCCTTGCGGCCTCCCACGAGGGTGACAGGCGCGCCTCCCATTAGCTCACCTCCCGCGCCGCGCCAGGAGCGTTTGACCCGACCCGCCAACGCGCCGAAAAGACGCGCTTAGCTGACGCGAGGAGCGGGTCGCTCGAAGGGGTTCCGTCAGGATTGCGCGAACTCGGCCTTCACGGCCTCGAGCAACTTCTGGTCTTCCAGAAGGTCCAGCGTGGTGCGAGCCATCGCTTTGGCCGCGGTGAGCATGGTCTGGAAGCCGCGCTCCGAAGCAGCGCAGGCCGCGAAGGCGTGCTGGTGGCACAGGGTCTCGCCTTCGTCGCAGATGGCCAGATAAGGGTGGATACTGGGCACGGCTTGGGACAGATCGCCCATGTCCGTGCTGCCGGAGCCAACGCGCGGGTCCGTCTCGCGCGCGGGGCGACCCAGCGCGGCCATGGCGGCTCCGAAGCGGCGCGCGATCTCCAAGTTGTTCTTCATTTCCCGATAACCCTGGCGGATGGAGAGCGACACTTCCACGCCGCACGCGAGGGCCGCGCCGCGGGCGCAGCGCTCCACGATCGCGGCGACGCGCTCCAGCTCCGCCTTGAACGGCGCCCGCACCGAGAACTCGCACGCGGCGTGCTCGGGAATGATGTTCACGGCTTGCCCACCGTTGGTGACCATGCCGTGAACGCGCACGCCGTCACGGAAGTGAACGCGCTGGGAGTCCACGAGGCGGAACGTCTCCAAGCAGGCGGTGAGCGCGCTGTTGCCATCCCATGGAGCAGCGGCGGCGTGGGCGGGAGTGCCGTGGAACTTGATGGTGAGCCAGCGGCTGGCGAGCGCGGGGTGAGCGAGGATGTCCCGATCGTAGGGGTGGAACATCATCGCGGCGTCCACGCCTTCGAACACGCCGGCCCCCAGCAGGCGGATCTTGCCGCCCCCACCCTCCTCCGCGGGCGTACCGATCAAGTCCACGTTGCCGGGCAGGTTGCCCTCCTTCGAGGCTTTGACGAGCGCGAGGAACGCGCCGAGCGCCCCGCCGGCGATGAGGTTGTGCCCGCAGGCGTGGCCAATTTCCGGTAAGGCGTCGTACTCGGCGAGGATCGCGATGCGGGGCCCGGACCCGCCTCCCAGGCGAGCTCTGAACGCCGTGGGCAAATCTCCGACGCCGCGCTCCACGGGGATGCCGGCCCTTTCGACGGTCTCCGTCAGCCAAGCCGCAGCGCGGTGCTCTTCGAAGCGCAGCTCTGGATGCTCGTGAATCTTCTTGGAGAGCTCGATGACCTGCGGAGCGACGGAGTCCACGTTGCGGTCGATGTTCTCGCGGTCGATCATGGCGCTGTCTCCCTTGCCTTGGAGGGCGTGGTAAGCATACGGGAGCGATGGTCGGTTGTGGGCGAAATAGCCGAAAAATAAAGAATTTGCGGCGCCTCTTCGTGACATTTGTGTGCGCTTCACAGCTTCCGGCCTGCGACGCTCACTCGAACAGCGGGGCGGCGGAGTCCGCAAAGGCCGTGGTCGCACCCGCCGCAGTGCTGACGTCCGTGGCGGCTAGCGCGAGCGCCGTACCAGCGCCGAGCCCCCCCTTCCGACCGCTCAAGGTGGAAGTTCAAGCCGAAGCAATGGGCACCAGCTTGCAATTCATCGCTTACACTACCCAGCAGACCAGCGAGGCGCAGACGCGCGCCGCCATCGCCCAGGCCATCGCGGAGGTGCGCCGCTTGGAGAATCTTCTGAGCGAGTGGAAGCCGGAGAGCGACATAGGTCAGGTGAACCTGCACGCCGGCGAGTGGGTCAAGGTTGGACCCGAAGCGGTCACGGTGCTGGAGCGGGGCTTATGGGCGGCCAAGGTCTCGAGCGGCAGCTTCGATATTACGTTCCAGTCGCTGTCCAAGGTTTGGAGGTTCGGCAGCGCGCAGGACGCAGAGCCGCAGCCGCCGAGCGCGGCCGAGGTCGCGAAGCTGAAGGCCCGCGTCGATTACCGGCGGGTGGAGTTGGACGAGGCGAGCGGTCGAGTGCGCATCGGCAAGCACCAACAGGTGGGCCTGGGCGGCATCGCCAAGGGCTACATCGTAGATCAAGCCGCACGCACGCTGAAGGAAGGCGGCGTGCAGAGCTTCCTTGCCCAGGCGGGCGGAGATCTGTACGGCGCGGGCAGGAAGCCCGACGGGTCGCCCTGGGTGAGCGGCGTGCAGGATCCGCGTGCAGCGCAGGGCCAATTTTTCGCGGTGCTGGAGCTGACGGACCACGCCTTCTCCACCGCGGGCGACTACGCGCGCGCCTATGTCGTTGGCGGTAAGCGCTACCACCACATCCTCGATCCGAAGACCGGCTATCCGGCTACGGCATGCCGCAGCGTCACCGTGTGGGCGCCGGACGCCACGACCGCTGACGCCGTGGACGACGCCGTGTTCATCCTCGGTCCAGAGCGCGGCCTAGCGCTCGTGGAATCGCTTCCCGGGGTCGGAGCGGTGGTGGTGGATGCCAGTAATCGCGTGCTCGTGAGTGAGAGAGTGAAGGACAAGCTCAAGCTTCTTCGGCATCCAACTGACGGTCTCTGACGCGCCGAGCGTCAGACCGCCGAGAACGCTTCGAGCTGAAGTCGCGGTCCGACTGCCGGAGTTCCGAGACAACAAGTCCCATAGGCGGCGGCTCCCATGCGGGGTGCTGCCCCCGGGGTAAACACCGCAGAAATCCCAGCGCCATAGGCTTTTTTCAGGCAGTATCTGACGGTGCCCACGTCCACACCCGTTGCTACTCCGGTGGTTCCTGCCCCAGTGCGCTCACCTGGAGATCGCGCTCGCGATGCTCGACTACTGCCGGAGCTGGTCGCGCCCGTTACGGTGATCACTCCCGTGGGCGACTTGGAGCTGGGCAGTGGCTCCCTGCTCATTGGCCGCCTGCCAGAGTGTGACGTGCTGCTGCAAGACAACCTCGTTAGCCGCATGCACGCGCGACTCAGTGTGCAGGGTGACAGCGTGGTGGTGGAAGACCTGCACAGCACCAACGGCGTCTACGTCAACGGCTTGCGCGTCGGCCACAGCACCGTGCTCCGTGAAGGCGACCGCATCCTCATCGGCACGACTGAATTTTCCCTGTTCGAAACGCGAGAGTCGAGCTTGCAGCGGCTGCGCGTAGCGCGTGTGCAGACAGAGCTCGCGGAAGAGCGCCTGACCCCGCCCGCGCCACCCGCTCGGGCCCCCATGCCCGCGCTCCCTCCGCTTCACGTGCCGCTTCGGCCGGAGAACGTGCCTTCCACCGCGCGCGCCGATGCGCTCAAGATGATCGGCGGCTTGGCGGATCGCCTGGCCGCGACCGGAAATCTCGAAGAGGCGGCGCAGGTGCTCTCCGGGCACTTGCGGCGCATTTTGAAGGGCGCCAACTCCGGCCTCCTGGTGCCGCCGGATGTGGCCGCTTCCGCCGCGCACCATGCGCTCACGTTGGCGCGTTGGACCAAGCAGCCGCTCTGGGCGGACTACGTGGTGGAGCTGCACCTCTCCGCGCGCTTGGTGATGAACGCGGCAACGCTCGCCTCGTTCGAGGACGTGATCACACGCTTGGATTTCGATCGCATGCTGCTCGGCTACTACGTGGACGGCCTCAAGAACCGCCTGGACAAGCTGGAGCCGGACGAGCGCCGCCGCGTGGAGCGCCTGCGTTACCTGGCCGACGAGCGCTGAACGCCGCGCCGACTAAAATTGTCCGGATACCATCAGGACGCCAGGCGCGAGGCCGATGGCCGTCCGCCGCTTACCCGCGAAGTCCGTGAACCACAGGCCGAGCACGGCCGTGCCGGCGCCGGCGACGAGGCTCCCCGCGAGCAGCAGGTTGGTCCGTAGCTCGCGCGAATGGCCGTCCGATACGCGCTCGTCGGCTTCCTTCTGGGTGAGCCGGGGCAGATCGCGCTCGTACGCATCGTGAGCGCTCGTGGTGTCCAGGCCGCTCCACAGCGTGAGCCCGCCGAGCGCAACCGTGGCGCCGACGCCCATGTAAAACCAGGTCGGCGAGAGCTTGCCGGTGTCGGCCGACGTGGGAGCCGCAATCGGGGCAAGCGTCGCCGCAGCCGTAGCCGAAGGCTGAGCCGTGGCCGCAGGCGCGTCCGGCACGACCACGACGTCGATACGACGCGAGCGCTCGCCGACTCTCAGCTCGACGCGCTCGCCGGGGGAAAGGTCCAAGTCTTGATCCAGCACGACGGAGCTGTTCGAGACGACGCGCACGTGGTGCGTCCCGGGATCGATGGCAAGCTCTCCGCCAGCCGCGACGTCTACCGCCGCGCCGTCCAGCTCCACGCGCTCACGCGTCGGATCCGAAAGCCGGAAGGTGACGCGGGACAGCGCTTGCTCGGCGCTCTTCTGCTCCCGCTCCGCACGCCCGCGCAGCTCCTTGTCGGCAGCGGGATCGGCTTGCACTTGCTTGAGCTGGGCGACGGCCGCGCTGGGTCGCCCCAGGCGCGCGAGCGCCAGCGCCAGATTGAAGCGGATTACCGGGTGAGGACGTTGGGCGAGCGCGGCTTCGAACTCTTGGAGGGAGGCGGTGAAGTCGCCTTGCTCGAAGGCTCGGGTGCCTCGCTCGAAATGCATGCGGCCGCAAACAGTGCGGTCCGCTCCCGCGCAGTCGGAGCTCGGCTCGGCCGCGAGTAGCTGCGCGGAAAGCAGCAGCGGCACGGCGAGCCAGGGGAGCGAGCAAACACGCAGCACTACCCTGCCCTCTATCATGCCGCTCAGAAGGGATAGCGGTGAATCACACCGCTCCTCGCGGGGGCGGGCGTCGCTGGGCGCGCAGCCGCTGGCGGTACGACGGCTGCTCCGGAAGGCGCGCTCGACGCGGGCGGCAGCGCGGAGAGCGTGACGACCATCGCCCGATCTCGGTCGGGGACGACCTTGGACGCGACGCTGCGGTAACCCGGAGCGGAGACCTCTACACTGACCGCTTCGGTGCCTCGCAGCACGCGACGGTGCGGAGCCTCCGCCGGTACGGTCACCCCGCCGATGCTCAAGTGCAAACCTGGCACGTCCGCCGGCGTGGCTTGCACCGAAACGTCCACGTGCGTCGCCTCGGGCGCTGCGGCGACGACCGGCGCCGTGGCAGGCGCTTCCCCGCGGCTCAGCGCGACCGCCACCGCGCCTCCGGCCAGCACGAAGCCGAGCGTCCACGCCACTGTCCCCGCTCGGGGACGCGGTCTGTCGCTGCGCACTCGCGTCACGGTGTGCCCGCCTTGCGCAGTGGGCTCCTCGGGGCCGCGACTCAACCTTCGAAGCTCCGCGATCTCGCTCGCTTCCGCTCCGAGCTCGTCCGGAAATAGACGGCGCACGGCGCTGCTGAGGAGCGCGCGTCCTTGGGCCGGGGTGAGCCCGGCCGCGGCGTCCAACGCCTTGGCGAGCTGGGCCGCTGGCCGTGGCCGGTCCTCTTGCCGCACCGCCATCGCTTGCTGGAGGAGCTTCCAAAAGGGAGCGGGAAAGTCTGGGCGGACGTCGCGCGGGTCCGACAGCTCTCCCGCGACGATCTTGCGTAGCGCCGCCTGCTCGTCGCCGCCGAACGCCGGAATACCGGTGGCCGCTTCGTACAGAGTGGCGCCGAGCGCGAACACGTCCATGCCGCCGTCGAACTCCAGCCCGAGCGCGTACTCGGGTGCCATGTAGCGGAACTTGCCCTTGAGCTGCCCCAAGTTGGTTTGCGAGCGCCGCCCGGCTGCGCGCGCGATTCCGAAATCCAACAGCTTGACCTGACCGTCGTACGTGACGAACAAGTTGTCGGGGCTGACATCGCGGTGGACGACGCGCAACGGCTCTCCAGACTCGTCCCGCAAGTCGTGGGCGTAGCCGAGCGCGTCCGCGGCGCGGGCTCCAATCCAGGCCACTAAGCTGTAGGGCAGCGGCTGCCGCCGCTCTTGAGCGCGCTGGTACAGCCGGGAGAGCGGCTGGCCCTGCAGAAACTCCATCGCGAGGTACAGCGAGCCCTCTTCGCGGCACAGCTCGTAACAGTGCACGATGTTCGGGTGCTGCAGCCGGCACGCGAGGTTGGCTTCGTCCAAAAACATCGCGATGAAGTCGCGATCCGCCATTAGATGCTCGTGGACGAGCTTCACCGCCACGACGCGCTCGAAGCCGTCGGGGCCGTCCAGACGCGCCATGTAAACGGAAGCGGCTCCGCCCTGCCCGAGCAGCGTGCCGAGAACGTAGCGCCCGAGCGGTTGTCCGAGTCGACGCCGCCGCATCCAGTCACTGGGCGGACCGGCAAGCTCGTCGTGATCGAGAGCAGGAGTCGTCATAGCTGGCAGTAGCTGAGCCGCAGCGAAGGCGCGGGCGACACGGAAGCATTGCTCTCGAGCGACGTGAACGCCAGCGCGGCTGGGGCCGGCGGCGGAAGACTCTGTTCCAGTATCACTATCCCGTGGACCGATGTCTCGGCCGTGCTCACCCACTCGGTGACGTCGAAGCGAACGAGGCCGCTCGACGTACCGGCAGGGATGTCGGTCCGAGTCACCAACTCACTCAGGTCCCCGCCGGAGATGTCCCAGGTGTCTTTGTTTTTATGCGCGCCGTATTGCTCCCACGTCGCCTTGTCCTCCACCACGGCGCGGGGCGGATCCAGCAGGTACAAGCCCAGCTGCCGCGCGGCGCGCGAAGCATCCGCGTTGGACTCGAAGCCGAGGACGATTTCCGCCCGCAACAGCACGGCGTCCGCGGGCGCCACCGGCAAGATGATTTCGAATAGGGTCCGGCGTTCGTCGCTGCCGCTGCTGCTCACGTAGAGCACGTTCTCTTTGCCGTGGTTTAGCGAAGGCTGCGCGGAACCCATCCAGAGGTCCAAGGTCGTTTCCACCGTGACCTCGAGCGGAGCTTCGCAGGTCGGGGTCGAGACGCCGCCGGCTCCCGCTTGCCCCGGGTCTTCCCCGCCTTCTCCGCCGCCGCTCGCGGTGCCCCCGGTTCCGGCCCCCGCGCCGCCCAAGGGCAACGTGCCCGGCTCGCCTGCTTGCGCCCCGATTCCGGACTGGGCGCCGCCGTCCCCTGGAAGGGCGCCTTCACCCGCGGAGCCGCCGTTCTGCGCCGGCAGCACCGCCTCTTCCGGGAATACGGAACAAGCCACCCACATAGCGGCAGCGACGCACGAAAGCCCTAGTGGCCGGTCACGAAACGCTCGCACTGCGACGAATCCTAGCATCATCGCTCGCGCCTGCGACCAGCCATCGTGCCTGGAAAGGAGGCCGCCTTCACGCTCGCCGGAATGGACCTCACCCGATCGGGCGTTTGTCATCCGAGCGATGCTCTGGCGAAGATTCCTTTGGCGAGTCGCGGCGGTGATCGCGGCGGGTCTCGCTTGGCTCGGCTTCGAAGCCGCTCGCATCGAGGCTCGCTCGGCGCCGTTCGTGCGGGACCGTCCGAGCGCGCTGCCCGAAACCCGCGTTGCGCTAGTGCTCGGCTGCTCTCCGCGCGTGGCGGGCGGCCGCAGCAATCAGTTTTTCGTGGCGCGCATGGCCGCAGCCGCAGAGCTCTATCACGCGGGCAGAGCTTCCTACCTCCTCCTGAGCGGCGACAATTCGCACCCGAGCTATGACGAGCCGACCGCGATGAAGCGCGCGCTCGAGGCCCGGGGCGTGCCGAGCGCGCGCCTGGTGCTGGACTACGCCGGGTTTCGCACGTTGGACTCGGTGGTGCGAGCTAAAGAGGTGTTCGGCGTCACTCGCTTGATCGTCGTCTCTCAGCACTTTCACAATGTGCGGGCCGTCTACCTCGCCCGGGCTCACGGGATCGAAGCGTACGGTTTCGACGCGGCGGAGGTCACCGGCGTTGGCGGCGCCTGGCCCAAGCTGCGCGAGGTCGCGTCGCGTGTGTTTGCGGTGCTAGACGTACACGTATTGCGCACGGAGCCGCGCTTCGGTGGCCCCTTGCAGCCGATGCCGAGCGGTTGACGCCTCTGGTTCCCGGGCGTAGGCTCTGTGGACTTTCGTGAAAGCTCTCGTTCTTCGAATGGCTGCCATGATGCGCTTCCAGCGCTGGGCCGCCGTGTATTCGATGAGCTGAGGAAAACTCACCCTTTCGAACCGAAGCACGAGCCGCCCGCGAGCGGCTCGTTCGGCTTTCGAACTACGGCGGCTCGCGTGTGGCTCCTCCAAAGAACCGAGGACCCCATGAATGACGCCAATTTTCCGCTGTTTGTGAGCTCTGCCATCCCCTACGTCAACGCCACGCCCCATGTGGGGCACGCCCTGGAGCTCCTGCTGGGCGACGCGCTTTCCCGGCACGCGCGGCAACGCGGGCGCGAGGTGCGGTTCACCGGCGGCACCGACGACCACAGCACCAAGAATGCGCGCGCCGCCGAGGCTCGGGGTCTTCCCACGAGCGAGCTGGTGCGCCAGCATGGAGAGACCTTTCGGCGCTTGGCCGACGCGCTCGGCGTTCATTTCGACGACTACGTTCACACTTCTCGAGACGCACGCCACGCGCCTTGCGTGTATGAGCTTTGGCGCCGCTGCCTCGACGCCGGGGATCTGTATCCGAGCGAGTACCGCGGCCTCTATTGCGCGGGGTGCGAGGCCTTCGTCGCCGAAACGGAGCTGGTAGATGGCCTGTGCGTAGCTCACCGTGAGGCGCCTGAGCTCGTCGCGGAGAGAAATTGGTTCTTTCGTCTCTCGCGGTACCAAGCCCCGCTCCTCGCTGCGCTGGAAAGGGACGCGCTGCGCGTCGAGCCGCGCGAGCGACACCGGGAGGTGGTGAGCTTCGTGCGTGCGGGTCTCACGGACTTCAGCGTGTCGCGCAGCCACTTGCGCGCGCGGGGCTGGGGCCTGCCGGTGCCGAACGACCCCACCCAGGTCATTTATGTGTGGTTCGATGCCCTCGCCAACTATCTTTCCCTGCTCTCATTTCCGAAACAAAGCGAGATTTTCTCGCGTTTCTGGAGCGAGGCGGGAGGCCGCGAGCACCTCATCGGCAAGGACGTGCTGCGCTTCCACGCGGTGTACTGGCCTGCGATCTTGCTGAGCTCGGGGTTGCCGCTCCCGACCGCGATCAAGACCCACGGCTTCGTCACCGCGCACGGCGTCAAGATCGGCAAGTCCCTGGGAAACACGGTAGACCCTTTCGAGCTGGTCGAGGAGCACGGCGTCTCCGCGGTTCGCTTCTACTTCTTGCGCCACCTCCACAGCACGAAAGACAGCGACTTCGATCGCTTGCGACTCGCGCAATCGCACGACACCGAGCTCGCGGGGAAGCTCGGCAACTTGCTCCAGCGAACGGTAGCGCTCGCCCTCCGCTACCCCGAGGTCACGTTGTGCGCCGGCGAAGCCGCGGAGAGCGAGGATGACCGAGCGCTGCGCGAAGCCGCGGAGAGCACCCTCGTCGACGTAAAGAGCGGGTTCGACGACTTCGCGCTGCACCGTTCGCTCGGTGCCATCTTCGAGCTCGTGGCGGAGACGAACCGGTACGCCGAGTCCCAGGAGCCGTGGACCCTGTCTCGAACGCTGCTGGCCGCGAAGACTCCGCAAGCGGCCGAGGATCTGCGGGCCCAGCTGTCACACGTGCTGTGGCGACTCTGCGAGTCGCTGCGTGTCACGGCCGTGCTGCTCGCCCCATTCTTACCGGAGGCCGCGGAAAAAATCATCGCGCGACTAGGCGTCCCGAGCGCGGAGCTCCGAGATCTGAGCGCGGCGCGCTTCGGTGCCCCACGCCGCTTTCGACCGCGCAGCGGCGCCGCGCTCTTCCCGCGCCGCCCCCGTCTACTGGCAGCGGGTGATGCGCCCTCAACCCTGCCGCAACTTCAGGGCGCCGCGCCGGGGCCGGTGTTGCCGAGCTCGTAGAGGCGGTTGGCTGGCAGCGTCGTGGCGACCGCGCTGAAGGGTCGGCTAGTGGTCGCGGCCGGAGCCCAAGGATCCGCGAGCCGTACGTGGACGCCGAGCTCCGACTCGCGAATCACGGCTTGGCCGTTCGGGTAGACGCCGCTCGCCACGAGCATGGCATACGTGGCGACGTCCTTGCCGCTCTCGTCCCAAGCGCGCCCAAGGTGGATCGTGTTCGGCATCGTGGCCGCGTCAGCCGTGAACTTGCACTTGTTGATCAAGATGCCGAATGGGTTCCGCGCATCCGTGCTCGGCACGATGGCGTAGCCCTTCGAGCCCTGGCGTGCGCTGACGAAGCGAATCTCCGAGGCGTCGACGACCAGAGTGCCACGTCCGAAGATGAAGTCGGTATCGCCTTGAATGAAGCTCTTGGTCACGTATACCCGCGTGATGGTGGCTGCGTTCGGGGACTTGACGAGGAAGGTGTCCTGATTACCGAGCAGGCGCACGTTGTCGTAAATCTGCTTGTCCCCTTGGGTGGAGAGCGCGACCGCCTGAACGTTGCTGGTGATGCCGGTCTCGTCCGTATCGTTTTCTATGGTGAGATTTTTGGCCTGAAATCCCGCTGAATACGCGGCAAACGTCGGGCTCCCGCTCGTACCATGAGTGAGATCGCCCAACGCGGGGTTACAAGGGTTGGCCGGTGTCTGCGCTTCCTTGGGCTTGCCGTTGTAGTTGTTGAACACGATGCGCGTCGCGCTCGCGTCCGGGTTCCGGCTGTAGAGCGTGATGGGCGGCGCCGCGCCCGGCACGCACACGACTTCGCGGTAGGTACCGTCCGCCACCTCGATCGCCACGCGAGCCGTACCGCCCGCCGTGACCGCCTTAGTAATCGCGGATTGAATCGTCGTATCCGTGCCGCCCGTCGCCGCGACGCGGTAGGTCGGCGTCAAGGTCGTGATGTCGACGCCGGGAGTTGGGTCCCAGTTGTCGGCGACGGGGGTGGCGACGGGTCCCGCTTTCTCCAAGTACTTCGCGACCGTGAAACCAGCAGCAGCTTCGGCGGTGAGGAGCGGGCGCGTTGCCGTGCCGGTCGTGGGTCTACTTCCGCCCGCGCCGCCATTGCCAGCGCTCCCCGCGGTACCGGTCCCTGCCGTACCGGTCCCTGCCGTACCACCAGTCGTGCCGCCGTTGCCGACTACGCCGCCGTCGCTCGTCACCCCTCCGCCGGCCATTCCGCCCGACGTCGCACCCGCCGCACCGCCGAGCCCGGTGCCTCCCGTGCCGCTAGCCCCCGAGACACTCGCGGAGCCGCTCGTACCATTCGGAGTTGGTGAAGACGGCTCGCCTTCGCCACAGCCTAGAGTGACGAGACACACACCGCCGCAGGCGGAGGCAGCGAGCCCCAATAAGAGGGGACGAAACGATGAAAAAATGGACGCGGGCGTAGACATCGAGCAGTAGCTCCTGACACCCGCTGAGTTGTAGACGGATGTATGCACGAGCCGAGCGCCTCGCGCAACTCACATCCGCTCAGCCTTGGATTTTCCTCGATCCGGGTAAAGCGCGCCGTGGGAGGCGGGTCGGGACACTTCTCCATCCACAGGCTTCATCTGGAAGCCCGAGCAGGAGGCAGCCCGTTGGACGACGTCGCGACAGCGCCCCAGTCACAATTTTCCGGGTCGAGCGACGACACGCGCCGACGCTTCGCGCAAGCCAGCGCGCTCGTCGAGAGCGGAACGCACCCCGAGCAAGTCGCGGAAGCATTGCTCGAAGGTGCCGAGCCGGCGGAGCTGTTCGAATCTGAGCAATGGCCGTCGCTGCCGGCCGCCGTTCGCCTCGAGGCATCGCTACAAACGGCGTGGCTGGCCGCCGAGCGCGACGACGACCAGCTCACGCTGAGCGCGGCTACCCAGGCGCTCGACCTGGAGCCAGCAGACGAACGCGCCCTGGCGATTGCGGAGCCACTCTGGCTACAGAATGAGGCCTTCGCCGAGCTCGCTCTACGCTATGCGTTGGCGGCTACGGCCGCCGGGAGCGAAGCGCGCGCTCGCCAGCTGCTGGAGCGAGCGCTCCACATGTTGGAAGGGTCTCCCGCGGCGACTCCGGCCGTGGTGGGGCTCAGCGAGCGGCTCGCCCAGCTGCCGCGCCTGCGCGACGCCGAAGAGTCTTTGCTAGCCGTGTTGAAGAGCGGCGGCGCAGACGCCAACATCGCTCTGCAAAAGCTCGGCGAGCGCTGGCTCAAAGATGGGCGCGCGCAAGAGGGTGCGCGAGCGGTGCCACAGGATCTGAGCGCGTTCCACGGCGAAGCCTCGCTGGACATGCTCGAGCGCTTGTTCGACCAAGCGGAGGACCTGCCGCGCACGGTGGAAGTGCTCCAGAAGCGAGTCGAGGCGGCCGCGACGCCACAGTCGCGCGGGCGCGCGCTCGACAAGTTGGCGGAGCTCGAGCGCGAGAAGCGCGGCGATCTGGCGGCCGCGGCCGGCGCCTGGCTCGCGGCTGCAGCCGCGTTCTTGGAGGCAGGCGAGCCGGGCGACGCCGAGCGCGCCTACGAGAGGCTGCTGGAAATGCTGCCCGATCACCTGAATGCCGCCGCGAGGCTGGTGGAGCTGCGCGCCGCCGCCGGCGACTTCGCGGGAGTCACCGAGGCCTTCGGCGTGCTCTTGCGCGCGGACGCGGCCGCTCCGCAGGCGGCCGAGCTGTTGCTGCGCATCGCTCCGGAAGCCGAGCGGGCCTGCGCCGCTGACGAGCTATCGGAGCTCATCGACAGCGTGCTGTGGCGACTGGGCGCCGACGACGAGGGACGCCCCGCCCGCCTGCTACGTGAGAGCGCGCGCCTCTTCGCCGCGGAAGATCGCGACGACGAGGCCGCCGAGCTGTATCGCCGGCTCATCGCAGACGGCGCCGCTCCCGAGGACGTGCTCACCTTTCAGTCGCTCATCGACTCGAACCCGGCCAGCGACTGGCGGCAGGGCCAGCAGCGCTGGCTCTTCGAGTGGCGCGAGCACCACGACGCCGATCGCGCCTCTGTCCTGCTCGAGTGGGCGGGCTTCGAGGAGAGCCAGGTCGGCGATCCGGTCGCGGCCGCGAACGTGCTCGTGCGAGCGGCCGAGCTCGCACCCGAGCGCGCGGACGTTTGGAAGAAGCTCGCTCACCTGCGACTCGCAGGAGGAGACGGAGAAGGCGGGCTCCTCGCGGCCGAGCAGCTGCGCCGGCTCGGCCACGAGCTCGAGCCAGAGCTGCTGGAGGCCGTGCTGGAGCACGAGCCGAGCGCAAGGTGGGCCGTGGATCGGCTCAAGCTGGCGCTGAGCGCGGAGGCGCGCTGGCCGGAGCTGTTCGAGCTGTACGACCGCGCCGCCGCCGACGCCGCGAGCGCGGAGGAGCGCGCCCGTTGGCTGGACGAAGCCGCCATCGCCGCGCGAGACGTGGCCCAGGATCGCGCCCGCGCGGTGCGCTACTGGGAAACGTTCGTCGAGCTCGCGCCTCCAGACGCGCGCGTCGATCTGGCGCTGGAACGGCTGTACGAGCAGACCGGCGACCGCGCCGCGCTCATCGCCCACCTGGAGCGCCGGCTGGCGCGCGGGTCGGCTGACCAAAGCTCGATCATCGAGCCGCGCATCATCCGGCTCGCGCTGGAGGTCGGAGACGTGAGCGTCGCGCTGACCGCAGCGGACCGCTTGAAGGCGCTCGACGCCGACGCCGCGCAGCCGCTCTTGGAGGCGATCTTCGCGCGCTGCGCGGAGCTCTGGTCGGCCCCGAAAGCGCGTGGGTGCGGGCAGCAGTGCGCGGAGCGGCTGCGCGCCGACTACACCGAGCGCGGCCAGCCCGAAGACGTGGCGCGATTGCTGCGCGCGGAGCTCGCGCTCGAGCTTACCTTTCGCGAGCGCTGCGCGAGGTTACACGCGCTCTCCCGGCTGTGCGAACGCGAGCTTCAGGACCTCCCCGGCGCCTTCGAAGCGGCGCGGCTCGCCTTCTTGGCTACGTTCGCGGAGACGGCGCGCAAGCGCCTGGAGAAGCTTGCCGGCAAACTCGCGGATTGGGCGGCGCTCGTCGATACGTACGTGGACGCTGCGGACTCCGAGCTCGATCGCGCGGCGCAGCGACGCCTTCTGCGCCGCGCCGCAGAGATCGCGACCGAACGGCTGCCAGACGCCGGCGGCGCGACGCTCTGCTACGAGGCTCTGTTCGCGCTCGAGCCGGACGCCGCGCCCGAGGTCTTCGCAGAGCTTTCCACCGTCGACGCCGCCGCGTTCGAAGCGCTGTGCCGCGTGCTATCGCGCGCGCGCCGCTTCGAGGCTCTCGCGCGGGCGTTGCAGAGCCGCGCCGCCGCGCTCCCGGAGCCGGAGCTCTTCTCGCGACTCGCACGCTTGCAAGCCGTCGAGCTGGGTGACCCGCGTTCGGCCATCGACTCACACCTGCGTGCAGACGACGCGCGCTCGGCCGCGGAAATATTCCTGCGCCAACCCTCCGTATTCGGTGAGGACACGGGGCTCGCACTCGCGCTCGCGTCTCGCTTGGACGCGGTGGGGCTCCCGGAAGGCGGGTTGCGCGTCTTGCGGCACCAGGTCGCGTTCTTCGGCGAGCAATTTCCAGCGGCGCGGAAGCCAGCCCAGCTGGCGCTCGTTCGGGCGCTCGAAGCTTCCGGAGCTCTAGACGCCGCGCACGAGCTCTTGAGCGAAGCCGCCAAGCGCTACCCGACGGACGCGGACGTGCAGCGCGCCGGTGCGGCCGCGGCCGCCGCCCGACAAGACTGGGACCGGGCCGAGCAGTGCTACCGCACGCTGCTTTTGCTGCTGCACGGAGGCGGCGCCAACCAGACCGAGCTGCGCCGCGCGACCATTTACGTGGAGCTCGCCGCGCTGAAGCGGCAGCGAAGTGACGAAAGCGCCGCCGAGCAGCTGGTGGAGTCTGGCTTCGAGGCGGCGCTGGACAACTTGGAAGAGCGGCTTTCGCTCACGCGAGCATTGCTCCGTCACGAGCTTTGGGAGCCGGCGGAGCGCGCCGCGACCCAACTGCTGGATAGCGAAGACGACGCGCGCGCCGTCGCCGCAGCGCTCGCAGCCCTATCCGAGCTGCGCGACCAAGGGCGGGCGATCCCCGCGCCCACGCTGGACCGCGCGCAGCGTGCCGCCTCCACTGCGGTCGCGGGCCGAAGCGAGCTCCGCGATCTCGAGCAGCGCTCGACATTGTTGAGCGCGAGCTTTTCTTTCTTACCGGTAGCGGAGGCAAAAGACCTGCTATCGGTCGCGGAGGGCGAGCTCACCGCCGAGGACGCTCTACGCGCCCGCTTGGAGCTGGCGCGTCGGTTGCTGGAGCAAGGGGACGAGCCCAGCCGTATCGAAGCGGTCGCGCGCCTCCAGGCTCTGGTCACTCACCCCAACGCCCCCCGCCGCGCCTGGCAGCTTCTCGCGCAAGCCTGCGAGCTTTCCGGAGACATCACGAGCCTTTCGTCTGCCGTCGACGGCTGGCTTTCACGATGCCCGCGCGATCGGGACGTCCTCGCACGGGCGCTCGAGCTTTCGCTCCGAGCCGCAGAGCTCGAGCGTTCGCTGGAGCTCTCTCGGCGCCTGCAGCAGGAAGGTGCGGAGCTCTCGTCCGACCTGGAGCTCCGCCTCAGCGCCTTGTGCGTGAGCGCAGGCCAAGCAACCCGGGCGGCTGCGTTGCTAAAGCGCGTTGCGGAGCGCGAAACCAAGCCGCAGAAGCGAGCGAGCCTGCTCGTGGAAGCGGCGGAGCTACTACTCGCGGCCGGTGAGGTGCCAGATTCGGAGCAGCTGGCCCAGCAGGCCCAGAGCGTCGACCCGGCCTGCCCGGAGGCGACGTTGTTGCTCGCACGGGTGCGGCTCGGAGCAAGGGACCGCGACGCCGCGCGCGCGCTCTTGGACCGTTACATCGAGAGTAAGGAGCGGCGCCGCGGCAAAGGGCTCTCGCGCTGCTTGCGCTTGGCCGCCGACCTCCGCCTCGAAGAGGACGAGCTGAGCGAAGCGCTCCCCTTGCTGGCCGAAGCGCACCAGCTGGATAAGACCGACCTCGACACGGCGCTGCAGCTCGGTCTGCTCGCTATGGATCTGGACCGCCTGGAGACTGCGGCCTCCGCGCTACGCGTGCTGATAGCGCAGCGTGAGCAAGGCCGCGACGCGGGGGCGACGCGCGTCTTCGACTTCGCTCAAGGCTATTTCCAGCTTGCGCGCATCGAGCAGCACCACGGCAAGAGGACCAACGCCAAGCGCATGGCGCTGCGCGCGCTGGAAGAGAACCCCGAGCTCGCGCCTGCCAAGCGCCTGTTGGACGAGCTCGCTTCGCACTAAAACCGCCATGACCCTATCCATCCCCGACTCCCTCGTCTCGTTCGTCATTCCCAGCTCGGAGCGTACTGACCCGGAGCCGGTCAAGAGCAGTCTTTTGCTGGCGCGCTCCGATTTCGAACGGGGCGAGCTGCGCGAAGCGCTGCGGCATTTGCGACGCGCCGCCGAAGGCGCCGACCAAGCCGGAAGCGAGCACCGCGCGGTAGCGCTGGCGCGCGCAGCGGCGGACTTGGCCACGGAGGTCGGCGGCTCCGCCTCACCGCCACCCGTGGAAACCACCAGCGCACCGAGCACCGTCTTTCCCGTTTCCGCGGTGCGGAGCGCCACGGACCCGGCCTCTATCGAGCACCTGCTCGCCTCGGGGCAGGCGATCGAGGTCTCCATCAAGCGCTCGACCCGAGACGACGGCCTGTACGTGGTCCGTCGAGCTCATGGCGAAGGGCCGCCCTTGGGCTCGCGGCGCGCAGTCGTCGTGTTGTTGGAAGCGGACGACGGCTTCTTCGAAGCGCCCTAGCGACTAGCTCGCCGCTTCGCTCTCGTCCTCGTCGAACTCCGCGGCGTCCGGAAGCTCGTCCAGGCCGAGACCACCGCGCACGGGAATGGCGCGAGCGTGCGCGACCTTTTCGAGCGTCGCGGCGAGCGAGGGGCGGTCGGAGACCTCGGGCAAAAAGGCGCGCGTGCCGTCCCACAGATCCAGCGCCACGTGACGGCCCGCATCCAAAATCACACGGTCGATCTGCGCCCATTTGAAGCGGCGCAGCTTGGGGATGCCCAGGGACACGACGTCTCGATATTCGACGCCGTCCGGCCGCACGCGAACGCCACGCATGTTGGCGCGCAGCAGCGACGCGACGGCGCCGATCACCAAGCAGCCCGCGAAGACCCGCGCGCTCATGAAGCCGCGCAGCCCACGCTGCACCACGTGCACGAACAACCAACTCGTCGGCGGGCTCCCCTCGGCGATGAGCACGACGATGACGGCCGTGACCGCCAAGAGCCCGTAGAGGAGAGACGGCACGCGAATCAAGAACGGCGGACCGAAGCTGGTCTCCGTTGGACGGTACGTCATGTCGAAGCCCGGAGGACGAGACGCGCGAGCCATCGTTGATGGAACGTAGCGCCCACCCCGAAGCTTGGAAAGTCGTGTAAGAAAGCCGCACCGATGGCGAACGACCTTCGGCGACGACTCATGCCCACCCTCGTCACCCGTAAAAGAAATTTGAAGCACGACGTGCCGGCGCGCCTCGTCGCGAGCCTGGGCAACGCCATGCTTGCCACGCTCGACTTGCCCGACGCGGAGCTGAGCGTGCTCCTGACCGACGACGGCGAGATCCATCGCCTCAACCGCGAGCACCGGCAGAAGGACAAACCCACCGACGTGCTCGCTTTCGCGATGGACGAGACCGTGCCGGATCCGGCTGGGATCTTGGGCGACGTGGTGATTTCGCTCGACACCGCCGACCGCCAGGCGCGTTCGCGGAAGCGCCCGTTGATCGAAGAGGTGCGCTTTCTGCTGGCGCACGGTGTCCTACACCTCATCGGCTACGATCACGCAGAACCCGCGGAGAAGCAGGAGATGGTCGCCATGACGAGGAAGCTCGTGCGCCTGGCACCGGTGCCGCAGCCGACGCTCCGCCGGCCGAAGTCCCCGCCTAAACTGTCGAAAAGCTCGAAGAAACGCGGCTAACCTCGGATATTCCTTGAAAAAACGGCGTCTGCACATCCACAGGCACTGGCGCCGCAGAGAACAAGGCAACCCGTAACGAGCGGCGACGAAACGGGCCTCCTGGCCGCGACCCCGTCACCCCCCCTGTACTGACTCCCGTAAAAAAAGCTCAATCCGACGCCCTCGTTGCTTCTTTCCCCTTGATTCAGCTGTTCCATCCCTGTTATCGGTTCGCGTGCCTTGTTTGGCGGCCTTCGGGACTCGTCCCGCGGGAAAGAGCCTGAAGGCCGACGAAAACGGCGAAGTTTTTAGACATCTGAGATCAGGAGGAAGCACATGGCTGGGAAGAGACTGACGAAGGCGCAGGTTGTTGCTGAGATCGCGAACGCTTCGGATCTGGACAAGAAGAGCGTGAGCCGCACGTTCGAGGCGCTGCAGGAGCTCATCCGCAAGCAGCTCTCGGCGCGTGGTCCGGGCGAGTTCGTGGTGCCAGGCCTGGTGAAGCTCCGCGTGGTGAAGAAGCCGGCGACGAAAGAGCGCCAGGGCATCAATCCGTTCACCAAGGAGCCGATCACGATCCCGGCGAAGCCCGCGAGCAAGAAGGTCCGTGCGACCGCGCTCAAGGCTCTGAAGGATCTGGTTCAGTAAGGACTCTGCGTCCGCGCCCTGGCGTCCCCGGTTCTCTTCGGAGCCGGGGACGCACGCGTTTTGTGGTCAACGCGTCCCCAGCTCGGCGCTCACCAGTAGTAGGTGGCCCCGAGCCGCACCAGACCGCCGCCGGACGTGTTCGTCGTTTTCCCCGTTTCCGGGTCGATGAACTCCGGCTCTCGCCGCGCATTGCGATCGTTGCGCCAACGAAGAAACCCCACCAAATCTGCGCCCAGCGCGAAGTGACGCGTCACGCGCCCTTCGACGCCGACGCCGAGCTGCCCGCCGACGTAGGCGTAGGTTTCGTCCCGCAGTACGGGCTGTCCATCCGCCGCGAGCCCGCTGTCCAAGTAGGCAGCGCCGAAACCGAAGCCGGCGAGGCCGTAAACCTGGATCGCGCTCCGCGGGTTGGCGAAGAACAGACCGTTCACGAGGAGCGCGTCTTCGAAGCGCTGGAAGCCGTTGTAATCGGTGCCCCACAAGAGCTCGACCGAGCCCTCGATCGCGATGTGCGGGATCGGGCGAAAGCGCAGCGCGGCGCCGATGCCGTTCATGTCTGCGTTCGGTGACTTGCGATCGTCGCCCCCCATGAGGCCGAGGTTGGCGTGCAAGTTGAGGCCCCATTCGCGGAAGCCACGCCGACGACGGGGACGCGGAGGCTCGGGCGGGGGCACGTCGAACCGCATCTCGCCTTCGGCGGGGCTCGAGGCGTGTGGCGGTGGCGACGGCGGCGCCTCGTTGGGGCCACCTCGGGAAGGGGCGGGGGGAACCGGCGGTGGTGCGGCCGGCGCCGGTCCAGGACTCGGGGCGGGCTCGCAGAACCAGTCCCCATCCGGACAATCCCCGGCCCCCAAGGCGGGCAGGGCGACGACCAGGAGCGAGGCGGCGACGGCGGAGACGGCGATGCGGCGCATGGCTCTCGGCGGAGCCTAGCCGAAGTGGTAGGACGGCGCCCGTGGCAAGCGTCGTGTTGAAGGCTGGGCACGTCCAGCCGGTCTGGGCCGGGCACCCCTGGGTGTTCGCGCAGGCCGTAGAACGTATCGAAGGCGGCGCCCAGGGCGGCGACGAGGTCGAGGTCAAAGACGCCCGCGGCAATTTCTTGGGCCGCGGGCTTTACTCGCCGGGCTCGGCGATCCCGGTGCGCATCCTCACACGCGACCGGGAGCGTCGCGTAGACGCCAAGCTGCTCGGCGCTCGCCTGGAAGCCGCCGTACAGCGGCGTCGACACCTGGGCCTGCCGTCGAACGAGACGAACGCGGTCCGACTGGTGCATGCCGAGGGCGACGAGCTACCGGGCCTCGTCGTCGACCAGCTGGGGGACGTGCTCTCGGTGCAGTTCGGCACGCTGGGGATGAAGCGGCGCGAGACGGTGCTCCTGGATGCGCTGGAGCGGCTGCTACAGCCGCGCGCGATCGTGGACCGCACCTCCGAGCGCGCGGCCAAGAGCGAAGGGTTCGAGGCCGGCAAAGGCGTCGTGCGTGGCGACTCTGGCATCACGCACTTCGACGTCTCGGAGCGCGGCTTACGCTTCCGCATCCCGCTGGAGCTCGGCCAAAAGACGGGCTTCTACGTCGACCAGCGCGATCTGCGCGCCCGGGCGGAGCAGCTCGCCCGCGGCCGTCGCGTCCTGGACACTTACGCGTTCGTCGGCACCTTCGCGCTCGGCGCCGCTCGCGCGGGGGCGACGGAGGTGGAAGCCGTCGATCAGAGCTCCCTTGCGCTCACGGTCGCGGCGGACGCCGCTCGCTTGAACGGGCTCGAAGGCAAGATCCGGTTCGAGTGCGAGGACTCGGTGCAAGCTTTGGATCGCGCCGGGAAGCGCGGCGGTTACGACCTCGTGATTTGCGACCCGCCCAAGCTCGCGCCCACCCGCGCCGCGCGCACCCGTGCGCTAGGGATGATGCGCAAGCTCGCCGCTCAGGCGGCGCGCGCCACCACGCCGGGCGGCACCCTCGTGCTGTGCAGCTGCTCCGCCGCCATCGGCTTGGCCGAGCTCACGCGCGCGCTCTCGCTCGGGGCGGCGGACGTGGGCCTTCGCGCGATCGTGCTCGAGCGCTTCTTTCAAGGGCCGGACCACCCGGTACCGGCAGCGTTCCCCGAAGGTCTGTACCTTTCGTCGCTCATCGCCGAAATCGGGAAGGGCTGATGCGCCCCATCGCCGAGCTTACCGCGAGGCACGCCGCGAAGCTGCGCGGCGTCGCCTTCGACCTGGACGACACGCTGCTCGACCACGGTCGACTGGCAGAGGCGACGTACCGCGCCCTGTTCCGATTGAACGAAGCGGGTCTGGATTTGTACGGCGTGACCGGGCGTCCTGCGGGCTGGGCCGAGGTGCTGGCGCGTCTGTTTCCCGTCAAGGCCGTCGTGGCGGAGAACGGCGCCGTCGTTTGCGCACGGCGCGGCGAGCGCGTCGTTCTGGAAGACTCCGTGGACGCCCCCGTGCGTCGCGACCGCGACGAGCGTTTGGCGGACCTATTGCGCCGCTTCGCCGTCGAGTTCCCCGATCTGGAGCCTGCCGACGACGTACGGGCGCGCGTCTCCGATCGGACGTTCGACATCGGCGAGTACCGGCAGGTGGCGCCCGAACGCGTGGAGGCGGCGTCGGCGTTCCTGCGCGCCCAGGGCGCACGCACTTTCGTCTCCAGCGTGCACCTTCACGCGACCTTCGACTACGCCGACAAGGCCAGCGGCGCCGTGCGGCTGCTCGCGGCAGATTCGGGGCTGGACAGCACGGCCGTGCGCCACGCCTACGCCTACCTCGGCGACAGCGAGAACGACGCGTCGTGCTTCGCCGCGTTCGAGGTCAGCATCGGGGTCGCGAATCTTCGAGGAAAGTCCACGCTTCGCCCGCGCTACGTCACCACTCTGCCCATGGGGCGCGGGGTCGTGGAGGCGTCCGAGGTGATCATAAGCCTTCGCCGCAAGCTGTGATAAAAGAGGCGCCCCGAAAATGTCCCAAGATGCTCTCGTAGCGCTCGGCCGCGACCACCTCTACCCGAACTACCGCCAGCCGCCCTTCATCGTCGTCCGGGGCGAAGGCTCGCGGCTCTGGGACGCGTCCGGCAAACAGTACTTCGATTTGTTCGCCGGCATCGCCGTGAGCACGCTCGGTCACGGCCACCCCGCGCTCGCGGCCGCCATCGCGGAGCAAGCCAAGCAGCTCATCCACCTTTCCAATTATTTTTACAACCAGCCCAACGTGGAGCTCGCGGAGAAGCTCACGTCCCTCACGGGCATGGCGCGCGTCTTCTTCTGCAACTCCGGCACCGAAGCCATCGAGGCGACGCTCAAGCTCGCGCGTCGCCACTTCTACGCCAAGGGCGAGAAGGACCGCTACCGCATCATCGCGTTCGACAACGCGTTTCACGGTCGCACGCTGGGTGCGCTCGCCGCCACCGGCCAACCCAAGTACAAAGACGGCTTCGGTCCGCTGCCAGGCGTGACCCACGTACCGTTCGGGGACGTCGAGCGCGTACGCCAGGAAATGGGTCCGGACGTGGCCGGCATCTTGGTGGAAGCCGTTCAGGGCGAAGGCGGCGTGTTGCCCGCGCCGGCTGGCTTCCTACAAGCCCTTCGGGAGATTGCCGACGACGCGGGCGCGCTGCTCTTGGCGGACGAGATTCAAACCGGCGTCGGGCGTACGGGGAAGTTCCTTGGCTTCCAGCAAGCCGGCGTCGAGCCGGACGCAGTCGCGCTCGCGAAAGGCCTGGCCGGTGGCGTGCCCATCGGCGCCATGCTCTGCCGGGCTCACTTGGCGGAGGCGCTTCCCCCCGGCAGTCACGGGTCGACGTTCGGCGGCAACCCGCTCGCCTCCGCAGCGGCGCTCGCGGTACTGCGCACGATCGAGCAAGAAAATTTGTTGGAGAACGTGGAAGCGCGAGGCGCGCAGCTGACGGAGCGCCTCAGCGCGCTCGGCCTTAAGTATCCGAGGTTGGTCGCCAGCGCGCGCGGTCGCGGCTTGCTGCAGGCGCTCGTCCTCAAGGACGACGTGGACGCGCGGGACGTGCTCGGAAGCCTGCAAGACGCGGGCGTGCTGGTCACCATCGCCGGCGGTCAGGCGCTGCGCATCTCACCCGCCCTCAACATCACCGCGGCCGAGCTCGGCGCGGCGCTAGACATCGTCGATCGAGTGCTTGGCTCGCGACCATGAGCCTCGCGGCGGAGACACGGCCGTGCTCCAGCTGCCACGCGCCCGTCGATCCGCTGCGAGCGCCGCGCGTCGCGCACTTCGATGAGCGATTCTGCTACTTCTGCAGCCAGAGCTGCGAGGAAAAGTACCGCGCCGGAGAGCCAGAGCGCTCTCAGGCGCGGCCACGTCACCTCGCGGAGCCTGCGCGGGCGGCCGGCGCGCCGTTGCCGTCGTTCGAGGATCCCTCCTGGGACGAGCCTCTACCTAACGAGGACGAAGCTCTTGCCAGCGCGGAGCTGAACGAAGCGAACGACGCCGTCACGGTCGGCGCGGAGCCCGAAGCCAGCGACCCCGCCGAGCACGAAGCCGCATCCTCGCCCTTCGATCCTGCACTGTCGGTGGACGCGGGCACCCTCTTGCTCTCGCTTTCGGTGCTCGGCGCAGGCTTGTCGCTCGTGCTCGCGCTGACCGGCAGCTCGGAGCTCTCGCTCGCAGCACGCCTCGTCGTGGCGGCGGTCGCCACCGCCGCGCTCGTCGCCGAGTGCGCCATGGGTCACCGCAGCGCCACGGAGCTCCACCCCCTCGCGACGTTGACCGGCCCCGTCGTTGCGACCGCGGCTGCCATCGGTCTGCGCCTTTCGGAGCAAGTCGAAGCGGAGAGCGCGATCGTGCTCGCGGGCGTGGTTACGCTCTGCGCGGCCACGAGCCTGCTGATGGTAAGGCGCTCGCGGCGCCCGTTCGAGCTCGAGCGGCTGCAGCTCCTGGCCGCCCTGGACCAACCGGGTCGGCGCATCGTGGCCGGTGAGATCGAGACAACCAGCGCCGCCGACCTACGCCCCGGCGAAGAAATCGTCGTGGAGCCGGGAGACGTGCTCCCCGTGGACGCCACCGTCACCGCGGGGACCGGGCTCGTCTTGCCCTGGTTCGGCGCAAAGACGCAGGTCGAGCGGCGCGAAGGGGACAGCCTCGTCGCGGGAGCGACGCTCTTGGAAGGCAAGCTCCGGGCGATCGTAGGATGGGCCGGTCACGACCGAGCCTTCGTGAGGCTGGCTCACGACCCTCGTCGTCGCGCGGACCTGCACGGCAAGCTTGCGCGTCTCGGCCGGAACTTGGCGGAAAAAGCGGCGCCATTCGTCGCCGGCTTCGCGGCGCTTTTGGCCTTCGCCGGCAACGGGTCGAGCCCGGGCGTGATGTTGCTCGCCGTGGCCAGCTTCGCCGCGTTCGCCCAAGCCGGGCTGGCGGAGATAGGCTCGCTGCAGCTGATGCGGGCGGTGCTCGCTTCTCTCCGGCGGGGAATCGCGTTTCGGTCCGCGGAGGCGCTCGAGCGCGCGGGCCGTGTCTCCAGCGTCGCGTTCTGCGCGCGCGGCACGCTCCTGCTCGGAGAGCCCGAGGTGACGAGCATCGACGCGCTCGCGGGCCATGACGCCGAGGGCGTCCTCTCTTTCGCGGCCGGCGCCGAGGCCAGCGTGGATCACCCGGCGGCGGCGGCGGTACTGCGCGCGGC
>JAQSWN010000284.1 GCA_029266615.1 Polyangiaceae bacterium
ATGGGCGCACCTGTTTCGTGCGCGTCCCAGAACTTCGCGTACAAATACGGAAGCAGCTTGTAGCGGAGCTCCAACGATTCGCGCGCGATCTTCTCGACCGCGTTGCCGAAGGACCACGGGTACTGATCCGGCTCCCCTAATATGGCGTGGCAGCGGCTGAACGGCGTGAGGGTGCCGTACTGAAACCAACGCGCGGCCATCTCAGGATTCGGCGTGCCCGCAAAACCCGGGATGTCCGCGCCGATGAAGGGCTGGCCGGACAGGCCGAGGCCCATCGCCATCGGCAAGCTCATGTACAAGTGATCCCAATCCGAATAGTTGTCGCCCAGCCACTGCGCGGCGACGCGCTGGATGCCCGCGAACCCGGCGCGGCTCAAGATGAACGGCCGCGCGTTTTGGTCGAAGCGCTTGAAGCCTTCTACGGTGGACATAGCCATGAGCAGCCCATACTGGTTGTGAAATCGCTCGTGCGAGTGGTTTGCGCCGTCACGATCGAAGCGCATGCTGAACGGCTCTACGTCTCCGGTGGCGGGCTCGTTCATGTCGTTCCAAATCCCCGCGATGCCTTGCGACAGGTGCTTGGCGGTGAGGTCGGCCCAGAAGCTGCGCGTCTTTTCGAGGGTGAAATCCGGGAACACCGTGCGGCCCGGCCACACTTGCCCCACGTAAAGTTTGCCGGCTTCCGTCTTGCAGAACACGCCTTGGGCGCGCCCTTCCTCGAACACCGCGTAGCCCGGGTCGAGCTTCACGCCGGGGTCTACGATCGTGATGACCTTGAAGCCATCGCTCTCGGCGGCGTTCATCAGCTTCGGCACGTCGCTGAAACGGTCTTTGCTCCAGGTGTAAACCCGGTAGCCCTCCATGTAGCCGATGTCGAGCCACAGCGAGTCGCAGGGCAGCTTGCGCTCCCGGTACTCTTTGCCGATGGCGAGAAATTGGTTCTGGTCGTAGTCCTTCCAGCGGCACTGATGGTGGCCGAGGGACCACAGCGGCGGCGGCTGCATGCGACCGGTGAGCTGGGTGTAAGCGGCGAGAATGTCCGGCAGCTCCGGACCGGCGAAGACGTACTCGGTGTACTGGCCGCCGCAGAACAGGTAGCGGTAGCGCTCTCGCTCCGTGAAGTCGAAGGTGGCTTTGTAGCTATTGTCGATGAAGAAGCCGGCAAGCTCGGCGTCGCCCTGAGCCGTGAGCCGCGCGTGGTAGAAGAACGGAATCGACGTGTAATACGGGTCGAACTTGGGGTCTTTGCCCAAGAGCTCCACGTCCGCTTCGAAGACGCGCTGTTGCTTCAACACCTGTGGCGCCAAGATGTCCGTGTTCCACAGCACGAGCTTGCGCCCGCGCCGGTTGCTCGGTCCCGTCTTCTGCCCCAGCCCGTAGACCGCGTCGTGGAGCCCCATCTTTCGGCTCACCAAGAAGCAGTCGTTGAGCTGCAGGAAGCCGCGGCTCTGCCCGTCCTCGTCGGCGTCGTCTTCGAAGAGCACGGTGCCGTCAGCACGGTAGGCCGAGAGCCCGAACGGGCGCTTCGTGACCACGAGCCGAAGCGCGCTCGTGCGAAGCGTGACCGTAGCCTCGCTGTCCTCGATTTCGAACGGGACGACCTCGCGCGGCCCGCTCACGACCGCGAACGTCGGCTGCTCGTCGAACTTGCCGGCTTGCGAGATGGCGAGCTTCACGACGTCCGCGCGAATCACTTCCACGCGGAAGCGCTCTTCGCCGACGTTGAGGACCATGCCGCGCTCACTACGGGTGAGCGCCGATGCGCCGCCGAGGGGGGCGTAGTGCTTGAGCTCCGTTTCCAATGTCATCCTTGCCTCTTTCGCGCCGTGCTTTGCGAAACACGGATTTTTCTCATGAAATGTTCGGGTGAGAGCCAGCTCCCAGCCACCCAGTAGTCGTAGTTACGGTTGATGCCGGTTCCCTCGCCGAGGTCGTTCCACGTAGCGAGGACGAGCAGCTCTGCGTCACTCGAGTCGTGCAGCACTTGCTCCAGGACCTCTGAGCCTTTGACTAGCAAATCGCTCGTCTCCGCGAGCGCCCCGGGGCGGTCACGGCCGACGGAGTCCCAACGCACCATCGCGTGGTCGATGACGTGGCCGTTCATGTGCGAGCGGCTGCGCTTCTGCGGCAGGTCGAAAGTGAACCATTGAAAGCGCGAATCCGCGACCGTCAGCAGCCGCGGGTCGTCGAAGTACGCGCCATCCGCGCACAGGAATGGCGTCTCCCCGAATTCGGCTTCGAACAACCGTCGGAGCTCGGTGAGGAGGAGCGACGCGTTTTCTCGCGGGGTGAGCGTGCCCGCGTTGTAGAAATAGACGAGCGGCTTGCCCTTGAACCGGTACCAATGCCTCCGCTCGACCTGCTGGAAGAACGGGCGCCACTTCGCGTCGAAGATGGTGCGCGCGGCCGCGAGCGGGTCGGACAAGTCCGGCCGTCTTTGCCAAAACGGACCGAACCACGGCTGCCCCCAGGTCCACGTGTCGTCGAACAGCGCGATTTTTATCGGGTCCGCGAGCGCCGCGAGCGCGCGGGCAAGGGGGGCGAGCTTGTCGTGCTGAATGTCAGGCCCGTACGTGTTGAGGAGGAGGAAGTCCAAACCGGCCCACTTCGCGTCGCACAGCTCGCGCTTCCAAAACCCAGCTTCGCTGGGGACGTAGTAGCCTGTTTCCCCACGTTCGAACCCGTACAAGGAATGTGGTCGGTCCATGCCGAGCGCGTGCGAGCTCGCCCAGTCCGCTGCGCAGTTCACCCCGCCCGGGCAGTTGAAAAAGTACATGAACACCGCGCCCACGTCGCGCGAGGTTCGCTTCTCCGGCGCGCCTTCCAGCTCCGGGTGGCCCCGCCAGGGATCACCGAAGCAAAGCTCACAGGTTCGGCCACTTTCTTGGACGAGGAGCCTCACCAAGTCTACCCGGCGGAGCCGCGAGCTCTTGCGCAGCTCCGTTGCCCAGCGCTTCACGACCGCTTCCGAAGCGGCTTGGCCGGTGATTTGCGCGTGCGCGGCGCGAACGAAGCTCTCTGGCGTGTGGCCCACGTTCACGTCCACCACGTCGCGCCGCGCGACTCGGCCGTTCCAGTCTGAAATTAGGGAAAATGGCCGCACGCTCGAGCCTCGTGCAAAGCTTGGCAACGGATTAGCCAAGTCCCCACCGTTTCGCGCTATAACGAAGTTCGGTTACCGCACCATGCCTTCCCGCAAGGCCGAACAGATCATCAAGGTTCTCCGGGACGAAATTGTCTCCGGAACGCGCGCGCCTGGGTCGCGCTTGCCCACGTACGACGCGCTGATGGAGCAGTTTGGGGTCACTCGCCCCACCGTCGCCCGCGTCGTCGCGGCGCTGCGGGACGAAGGCCTCATCACGTCGCACGGGGAGCGCAGCCTGTTCGTCTCGGACCAGCTGCCGCATCACCACCGCTACCTGTGGGTGACGAGCGAACAGCCTGGCTCCTTCGAGTGGACCAACTTCCTCTCGACCTTCCTGGACTTGATAGAGCGCGGGGAGACGGGCCTGGTCGGCGACGTGACTCCGCTCATCGGTGTGGACGGCCGGGAGAACAATCCCGCCTACCAAAAACTGTGCGAGGTCATCGAGCAGGGCTCCGCCGCGGGTCTGTTCCTGATGAGCTCCAGCACGATGTTCCTGCTGCCGGTGCTGCAGAGCCCGGGCTTGCCCCGGGCCGCGATTTGGGCTGCCTTGCCGCACTCGGGCCTCTTGCAGTTGGATTTCGCCGGCCTGATCGACCGGGCGGCAGAGCGCCTGATCGAGCACGGTGAGCGAGTCGCGGTGCTCTCCCCGCACGCGCCGAATTTGGCGGAGGCGCAGCAACGGCTGCTGGCGCGCGGCCTCGCTCGGCAGAGTTTGCTGCCGCTCCACGTCGGCCCCGTCGGCTGCGAGCACGTGACTCAGCTGCTCTTCGACCGTCCGGATCGCCCCGACGCGCTCTTCATCACCGACGACAACCTGGTGGAGCCGGTGCTGGAAGGGCTCAAGCTCGCCGGCGTCGTGCCGGGGCAGGACGTGTACGTGCTCGCGCATTGCAATTGGCCGCGCCCCTACGGCGCGGACCAAGGTATCGAACACATCGGCTTCGACGTGCGCGAAATCCTGAGCGTGGCCGCGGACTGCATGCGCGCGCAGCGGGCGGGCGAGGCGGCGCCGGTGCGCCACGTGGGCGCGCGCTTCCGCGAAGAGCTCTTGCCCACGCGGCCGTCGGTTCCTCCGCCCAGCGAAGGCTAAAGCGCAGCGACGGGACCGCGACGGGACCGCGCAAGCCCGGAGCCGCCGCGGACGCGGCGGCGATACGTTGACAGAGCGCTGAAAAGAGTACATCGGGCTCGCGCGGTGCGGCGTGCGGCCACTCGGGCGCCGCGACGACAACTCATGGGTGTTGCGCGGCAAAAGCGCTTGAGTCGTTACTCACGTTTATGGGGTCACCCCGAGTGTCGGTCAAACCAAATCGTGGTCAAACGCCGTGATTTACCGGGGTTTTTGCGATCTCGGTGTTCAGTAAACATCGGCTTTTGACCACGTTTCCGCTTGCTGCGTAGTTCATGGATGTTACGTTGCGGCAAGAGTCGTAGTTGC
Organism: Polyangiaceae bacterium; assembly: GCA_029266615.1. Lineage (GTDB taxonomy): Bacteria > Myxococcota_A > Polyangia > Polyangiales > Polyangiaceae > PMG-095. The sequence goes on from JAQSWN010000284.1 coordinate 4,587, forward strand.
CTCGCGCACGCGCCCAACTCGCGTGCTGGCGACTGCGTGGAGGCTGTTCATGCGTTCGCTTCTCGACGTGTCGATTCGCTCGGGCTTGCTCCCGCTGTGCTTGCTCTCTCTGTCGGTCGCGTGTCAGGCGAGCGGCGGCGGCAGCCCCGTGGGCGGCAAGAACAACGGCCAGGGCGCTAGCACTAGCACCGGCGCGACCGCGAACCTCGGCGGTAGCCTGAACTTGCCGGGCAATGGCGGCAGCGGCAGCGGCACGGACACCTACAACGGCACCATCGACTCGGATTCGGGGGCAAGCATCACCGTGAGCGGCGAGCCGAAGGACGTGCACCTCACGCTCAAATCCGCGGACGGTGCCACCGTTACGGAAGGCATCACCTGGTCGGTCGACGACACGAAGATAGGCTCCATTAGCGGGGACGGAACGTTCCACGCTAACGGCTACGTGGGCGGCGTCGTCATCATCTCCGCGACCGTGGGTAACACCACGAAGAGCGCGGAGCTGACCGTCAACGTCGACATTACCAACAACGAAGGCAAGCTCTCCGAGGCGGACCAGGCCGCGCTCGTCGCCGGCGGAAGCGCAGATCCCGCTTACAAGTTCCTTTACCCGTACGACGGCACCGTGTTCCCGCGCGGCCTTTCTTCACCGCTGCTCCAATTGGCCGGCAAGGCCGCGACCAGCACGTACACGAGCATCACGCTCTCCTATTTCAAGTACCAGCAATTCAGCGCCGGCACGCCGACACGTATTCAGGTCGCCATTCCCGAAGCGGTGTGGAAGGGCATGACGCTCACCGCCGGCGCCGGCGTGGACGTGTCGCTCTCGGTCAGCAAGCTCGAAGCCGGTCGAGTCACGGGCCCGGCCGCGCAGACGTACCGCGTCGCGCAGGCGAGCATGAAGGGCATCATTTACTACAACACGTACGACTCGCCCCTCACGCGCGGCATGACGGATACGGACAAGGGCGGCATCTTGCGCATCAAAGCGGGCGGTAACGCGGAGGTCGTCAAGCGCGGCTGTACCGTTTGCCATGCCGTGAGCTCGAAGGGCAGCGTGCTCGCCACCGGCAGCGGCTACGAGCTTGCCACCTACGCGCCGAAGACGAGCGAAACTTACGACCTCTCCCCCGACGGCGCGATCCAGGACCGCATGCTCGGCGCGAACGGGCTCGTCTTCCCGTTCGCGGGCCTCACGCCGGACGGCAGTAAGGCTCTCACCAACGGCCTTCCTCCCGGGGCCTGGCCGACGAAGATCATGCGCGGCGTGTACTCCGCCGCTGGTTACCAATCTTCGCTGGTAGACACCAAGACCGGAATGCCGATCGTGGCTTCCGGGCTCGCCACGAAGTACGCGCAAACTCCCGCTTTTTCACCGGACGGCACCAAGGTCACCTTCCTAGACGGCGACAAGCTGGACTCGCGCGTGCTCTCCATGTTGGACTTCGACGACGCGACCAACCGCTTTTCGTCGCCCAACATCCTCGTCAACGGCGGCGCGGAGGCGATGGCGTGGCCGACGTTCCTGCCCGACAACAGTGCCGTGGTCTATCACGCGGGGGACTCGTTCGACTCCTACGAGTTCACGGGCGGCACCCAGCAGAGCAAGCCGCAGTACGCGGAGCTTCGTATGGTGGACGTCGAGAGCAAGGTCGTGAAGAAGCTCAACGCGCTGAACGGCCGCGACGAAGCGGGAACCCTTACCCTCCCGTACGGCGAGGTCGTCGAAGGCCGCATGAGCTACGAGCCCAACGTGTTGCCCGTCGCGGTGGGCGGCTACTACTGGGTGCTCTTCACCAGCCGTCGCGCCTACGGCAACGAAATCGCTCCCGGCGGCCGGCTGGAAGATACGGTCAACAAGCAGGACCCCTGGGGTAGCGACTCCGTTCCCAGCTTGCGCAAGAAGCTATGGATCGCGGCCATCGACGTGAACCACTTGGAAGCCGCCGACCCGAGCCACCCCGCATTTTATCTTCCGGGCCAGGAAATCGACGGAGGCAACATGCGCGCCTTCGCGGCGATGGCGCCGTGCCAGCCGGACGGCGGCGCCTGCGAGTCCGGCTCGGATTGCTGCGGCGGCTACTGCCGGCAAACGTCGGCCGGGGCGGACGGCGCGCCTCAACTCGAGTGCGTCCCGCCGCCCATGAACACTTGCTCACAGACGGACGAAGCCTGTGTGGACTCGGGAGACTGCTGCAACCCGATGGATTTCTGCATCAACGCCCGTTGCACGCTGCGCTCACCGCCGCGCTGACTCGTGTGAGCCGGCGCCGCAGCAACCCGCGGCGTCAGTAGAAACGCGCCACCTGAATCGAGACCCATTCGCCGGCCGCGTTTTCTCCGGGCCAGGGGATGGAAGCGACACCGCTCTGATTCATGGCCGTGGCTTTCAACCGCGCCCTCCCAGGGATCATGACCCCGGGAAACGTCACGATCGGCTCCCACGAGCCCGCGATGAAGCGGCGCCGTGCGAGCGGGTAGCCCAGGGGCGTCCTCGTCCTCCAAACGAGGAGCAGGCCGCCGTGCTCGTCCGATACGACTTGGGGTGGCTCGTGCAAAGCGAGCGTTAGCGGGGGCTTGGCATCGTGACCTTCTGCTGTGCGCCAACCCTCGGCCGGCGCGTAGCGAGCGGTGAATGCTCTCCGGATACCGTCTTCGGGTTCCCCGAACCAGGCCGCCACGAATTCGGCACCATCGTAAGTGAGGCTGGCCGCGCCTTCCGTGGTCGGCTGGACGCTGATGCTGCCGCTCACCACCTCGGCGCTGAACCAGCCGTCCTGAGGGCTGTAGTAGCTGCCCTTCAACCAGCCGCCCACAGGCCAAACGACCATGGCCTCCCCGGTGGACGCCATCTTGACGATGGGAGCGCCCACGGTGCGGTCGCTGAGGTCCGCCAGACTGCCAGGGATGGATTGGGCGATCGCCCACTTGCCGACGCTGGCCGTGTAGCGCGCCACCAAGATCTGCATTCGGTCCGCGGTCGCGTCCAATACCGAGAAGGTGGCCAGCCCGTTGCCCTCCGCGTCGAAGGCGACGTCGAGCCCGGACGAAATGCGCAAGTCCAAGGCGACGAGCTCTTCCCGCGCGGGCTGCCAGGCACC
>JAQSWN010000441.1 GCA_029266615.1 Polyangiaceae bacterium
CCCGCCGCGCCCCCACGGGCCGAGCACTGCCCTACCGCTGCCTATTGCGCTGCACAAATAGTGACTTCTTTCACCGCCATCGCTAGCAAGCCGACGAGCGGATGTCAGGAGTGATCAAGCGGTTCCCCCGACCGGTTTCGTTGCGGATTTTTTCATCGACACCCGTAGCGCCGCATGCGGAAATGCAAGGGCTCAGGGATGTCGCCATTAAGCGACACTCAGATAAAGGGGTGTTCCAATGAAAGAAAAACGAATCCTCCGCACGCTTCTCGCAACCGCGCTCTTAGCTGCATTCAATCTGAGCGCGCTAGCTCAAGTCGTCCAAGAGGCAGAGCCAGTCGGCACGATAGGCGCGAACGACGCAGTAGCCACTGCCCAGCACTTGCCCATCGGTTCGAGCGGCAGCGTCACCGTTTCCGGTGCTATTGGACATGCAACCGGTACGGCCACCGCTCTTAAGGACGTCGATTTCTACACCTTCGACGGCATGCCTGGCTGGCAGCGAGTAACGATCCCAACACCGGGGACGAAGGTTCAAATAACCTACGCGACGCCCGCATCGACAAGAAGATACTGCCAGCAGACGGGAAGTATTTGGTCGCAGTAACGCCTTTCAGGGTTACCTTCCAGGCCATGGCACCTAGCCCGCGATTCGCGTTTCAACAACCCTTTTACAACGGCCGCTACACGCTGATCATTTCGCGCACCATACCTTTCATCCCGGTCGCGATAGACATAAAGCCCGGCACGATCGAGTACGCGCCAGTGAATCCGAATTCGAAGGGCAATATCCCGGTTGCGCTACTGGGTGCCGCGAACTTCGACCCGTTCCAAATCCGAGCCGACGTCGAGAATCTCACCTTCGGCGGTACTGGTGACGAAAAGAGCCTTCGTAGATGTAGTAAAGAGGGCGAGGATGTGAACGGGGACGGGCACCTCGATCGTATCTGCCACTTCGATACGCAACTGTCGAAAATCACCATCCATCATGAAGATGGCATCCTCAAAGGGAAGACCAATAGCGGCACCGCGTTCGTTGGTAACGGACCGCTTAAGGTCATACCTGTACGACGCCCGGACTGACCTAAGTTAAGAGTCCGACTCCTCCTCCGGCCCAGTGACCCTGGGCCTTTTCTTTTTACACCGACCCCTTAGGGTCCTCCGGCACTTCCAAGGGCAGCGCATCGGCGAGCGGGGCGCTGGTTAGCTCGTGGCGCCGACCCTTCATGGCGACGAGGGTGACGCGGTCCTCGGGCTTGGCGGGCTCCGGCGGAAGCTGGCATTCGAGCACGGAAGTAAATCCGCTGTGCAGCAGGGCGTTGTAGAGCGACGCGCGCGTCAGCCAGAAGCTCGTCGAGTTGTCGAGCGAAGCCCAGAGCCTGCTCGCCTTCTCCTCCGCGGTGGCGTGCGGCGCGTGCTCGACGTAGCTCTGTCCGCGGTACTCGAGCCCTCGATGGACGCGCGTCTCCTCGGCCACGAGGCTGACATGGGTGTCGATCACGGCGAAGCGCTGGCAGACCTCGGCGGTGCGCTCGAGGAAGGCAAACAGGTCGGGAGCGTCGAGGTGGTAGAGGATGCCGAGGCATAGCACCACGTCGAACGAGCCGTAGCGCTCGCGGCTCAGGTTGCGGACGTCGTCTTGCCGGAGCTCGAGGTTGCCGAGCTCCAGCACCTCCTTGGCGAAGCTGGCCTTTGCCAGGTTGACGGCGCGCCCTTCAACGCCGACCACCCGGGCACCGTGGCGCGCGAACTCGACCGCGTACAGACCCTCGAGGCACGCGAGGTCGAGGACGCGCAGCCCGGCCAGTGGCTGCGCTGCCAAGTCGGCGACGCTTTGCAAGATGCGGCGCAGCTTGACCTCGTCGCCCGCGATGCCGGGCGCCATGGTGTAAACCTCGTCGGCGAGCCGGATGTTGTGCGCCGTCCAGGGGCCGAAGCGGGCGACGATCTCGCGCCGCCGCTGCTCGATCGCGGCCGCGTTCATCCGTATCCCTTGCGCGCGCGCACCCAGGCCAGGAACCCGGGCGAGATCGAAATTGCGACGATGATGAGGATGACGACCGTCAGGTTGTTCTTCACGACGGGCTGGTTGCCGAACCAGTAGCCGAGCAGGCAGAGGGACACGACCCAGACGAGCGCGCCGACGATGCAGAAGCCGAGGTAGCGCAGGTAGGGCATCGCGCCGACGCCGGCGACGAACGGCACGTAGGTGCGCACGATGGGCACGAAGCGCGCGAGGATGATGGTCTTGCCGCCGTGGCGCTCGTAAAACTCGTGCGCACGCACAAGGTGCGCCGGATTGAACCAGCGCGAGCGCTCGAAGCTGAACACCCGCGGCCCGATCCAGCGCCCGACCCCGTAGTTGACGTTGTCGCCGCACAGCGCGGCCGCGACCAGCGTCGCCATCAGCAGGCCGATGTTCATGTCGCCCGCGGCGGCGACCGCGCCGGCGACGAAAAGCAGCGAGTCGCCCGGCAGGAAAGGCGTGACCACCAGTCCGGTTTCGCAGAACACGATCACGAACAGCAGCGCGTACACCCAGACGCCGTGCTGCCTGACGAAATCGGCGAGAGGGACGTCGAGGCGGACGACCAGATCCCAGAACCTCGCGAGCATCTCCATGGCCCGATTCTATATACTCGCCGC